>CALWBA010000236.1 GCA_944375815.1 uncultured Lachnospiraceae bacterium | reverse complement strand
CGTTCCGATGGACATGCTGATGGACAGCAGCGGAAGGGATGCGCAGGAAGATCCGCTTTCGGTTTTCCGGCAGCAGGTCTCCGGAACGGAAGCACTGCAGGGAATAGAGACAGCAGAGGAACTGATAGAGATGTATCTGGCACAGCGCAGAAGTCTGACGGGCAGAAAGAGACGGGAGTATGTATGACAGGAGACAGATTGGACAGAATTTTATTCAGCATGGACAGGAAGCAATACGGCAGGATCAGAGAGGAGGCCGGAAACTTCCGGGCGCAGTACGGAAATTTTTTGCTGCGGGATGATATTTTTTCTATCATCAGAAATTTTGCAAGGAAGAATCATAAAGCTCTGGAGCTGTTTCGATTCCCTGTTGGGGATGAAAAGCTCAGGGCTTTTTCTGTTGTCAGAGAAAATGTGGTATTCTGCGTGATAAACACAGCGCTTTCGCTGGAGAAGCAGTTATTTGCAGCCGCGTATGAGCTGTTTTTTATGCGGAGGTTTATTGAGGGAAAGCCGTCTGCGTTTCCGCAGAAGGGTTCTATTTATCTGGAGGGTTACGAAGATCTGCAGGCGCAGGCATTTGCAGGGCTGATTCTGGCCCCTTCTCCGGAGATTGTAGACAGGATGGTGCTGTATGATATGGACCGTACACAGCTGAGGCTTCGGGATATTGTGCAGTTGGCGGACTGTTTTGGATTATCCTATGCGGCAATGACGCTGCGGCTGCATGAATGCGGGATTCTGGATAAGAACCGTGCCGTCAGCTTTCTGGAGCGGGAACAGGAAGCGCATCAGTATATGGAAGACAGCGGATTATGCAGCCGATGGACGTCTGTTACCGGGGAGATTTCTTTTGGTGAGCTTCCGGTCATGCTTCGGCAAAATGAGAACAGCGGGGATGTGTCCGGGGTATGGAAATGCAGAGAGCGCCTGGGAGAGATTGCGGCGGCTTTAAAGAAATAATACATATAGGAGACAAATGAAAAATGAAAAGTTTACTGATTCTTGGAGCTGGCGGTTTCGGTCAGATGGTCAAAGAGACTGCCGGACTGCTGGGATATGATAAGATTGTGTTTCTGGATGATGCGGCGAAGGGGTCCGATGTGGTTGGAAAGTGCTGTGACTATCTGGTGAAACATGAGGAATATCAGGTCGCTGTGGCTGCCTTCGGCAATAACCATACGCGCCTTTACTGGACGGACAGGCTTCTTGCGGCGGGATACGAGGTGCCGCCGATTGTGCACCCGTCAGCAGTGGTAAGTCCCAGTGCCGTGCTCGAGCAGGGATGTTTTGTGATGCAGAGGGCGGTAGTCAATACGCACACGCACATCGGACGCGCGGCTCTGATTAACAGCGGCGCTGTCGTGGATCATGATTCATCAGTCGGCTGCGGTGCGCACGTGGGGCTTGGCAGCATTGTGAAGGCCAACTGTACGATTGCTCCGGGCAGCCGCGTGGAGGCCGGAGAGGTGATTTTTTCCACCAGAAGGAAGATTGAGGGAGCGGACAGCCGCGCACTGGAGGATGCCGTTTACGCGTTTGGCTTCGGCCCGCACTGCAGTTATGTGAAGCCGTTCGGAGAGGGCCATATCAATGAGACGTATGCGGTCTATATGCCGGTTGAGGGCGGAAAAGACGAGCCTCTTTATGTCCTGCAGCGTATGAATATCAACGTGTTCAAGAATCCCGGACAGGTGATGGAGAATATTTTCTCAGTGACAGAGTATCTGCGGGAGGTGATCCGCAGCGAAGGCGGGGATGCGGACCGGGAGACGCTGTCTTATATTAAGACGAAGAGCGGAGAGAATTACTTTGAGGATGATGAGGGCCAGCCGTGGCGCTGCCTGAATTATATTTCGGATTCCGTCTGCTATCAGCAGGTGGAGCGTCCGGAGCAGTTCTATGAATCCGCGCGCAGCTTCGGCCGTTTCTTAAAGCAGCTCGGAGATTATCCGGCAGAGCAGCTGTTTGAGACGATCCCTCAGTTTCACGATACGGTGAAGCGTTTCCGTGATTTTTCGCTGGCGGTACAGAGCGATGTGAAGAACCGCGCCAGATTATGCCGTCCTGAGATTGCATTTGCTCTTGAAAGGGAGAAGGACTGCGGCATTCTGATGGAGCAGCTTCAGAACGGACAGCTTCCTCTGAGGGTTACGCATAATGATACAAAGCTGAATAATATCCTGTTTGACAAAGAGACGGGCAGAGGTCTGTGCATCATTGATCTGGATACGATTATGCCGGGGCTGGCAGCTAACGATTTTGGGGATTCCATCCGTTTTGGGGCATCCACAGCGGAGGAGGATGAGAGAGATCTCAACAGGGTGCATTTCGATATTCATCTGTATGAGCTGTATGTGAAGGGGTATCTGGAGATGGCAAAGGATGTGCTCACTGCGCAGGAGCTTGCAAGTCTTCCGTGGGGTGCGCGGCTGATGACGCTGGAGTGCGGTATCCGGTTCCTGGCGGATTTCCTTCAGGGGGATACGTATTTTAAAACGGCTTATCCGGAGCATAATCTGGTGCGGGCGCGCACGCAGTTTTGTCTGGTTAAGGAGATGGAGGAGCAGTTTGACCAGATGATAAAGATTGTCGAAAAGTATGGAGGAACTGTATGACAGGTTAGTTTGCGAAAATTTTTAATTATTAATCAAAAGAAATGGCAATAATGAAAATAAAACGAACATATGACGAAAAAATCTCTGAATAGGCTAATTTAAATTGACTTTAAAAGAAGACATTTATATAATGTAAATGGAGGTGTATTGCC
>CALWBA010000235.1 GCA_944375815.1 uncultured Lachnospiraceae bacterium | reverse complement strand
AACGATCAGCACCAGCCGTGCAAGTTCAGTGCCTGGAAGTTCGCTGAACATAGTCATGCCAATTTCTGCCCCTGCCGCCCCTTATGCAAGCATGCCCGCCAGATCTGCCTTGCCGGCAGTCTGCATGTGCATTCCAAATCCGCCGAATACGATAAAGGACAGGTACGTTCCGGCAAGTCCGCTGATTAATCCGCCAAAAATAGTCTGTCGGATGGTCCGTCCCTCTGATATTTTTGCAATAAAAAATGGAATTGCTACAAACCAGGCAACCCAGTAGGCCCAGTAAAAAATGGTCCATGTCTGAGGGAAGCCGCTTTCGCCATCCCCCGTAACACGCAGCGGATCCATCCATGTGCTCAGGCGCAGAAAGTTATTAAACATATTTCCGACAGCCGTGATTCCCGTCTCAATAATATAGATCTTGGGGCCGAACAGAAAAAATATAGCCAGCAGAAGCCCGAAAATGCCTACACATGCAGATGCCAGATAAGAAATAGCCTTCATTCCCTTAAGCACCGCTATAATAAATACAGCCCCTATGATACACAGAAGAGCCACCGAAAGCCCCGTGGAATCCGGAATGCCGAATACAACAGATGCTGCCTTGGCCAGCAGAGGCGTTGCCATAGAAAACGTGGTTGCCGTTCCCGCAAGAAGGCCGACAATGGCAAATGAATCAATGACCTTTCCCGGAATACCGTCAACATGGTGTTTCAGAATCGGGCGGCATGCCTCGGATATTCTCTGGCGCTTTCTTTTCTTCACAAAAATCATATATGCATACGCACATGACGGAAGCATATAGAATGCCCAGGGAATCGGTCCCCAGTGAAACAGCGGATACATCGAAGCCGTATCCTGTCTCTCTGCCAGCGACATATTTCCGGTTCCGAACGGATCTGCGTTAAAATAATACGCCCATTCAATCAATGACCAGTACAGTACGTCAGCTGCCAGCCCTGAGGTAAATATCATAGCG
Organism: uncultured Lachnospiraceae bacterium; assembly: GCA_944375815.1. Taxonomy (GTDB): domain Bacteria; phylum Bacillota; class Clostridia; order Lachnospirales; family Lachnospiraceae; genus Egerieimonas_A. Next base: position 3,457 of record CALWBA010000235.1, on the reverse strand, counting down.
CCCCACTGGAAATTTCCATATTTAGGTTTCTCGAGTGTTCCCAGACGGATCTTTCCGTGACGGGACAGTGCGATACCGACGGAAATAAAAATCACGCCGAGACCCAGAAGGATATAGAAAAACCCAAGCTCATTTACAAAAAAGCTTCTTATTTCATCCACTACTGCCTTCGACCGCTCGGGAAAACACATCAGCAGTATGGTGAGCACCAGAATAATCGCGAGCGGAAGCGCGGTGATGCTCCAGTCTATATCACTGTGTCTCTTATTTTCTGTATCTTTTTTCATAATCTTTCCTCATTTCCAGAGCTCTCAAAAATCTGTCCTGTCCGTAGGAGCCGAAATGCTCTCCTCTCATTTCCTTTGAAATCGTCCAGACACTCCAGAGCATATCCTGGCAGATTTTGTAGATCAACAGTTTCTCCTGTTCCGTTTCATTTGCCTCGCGTGAGTAGTAATACTGCAGGAACAGTTCCTCCTCCACGGGGGTAAATTCACATTCCAGCAGATGCGACGCCAGATCCCAGACAGGATCATTGTAACCGGAATATTCCCAGTCTATCAAATACATTCTTCCTGTGCTGTCCTCTATCAGGTTCTCTGCAACAAGATCATTATGACATGGTTTTTTCTCATCTCCCAGTTCTTCCAGGCGCTTTTTAAGCCCGCAGAACCAATCGTCCATTTCCTGAAATCCCGGATAAAATTCTCCTCCGCGCGCCAGCTCCTTATACTTTTCGTACTCATCAAAAACCTGGAATTCTCCGCTCATCTTCATATCTGATTCATGGAGCTTTCTTAAAATCTCTGTAGTTCTGCGAATATTTTCCTCAAGACGTGCTGTCTTGCCGTTCAGCGTATTCGCCCCTTCTATGTATTCTGAGATTTTTACTCCCGTATTTTCATCAAAGCAGATTGTCCGTGGATTCAGTCCCAGTCTGGATGCTTCTTCTAAATTTTTTCTCTCGTTTTTCCTGTTAATCATCACATCCGTACAGACGCCCGGTATCCTAAGTACGAAATTTCCCCGCACGGTTCGGATACGGTAGTTTGTGTTGGTCATCCCCCCGGCAATCCGGCAATCCAGGATTTCCTGCGGCTTCATATTCATACATGCGCGGAAAACCTCCCTGGCATTATTCTCCCTGCGCAGCCGGGCACGCTTCTGGATCTTGGGATAAATCAGCTTCTCCGCCTTGCGGTAGAGCTGCGGATTTTCAATCACGCTCCATGCAAGATCATCTGCCATGACTCCCTGAATCTGATAGACTCTTCCGATGTTCTCGATCACATACTCATAATTAAGCATCGGATTCTGATTTTTTGAAAAGTACTCCAGCATTTTTACAAAAAGCGGATAGCTGATCTTGCTGATTCCAATCATCTCCCCGTCAATCCGGTTCATCTGCCGGATATCCTTGGAAATCCGAAACAGCGTACCGTCCTCATTAAGTTCCACATATGCCTCATCGCGGGAACCGCTTGGATTTGCCAGAAGAATACAGCTTGCTGCCGGATGCTCCAGCAAAGCAGTAACCGCAGTCTCCTCAAAAATCTGATTGCTCTCCACAAGCAGGAAGTCCTCATGTACCAATTCCTTCACAGCTGCCAGCGATTCCATTGTCCCTGTCCACTTATAGCGCGGATTTTCCACAATCGTAACAGACCGTTTCTTAAAATATGACGCAAACATCTCCTTTTTATATCCTGTGACGATATAAATTTTCTCGATATTGGCCTGATTCAAATACTGCATGATATACTCTATCACCGCTGTCCCATCGATCTGCAGAAGTCCTATCGGATCTTCAAAGCATGAATTTCCGCCTGCTGCCAGAATCACAGCCGTCCGTACGCTTTCCGTATGTCCTGCCATGGCAAGCTTCTCTATCTGCTTCTTCCTGGTCTCCTTTTCCAGCAGCGCTTCGCCTTCCGGCGTCAGCAGATACTCTCTTTGCACCCGCCTCAGATACCCGATTTCCTCCATCTGCCGCAGAAGCGTATTTACCTGCCCCAGCGACATTCCGGATGCTTCCGCAAGAACGCGCTGATTCTGAAATCCTCTGTTATTCAGTTCATATAAAATTCGGTAATACTTGTCCATGATTTATCTCTCTCAAAATGATACCTTTCTTTGTTCATTTTTTGAACATTACCTATTTTATACCGAATCCTGTGAAATGTCAAGACCGGTTCCTTCTGATAATTCGAATTGTTCACAAAAGCGCCGGACACGTTTCTCCTTTCAGAGTACATGCCCGGCGCCGGTCTTCCTTTGATTACAGGTCAGCAATGACCAGATATTTTCTTTTCTTTCAGCGGATAAAATTCGTCTTGATCTTTTCCTCTGCTTCCGGAGCAGCTACACCTGCATTTCTGCCTGCCTCCAGGCATTTCAGCAGCCATGCCATGTTCTTTCCGAGTACACGCATAATCTGTAATCCTTCCTCATCGCGGCGAACCTCATCAGGTGTATTGCCGTGAACCATGTTCCAGTAGTTGGAAGATACAACAGGCATCTGATGGAAAGAGAAATACTTCATCAGCACATCGAGCGTTGCTGTAGTTCCTGCACGTCTTGCGGATGCAACTGCGGCTGCCGGCTTTAATACCATATATTTTCCTGCCAGTGAACTGAACTTATCCATGAACTCAATGATCTGTCCCGATGGAGAAGCCCAGTATACCGGAGAGCCTACGATCAGCGCATCACACTCTTTCATCAGCTCAGCAGAAGCTTTTACATTCTCCGTCTCCGGATTTCCAGCCTGAAAAATCACGCTCTCCACGCCTTCTTTCTTCAGAGTATCTGCTATTTCACACAGAGCAGTGTAGGTGCATCCTTCTTTTCTCGGGCTGCCATTTAATAATAAAACTTTCATGTTCCCTCATCCTTTCTAAAATCTGTGTCGCGGCACATTGTTGCTCATTTATAAATTATACTGCTTAATCCCCATTTTTTCCATATTTTTTAGTATTCTGCTTTGAGTATCGGTGCCTTCTGTTGCAGTCGAGGCATCTGTCTGTCCAGAAAAGGCGCAGTCCTTTACCGACTGCGCCCTTCCCTTATTTGTATTTTATTTGAAATATGCTACGCCGGACTCAAAGATCTTCAGATCCTGCTCGCCGTAAATATTAACTGCTACGCCATCGCCGCGTCTCTCGGAATGTGCCATCTTTCCAAGCACACGTCCATCCGGGCTGGTAATACCCTCGATTGCTGCATAGGAACCGTTTACATTCCACTCCTCGTCCATAGAAACGTTTCCGTCCAGATCGCAGTACTGAGTCGCTACCTGTCCGTTTGCGAAAAGTTTCTGCAGCCACTCGTCATTTGCCACAAAACGGCCCTCGCCGTGGGATGCAGGATTGCAGTAAACGCCGCCCAGCTGTGCATTTGCCAGCCACGGAGATTTATTGGTAACAACCTTCGTATATACCATCTTGGAAATATGGCG
>CALWBA010000234.1 GCA_944375815.1 uncultured Lachnospiraceae bacterium | reverse complement strand
GCCGTGTATTTATGATACTCCATCTTCTCCAGCGCCTGACGCAGCGTATCGTTTTCCTCAATGTAAGCCACTTCACTCTTTGGTGTTAGGAAAAACAGTATATTCATATCTTTAAACTCCTTACTCTCTTCTCGGTACTGCCGATTTTCTACCGAAAGGCATATCTTTGCCCTCCTGCGCTTTTATTATAAGCGATTATGACGAAAAAAGGTTGAAAACCATGTGAACTTTTTATTATTTTTTTCTTAAAATTATAGTTTACAGGATTTTTATTTCGTTATTTTGTACGTTTTCCGACTGGTGCTGCATATACAGAGCATTCATAGTTCTGTTCTGCCGACGGTCCCGGTTCAAATCCTAAAAGCTCGTCCAGCAGTTCCTGGTCGTAAGCTCCAATCGCACAGGTTCCGCAGCCAATCGACTCGCATGCCAGATACAGGTTCTCACACATATGTCCGGCATCAATCATCAGATACTTGTGAGATTTCATACCATAGCGCCATTCCATACGGTACGGCACTGCACTCCATACAAAAATAACCGGTGCCTTTGCCGCAAAAGTCTGTCCTCCCAGAGCTTTCTCCAGATCTTCCGTAAAGTCTGCACGTGCATCCCAGAGTTCAAGTGCATGCTTCGAGGCAAGATAATGGTAAATTCCGGGCGCAGCGCCTTCTACATTCCGAACAAACAGATATGTCTCAAATGCATGGCGGCTTCCTGCAGACGGCACATTTCGGAAAGTCACCTGATGATATCTCCCTGCAAATTTTCTCACTCCCTGGGTTGCCCAGAGAAGAAAGGACAGTTCATGGAGCGTTACAGGCTCTTCTGCATACTCTCTGCAGCTCTCTCTGCCTGCAATCAGATCGTACAGACTCTTTGTCCCGGCTATCTTCTCAAAGTCTGTCGGAAGCTCTATAACTGCACCGCCGCACGGCTCTTTTTCCGGAAGCGGGAACGGCAGCTTCTGCTGCTGATCTGTAGGTTCCGCAGCAGCATCAGCTGCGGTGTATGCCTTTAAAAGTTCACGATTTTTCAATATGTTCTGCTTTGTTAAATCATTCATGGGAAGTCCCTCCTTATGCCTAATGATGCCCTATGTGCGCTTTGCAGGACATAATTTACTAACGGTAATCTTTGTCTATATTTTATCATTCTCTCCAATTGGATTCAACACAAAACTGGACATTCTCACCAGATTGATTTAAAATATTTTAAGGAGTACACTCTGCAATTTTTAAGCATCTCAAATCATACTAGGAGGTATTTTTTATGGACTACAAAGCACTCAGTTATGAACGTACAGCCGCCACCGTGATCAGAAATCTGGAAAAACGCAACATGACCGGATATTACTGTGCCACAAAAGAAGAAGCCAGGAACAAAATTCTTTCTCTGATGCCGGAGGGATCTTCAATTACCTGGGGCGGCACTGAGACAATGGCGCAGCTCGGTATTTTCGATGCTGTCAGGGAAAAGAACTACGAACTTATCGACCGCGCGACAGCAAAGACTCCCGAAGAGAGCCGGGCTCTCTACGGCAGAATGGTCTGCGCTGATTATTTTCTGGCAAGCACAAACGCGATTACACTTGACGGAGAGCTCGTAAATATTGACGGCAACAGCAACCGTGTTGCCTGCATCGCCTACGGCCCCAGCCATGTGATTATCGCCGCAGGCATGAATAAGCTTGCTGCAGACCTTGACACTGCCATGGCACGCGTCAAGACATTCGCCTGTCCTCCAAACGCTGCCCGCGTCGGCGCTTCTACCCCATGTGCGGCGACCGGTGTATGCTCTGACTGTTTAAGCCCCAGCTGCATTTGCTGCCAGACGCTTATCACCAGAAAATCACGCCATGACGGAAGGATTATCGTTATTTTAGTCGGAGAAGAACTCGGTTTCTAAAACTTTATGCATATTTTTCCATTTTGCCGACTATAATATGTGTAATCGGAGGTGGGAAAATGCCAAGAGGAAGAAAAAAGGACACGCGTACCTCACAGGAAAAACTAACCGATCTGCTCTCGGAGATCGAGAACCAGGAAGCGCTCCTTCGGGAGCTCAGGGCAAAAAAGCGGGCGTTGGAAAAGAGTATTGAGGATGAGAAAAAAGATGCTCTCTTCCAAAAAATTCAGGCTTCCGGGAAGACTATTGAAGAACTTTTGTCAGTACTGTGAGCAAGCGCGGAAAATAAGCTGTCGGCAAATGCGGCAGCTTATTTTCATCCATCTGCTTTTATTCCGTTTCCAAAGGAAGCCGTTTGCCCAGATGATTCAACAATGGATATATGTACTTCTTATCCGTCCAGTCGCAGCTTTTTCCGTAAGCGCACATAAGTGCTTCCATCCACGGCTCATATGTAGCCGGATCTTTCTTTGCTATTAATCTGTGTAACATTCGGGATAAAGCCCTGTCCATAAATCGCATTCTTTTTTCATCCCATGTTCCTCTGCCGTAAAATATCGGAATATTCTTTAAGTCACCTGTTAAATTATGTGCCTTGATTTCTGCAATCGCTTTTTCATCATAAGGTGAAGCTCCCACACATAATATCGCCGTTTTCTTATTTCTCAACCTGCCCATATTCTTTTTTAAAAATGAAAGTCCTGCAATTTCGGAAGCATAGATTCCTCCGCATAAAATGACCGTTTCATACTGCATCACTTCACTTATATCTGCTTTCGATATTTCCATACATTCAAAGTGCGTATTCTCCTGAAGCCATCCCGCATACTTTTTTGCGGCTCCGTATTTAGATTTGTAAAGGATAATTCCCTCTTTCAAGACCGCCCCTCCCGATTGGTTTGACTTTTATTTACTTTTTTTCATTGACTGTTCCAAAAAAGCTTCATATGCATTTTCAAGCTGTAAATATATTTCATCTGTTGGAATTCCCGGTGTTGTTACCGAAAAGACTGTGCCCAGTCCTATCGTGTAGATGAGCATATTCATATGCAGCTGCCTTGCCTGTTCCTGGCTGATGCCCAATTGCTCCCCAATAAATTTGGCAATTTGGGGATTGGTTTCAGACTGATATAAATCATTCAGTGAGGAAATTCCTCTCCTCTGATGCAGAATAAAGATTCTGAATAAATGCGGTTCTTCCTGCGATAATTGAATATATGCTCTGCCTGTACTGCGAAAGATATCCTTTTTATTCATATGTGCCGCTATATATTCCTGTATAAAAAGATTGGTCTGTTCGATGACAGCCTCTCTCAATCCGTCCATATTTTTGCAATAGCTGTAAATAGGCTGTACCGAACATTCCATTTTATCTGCAATATTTTTGACCATAACCTGTTCCATACCGCTGTTTCTTGCAATTTCGAAAGCAGCATCAACAATCATTTTCTTTGTAATTCTTTGCTTTGGCATTGTTTACTCCTCATATAATCTTTTTATGTAAATAGTTTATATAAACTCATTATACTTTTCGAGTATTGCCTTGTCAATATATAATCATTCATTCCATTTAAAAACAGCGGATATGAACACCGTTTCGTGAACATATCCGCTGTTTTTCTGTGACGTTATTTAATGGAAGTGATTATTTATAATTTCCATACTCTCATAACCTGCTCAACAGTATCTGCCATGTTTCTGTAAGCGTTCTCTTTATCCATCGCTTCCTCTAAAGTCGTGACCGTGCGCAGTATTGGAAAATATGCATCAATTCCCGCTTCATTACAGGCGGAAGCTTCCCTGTCGGCGCTGCCGCAGAATGCCAGAACAGGAATCCCATGCTCTTTGGCAATCCTGGCAGCCCCGACCGGTGCCTTGCCCATAGCAGTCTGTCCGTCCAGCCTGCCCTCACCGGTGAGAACGAGATCAGCATCCGCAAGATGCTCCTCAAATCTCGTTTCCTCAAGAACAAGTGCTGCACCGGGCAGAAGTTCAGCTCCCAGATAGGATTGAAAAGCAAATCCCATTCCGCCTGCGGCACCTGCACCCGGAGCATCAGGACAGGAACCGGGCAGGCTTTTCCCGGTCAGATCAGCATAGTTCCAAAGCCAGGTATCCATAGCCGATATCATCTCAGGTGTCGCTCCTTTTTGAGGCCCATATACCGCGCTGCTTCCGTGTACACCGCAAAGCGGATTCGTCACATCGCATGCGATTCTAAAAACGCAGTCCCGAAGTTCAGGCATCGCCCCATCTGTACGGATAGCAGCAAGATCACGCAGCCCCTTTGCTCCCGCGCATATCGGATCTCCCTGACTGTCAAGAAATGAAAATCCAAGCGCCTGCAGCATCCCGACACCTCCGTCATTTGTCGCACTTCCGCCGATTCCTATCAGAAATCTCCTGCAGCCTTTCTCCACAGCATCACGAATCATCTCCCCGACACCGTATGTCGTCGTGACAAGAGGATTTCTTTTTTCTTCAGGAACCAGGGGAAGCCCTGCCGCCTGAGCCATTTCAAGGACTGCCATCTTTCTTCCGTCTCCGGCTTCTGTGATCCCATACACACTCTGTACGGGTTCCCCGAGCGGACCCGTGACAGTGATCCGCTCAAAGTTTCCGCCCATACCGCCCGTCAGCGCTTCTACAGTCCCCTCGCCTCCATCCGCCAACGGCAAAAGGACATTTTCCGCTTCAGGATATACCCGCAGAATTCCCTCTTTTGCAGCTTCTCCAGCTTCCAAAGACGAAAGGCTCCCCTTAAATGAATCTATCGCAATAACCGCCTTTATCATATATTCCCCTTTTTATTCCTTATTCGTGTCTAAGTGCATCTATCGGATTTAAGTTTGCTGCCTTTATGGAAGGCAGAAGTCCGAAAATAATGCCGATCAGCATGGAAAACGCAACGGATCCTATAATTGCCGGTACACTGATCGCTGCAGGTGTACCGGAAATCTTGGAGATTACCTTAGCCAGTACATTTCCCGCAGCTACACCAATCAGACCTCCAAGGCTCGTAAGAACTGCAGCCTCTGTCAGAAACTGACCGAGAATCGTGCGTTTTCTGGCTCCAAGTGCCTTCTTCAGACCTATCTCACTGGTTCTCTCCGTCACAGATACCAGCATAATATTCATAACACCGATACCGCCGACGAGCAGAGAAATACTCGCAATCCACAAAAGCTGATTGTTTGTGCTTGCGCTCAGCTTCTGAAGGTTTTTGGCCTTCTCCAGTGCATCCTGTGCCTTATATTTAAACTGTTCCTGGTCTGTAATCAGATTGGAATTCAGAATCTCTGCCGCTTTTCTTCCGGCATTGCTCATCTCCTCTGTGCTGTTTGCCTGCAGAACCATATTCTGTGCTTCATCAAAGCCGTAGAGAATGGCCCAGCTTGAAGTCGGCACCAGTACAAATCCTGACATCTGTTCTCCGTAATACGTATAATAATCGTTCCAGGAATTAATTACCGGCTCAAAGGATTCGGAGGCTTTCGCCACCCCAACTACAGTAAACGGCTCCCCGCCGAGCTCAATAGTCTTTCCTATAGGATTTTCCCGCTGAAACAGCGAGGATGCCGCCTTCTCATCCAGAACCGCCACTTTCTTAAAGTTTTTATAATCTGATTCTGCAAAACCTCTGCCTGCACAGATATCGTAGCCTGCGGCATTCAGATAATTCTGATCTACGCCCAGAAGCTTTCCGCCGTCCAGCGATGTATTCTTATAGTAAACGGAATCTGCATAGTCCCTCTTGTTGTAGAAGGAAGCACTTTTGACCTCAGGCAGTGCAAGCACTTCATCGAGCACATTTTTATCAGGCGCCGATACGCCCTGGGGTGCTCCCTGATCCATCCAGTAGGTACTGTCTCCCTGATACAGCTCAATCTGTATGCTGTTATTTCCGGCTCCAATCAGGCTCTCCTTAATTTGCTCATTTGTTCCCTTAATCGTAGAGACAATGGAGATAATGGATGCAATTCCTATGATGATACCCAGCATGGTCAGGAAAGAGCGCATCTTATGAGACCAGATTCCCTGAAATGATAATCTAATATTTTCCAACATCGTGTATTTCTCCCTTATTTACTGATAGAACTCATCCAGATCAACCTCTCTGGTTTTTGCTCCCTCCTTTGCTGCCCTCCCATACGGGAACGCGATCATATCCTCTCTGGTCAGTCCGTCAATAATCTCGTACATATTTCCATAGACGGTTTTTCCGATGGTCACAGGCTGCTTTTTAAGCCTGCCGTTCTCGCCGCGGATCATCACATAGTTCTCACTGCCGTCCGTGCGCACCAGTGCATTGCTCAGATATATGTCGTCTTCAGACGCATCCGATGCGCCCACAGTTAGATTCAATTCCACATATTCCATATTTTTCAGACCATCTGCTTCAGCTATATATGCAGTAAACGGATAATAGGAAGCTTTGCTGTTTCCCATGCCTCCATAGTAATTGCTGCTTGCAGGATATGGAGATATCTCTCGGATTTCAGCCTCAAAGCTGGTACCGCTCTCATAGGAATATCCAAAAAGCTGCTGTCCCACCTTAATCTCCTCAAGCATAAGCTCACTGATCATACCCGTGACATAAAGTCCCTCACTGCTGACAACCTGAATAAACGGCTTTCCATCCACCTCACCCTTTGCAGGATCTCCGACACTTTTTACAACGCCGTTGATGGTACTTGTAACATTCTGATTCTTAAGCTGGTCTTCCTTGTTCTTTATTTTCAGATCTGACTGTTTCAGATCAAGCTTCAGCCCGCGGATATCCTGTTCTTTTTTTACGATCTGCTTTTGCAGTTCTTCCTTTGTATAGCTCTGATATACTTCATCCGGAGTTACAGGAGTCAATACACCTCCGCTTCCCGTAGCTGTGCTGCGAAAATGATATCTTCCCTCTGCGGTCAGATTTTTCCGAAAATCAGACATATACTGAAATGACAGGGCATCCGGAGTCGGGGTCGGTTCATCTGGATCCGGGGTTGGCGTCGGCTCGCCTGGATCCGGAGTCGGCGTTGGCTCACCCGGGTCCGGGGTTGGCGTCGGCTCGCCTGGGTCCGGAGTCGGCGTCGGTTCACCCGGATCAGGGGTTGGCGTTGGGGTTGGCTCGCCTGGATCCGGGGTTGGCGTCGGAGTTGGTTCCTCCGGAACCATATCCATTTGAAGTCTTGCCTCCCACTCCGGTGCAAATGGCTCGAGCACACTGCCGTCCTGATACCATGCGCGCAGCAGTGTTCCATCCGGCTTATCATCCTGACGAATCTCAAGATAGCAGTAAAACGGAATACTTGTTTCATCCTTCTGTGTACCCGCTTCATCCAGGAATCCAGCCACCTTGTTCATAAAGGCTCCAGTTACAACCGCATTCTGC
>CALWBA010000233.1 GCA_944375815.1 uncultured Lachnospiraceae bacterium | reverse complement strand
TTTCCCAGGGACAGAAGCAGCTTCTGACGATTGCGCGTGCAATTCTTGCAGACAACCGGATACTGATTCTGGACGAGGCTACATCGTCGGTTGACACGAGAACAGAGATTCAGATCCAGAAGGCAATGGACAATCTGATGCGCGGCAGAACGAGTTTTGTCATCGCCCACCGTCTCTCCACCATCCGGGATTCCAACCTGATTCTGGTTATGAAGGACGGAGACATCATTGAGCAGGGCAGTCATGAAGAGCTTCTTGCAAAGGGTGGATTCTATGCAAATCTGTATAACAGTCAGTTTGAGAAAGTAAGCTGATAGGAGAGCTGCCGCATGTATGAGTGCGGCGGCTTTTTCTCTTGTGCATCCAACGAATTTTATGCTAAAATAAACATCAAAATCAAAATACAGGAGAGGATTGTATGAAAAACTTATTAGTAGCGCAGTCCGGAGGACCGACTGCGGCAATTAATGCGACGCTTGCAGGTGTCATTGCGTGTGCATACACTTCAGGAAAAGTGGATAAAGTATTAGGAGCTGTAAATGGAATTCAGGGCGTCTTTGCGGAGAATTTTATCGATCTCAGAGAGAAAGTGCGCAGTGCGGCACAGCTGGATCTGCTTGCACAGACACCCGCGGCAGCGCTGGGTTCATGCAGATATAAGCTGAAGGATCTGGAAAAGGATCAGAAGCAGTTTGAGGAGATCGTAAATATCTTCCGGAAACATGAAATTTCCTATTTTATATATATAGGCGGAAACGACTCTATGGATACGGTTGATAAACTCTCCGCCTACTGTGCGTCAAAGGGGATTGACGATATTTTTGTGGTAGGAGCTCCAAAGACCATCGACAATGACCTGATGGGAACAGATCATTGTCCGGGATTCGGATCAGCGGCGAAGTATATCGCAGCTACGTTCTCCGAGATCGAACGCGACTGTCATGTATACAATACAAAAGCAGTCACGATTGTAGAGGTTATGGGAAGAAATGCCGGATGGCTGACTGCGGCTTCCGCACTCGCAAGAGAAAACGGTGAGCCGGGACCGTCCCTGATTTATCTGTGTGAGACAGCCTTTGACACGGAGCGCTTTATCGAGGATGTCCGTGCAAAATTAGAGAAGCAGGATGCGGTTGTAGTGGCAGTCAGCGAGGGTATCCGCAACAAAGACGGCATCTACATCTCTGAGGAAGTGCAGAGCGGCGCAGTGGATAATTTCGGTCACAGTTATATCTCCGGAGCCGGCAAAGTACTCGAAAATCTGGTGCGGGAGAAAATCGGATGTAAGGTGCGTTCTATTGAACTGAATCTCATGCAGAGATGTGCAGGACATATCGCCAGTGCTGCGGATATTCAGGAATCCCGTATGCTGGGCATGACTGCGTGCCAGTGCGCTCTGGACGGCAAAAACGCAGTGATGGCAGCTGTAATCCGTAAAAGCGATGCGCCATATGAAGCCGAATTTACAAGTGTCCCGGTGAAAGAGGTCTCAAACAGGGAGAAAAAAGTTCCCCTGGAGTGGATCAATGAAGCCGGAAACGATGTAACGGAAGAACTTCTCGCCTACCTTCGCCCGTTAATCCGCGGCGAAAATTCTGTGATATACGAGAACGGAATTCCGAAACATCTGGTGCTTTATTGAGAAAGCGCAGAGTAAATGTCATATTTTTAACAAAACCTATTGAAAAAAGCTTAAAAACAAGATACAATTAAAAACGGCAAATTTTGTTATCATGATATGGGGAAACCTGTCTGATCAGGTGTTCCGCATGTTAATGCATAAAAATCAAAATGGAGGGCTGAAAAGAATGAGTAACACAGCACAAAGCTTAGCAAGTCAGAGAATCAACTCTTTGCTTGACGCCAACAGTTTTGTTGAAATCGGCGGACAGGTTACTGCACGCAGCACAGATTTCAACTTATCTGCAAAAGAGACACCGGCAGACGGTGTCATCACCGGATACGGTGTAATTGACGGCAATCTTGTATACGTGTACAGCCAGGATGCGTCTGTGATGAACGGAACCATAGGTGAGATGCATGCAAAGAAGATTTCCAGAATTTATGATTTTGCCATGAAGACAGGAGCTCCGGTTATAGGGCTGATCGACTGTGCAGGACTGAGACTGCAGGAGGCGACAGATGCACTGAACGCGTTTGGCGAACTCTATATGAATCAGACAATGGCAAGCGGTGTAATTCCTCAGATCACAGCGATTTTCGGTACCTGCGGCGGCGGACTTGCAATGGTTCCGGCGCTTACTGATTTCACATTCATGGAGGAGAACAAGGCGAAATTATTCGTAAACTCCCCGAATGCAATCGAGGGCAACATTGAAAGCAAATGCGATACCTCCGCTGCTAAATATCAGAGTGAGGAAACAGGACTGGTAGATTATGTCGGAAGTGAAGAAGACATCCTCGGACAGATCCGTACCCTTGTGACTCTGCTTCCGTCCAACAATGAGGACAATGACTCCTATGAGGAGTGCACAGATGATCTCAACCGCGTATGCCAGGATCTGGCAAACTGCGCAGGAGATACAGCCATCGCTCTGTCCCAGATCGCAGATGACAACCTGTTCTTTGAAGTAAAGGCAGATTATGCGAAAGATATGGTGACAGGATTTATCCGCTTAAACGGATCAACCATCGGAGCAGTGGCAAACCGCTGTGAGATCTACGATGAAGAGGGCAAGCTTGCCGAGTCCATGGAGAGCGTATTAAGTGTCCGCGGAGCAAAGAAAGCAGCAGAGTTTGTAGAGTTCTGCGATGCATTCAATATCCCGGTTCTGACACTGACAAATGTGACAGGATTTAACGCTACAAAGTGCTCTGAGGCAAATATTGCCAAGGCAGTTGCAAAGCTGACCTATACGTTTGCAAATGCAACTGTTCCGAAAGTAAATGTAGTTGTCGGCAAGGCATACGGAAGCGCATACCTTGCAATGAACAGCAAGTCCATCGGAGCAGATATTGTATATGCATGGCCGACCGCTGAGATCGGTATGATGGATGCCAAACTTGCGGCTAAAATCATGTACGCTGACGCAGACGCTGCCACAATCAATGAGAAAGCAGCAGAGTATGCAGCTTTACAGTCCAACGTGACAAGCGCTGCAAGAAGAGGATACGTTGACACAATCATCGAACCTGAGGATACAAGAAAGTATCTGATAGGCGCTTTTGAAATGTTATTCACAAAGAGAGACGGCCGCCCGCCGAAGAAACACGGGACAGTCTAAGAGAGGTGAAGCAGATGAAGCAGACATTAAAAAAACTTCTTGCCGCAGCAGCGGCAGGCGCCTGTGTGATTACTGCCTCCGTACCTGTTTTTGCAGAGACCGAGGGACTCTCAGATGAGCAGGTTACCCAGGTAGAGCAGGTCGCTCAGAGCTACCTGGAGACGATCGTAGGCTTCAGCGATGAAGAAGCTGCAGAGGCAAAGGAATATTACCAGTACATTGCACCGGGAATCTACGGATCAATTAACACATGGGAAGATGCATCTGAGGATCTCGGCGGATATGTCGCACTCGATGATATTGCCGTGGAGAGTGACGGTGAGACCATTACCTGTACTGTGAATGCGCAGTTTGAGAAGCATGACGCGGAAGTGGAGATTCTCATAGATCAGGTGGCACTGCTCACAGGAGATCAGAATGCACTGACGAGCATGGCATTTAATGTAGACTATCCGATCGGAACACTGATGAAGGATGCGGCAAAGAACTTCGTAATCGGTCTTGCAACCGTATTCGTAATGCTGATTTTCCTGACGTTTGTTATCTCTCTGTTCGGCGTAGTTGCGGGAGCTGCAAGCAAAAAAGCAGCTGCTCATGCTGAAAAGAAAGAGCAGACACCGGCACCGGCACCGACTCCGATTCCGGTTCCGGCAGCAGCAGAAGAGGACGTAACGGATGATGCGGAGCTCGTGGCCGTTATAGCGGCAGCAATTGCGGCAGCTGAGAACACATCCACAGACGGATTTGTAGTCCGTTCCATTAAGAAAGTAAATAAGAGCAGATGGCAGAGAGCCTAAAGTTTCAGGAGGAAATAGAGAATGAAGAATTATACAATCACTGTAAACGGAAACGTATATAATGTCACTGTAGAAGAGGGAACAACGGCAGGCGCACCGGCACCGGCTCCGAAGGCAGCACCGAAAGCAGCACCGGCACCGGCTCCGAAGGCAGCAGCACCGGCAGCAGCTGCAGGTTCTGTAACTGTAAATGCATCCGTACCGGGTAAGGTATTAAAAATCGAGGCAAGTGTAGGACAGGC
>CALWBA010000232.1 GCA_944375815.1 uncultured Lachnospiraceae bacterium | reverse complement strand
TAATTTTACGCTTTTGCAGTGAGAAAGGCTTCCATCGTCCCCTCTTTTCCGGCACCATGATACCATTATATAGTTATTGTGCATATTTTACAAGTTATTTTTTAATTTGTATCTTTATTTGTTTATGATTGTTATTATTTTTTTGTTTTCCTCCCGTTTTTTGCGCAGAATTTGTCAATTTTCCCATTATTTTTTCAAAAATTCACACCTATATTTCTCTGGAAGCACATATATTTTGACATTCTTTTCAAATAGCAGTATGATAGATGTATAATTTTCGAACCGAACTGTAAAAAGAAAGGTAGCACCCACATGAAAGAAACAATTTACACAATCCCACTGATGGATGCGTTTAACGCAAAAGAGGAATGTCCGTTTTGTTTTCTGGAACGCGAGGCAGAACAGCATGCAATCGAATTTATCCTGGGCTCCGGAGCCTCTTACATGGAGGATGATATTCGGGCAGATACAGACAAAAACGGATTCTGCCGTCACCATTATAAAATGATGTACGACTACGGCAATCGCCTGGGAGCTTCCCTGATTCTGGGAACACATTTCAAAAAACTCAATGAAGAACTTAAGAAACAAATCGAGGATTTCAAACCGCAGAAGACTTCCTTTTTTAACCGTATGAAGAAAACAAATCTGAGTATGATGGAGTCTTCCACAAACATTGGGCACTGGGTGGATGAAAAGCTTTCCACCTGCTACGTCTGTGATCATTTTCGCTCGAATTACGAACGCTATCTCGATACATTTTTTGATATGTATAAGAGTAATCCTGAATTTGCAAAATTATTTCAGGAGAGTAAGGGATTTTGTCTTCCCCACTTTAAAGACCTCGTAGAGACCGCAGAAAAGAAGCTGAACGACAAGCAAAAGGAATCTTTTTATCCGGTGCTGTTTCGCCTGATGGAAGAAAATATGAAGCGGCTGGAGGACGAAGTAAACTGGTTTGTAGCCAAGAACGATTATCTGAACAAAGACAAAGACTGGGGAAATTCCCGCGACAGCGTGCAGAGATGTATGCAGAAAGCGGCCGGCGGATATCCTGCCGACCCTGTATTCAAGATTGATTATTAATTTTTCTGTAACCAGTATAAAGCATCAAAAAAACAATCATCTTATTCTCTTCTTCTACAGAGGAATAAGATGATTGTTTTATATATCCTGCTCTTTTTTCAGATCCTTCTAAGCGTTATTATCGTTCCTCTTAGAATGTAAACTTATCTGCAAAATAAGCATCCAGCTCATCGATCTTGATACGCACCTGTTCCATTGTGTCGCGGTCGCGCACAGTCACAGCTCCATCCTCCTGGGAATCAAAATCGTATGTGATGCAGAACGGAGTACCGATCTCATCCTGACGGCGATAGCGTTTTCCGATAGCTCCGCGATCGTCAAATTCGCAATTATACTTCTTGGAAAGCTGCTCAAAAATCTTTAAAGCACCTTCATTTAACTTTTTAGACAGCGGCAGCACACCGATCTTCACCGGTGCCAGAACCGGATGGAAGTGAAGCACAGTACGCACATCATTTTTCTCCGCATCCAGAACTTCTTCATCATAAGCGCTGCACAGGAATGCAAGTACCATACGGTCAGCACCCAGAGACGGCTCGATAACGTACGGAATGTAACGCTCATTCTTCTCATCGTCAAAATATGTCATATCCTGTCCGGATACATTCTGATGCTGCGTCAGGTCGTAGTCTGTACGGTCTGCAATACCCCACAGCTCGCCCCATCCGAACGGGAACTTAAACTCCACGTCCGTCGTAGCCTTACTGTAGAAGCACAGCTCCTCCGGAGAGTGATCACGGTAACGCACCTCATCATCTTTTAAACCAAGATTGTGCAGCCAGTCAAGGCAGAACTGCTTCCAGTAAGCAAACCACTCCAGATCCGTGTCCGGCTTGCAGAAGAACTCCAGTTCCATCTGCTCAAACTCTCTGGTACGGAATGTAAAGTTACCCGGTGTAATCTCATTTCGGAAGGATTTTCCGATCTGGCCAATTCCGAACGGAAGTTTCTTTCTGGATGTTCTCTGAACATTCTTAAAGTTTACAAAGATTCCCTGCGCGGTCTCAGGTCTTAAGTATACGGTGTTCTTTGCATCCTCTGTCACACCCTGGAATGTCTTGAACATCAGATTGAACTGACGGATATCCGTAAAATTATGCTTGCCGCAAGTAGGACATGGAATCTGATGCTCATCGATGAAATTCTTCATCTGTTCCTGGCTCCAGGAATCCACGCTGCCCTCAATTGCAATGCCGTTCTCTGCACAGTAATCTTCAATCAGCTTGTCTGCGCGAAAACGCTCATGGCACTCCTTGCAGTCCATCAGCGGATCAGAGAATCCGCCAAGATGACCGGAAGCCACCCAGGTCTGCGGATTCATCAGAATCGCACAGTCCACGCCCACGTTATACGGGCTTTCCATGATGAACTTCTGCCACCATGCCTTCTTTACATTATTTTTCAGCTCTACGCCGAGATTGCCGTAATCCCATGTATTGGCAAGTCCGCCGTAGATCTCAGAACCCGGATATACGAAGCCTCTGTTTTTTGCCAGTGCTACGATCTTGTCCATTGTCTTTTCCATAATAACGATAGTCTCCTATTCTCGTTTATTTTTTGCGGTAAATGATATCATTTCTTCCCGGTCCGTTGCTTACCATTGTAATCGGGAAGCCGATCTTTTCTTCAATAAATTCAATATATTTTCTGCAGTTCTCCGGCAGATCCTCATATTTACGGATACCGCGGATATCACACTTCCAGCCCGGCAGTGTCTCCAGAACCGGTTTCGCTTTTTCCAGCAGATGTGTGGTCGGGAACTCTGTTGTAACCTCACCGTCAATCTCATATCCTACGCAAACCGGAATCTCATCCAGATATCCAAGCACATCAAGAACAGTAAACGCAACATCCGTCGTTCCCTGCATACGGCAGCCATACTTAGATGCAACGACATCGAACCATCCCATACGTCTCGGACGTCCTGTCGTAGCTCCGTACTCTCCGCCGTCTCCGCCGCGGCGTCTCAGTTCGTCCGCCTCTTCGCCGAAGATCTCGGATACAAACGCACCGGCACCGACTGCACTGGAATATGCCTTGCAGACTGTGATAACCTGCTTGATCTCGTATGGCGGAATACCTGCTCCGATTGCACCGTAAGCTGCAAGCGTGGAGGAAGATGTCACCATAGGGTAAATACCGTGATCCGGATCCTTCAGGGAACCAAGCTGTCCCTCAAGCAGGATCTCCTTACCTTCCTTGATTGCATTCCACAGATACAGGGAAACGTCGCATACATACGGCTCCACCATCTGCTTGTACTCCATCAGTTCTTCGTAGATCTTCTCCGGATCAAGCAGCGGCTTATGATATAAGTGCTCCAGCATGACATTCTTTGTCTCACATACACGGGTAACTTTGTCCATCAGCTCGTCTTTATCCATAAACAGCTCACTTACCTGGAAACCGATCTTTGCATATTTATCAGAATAAAAAGGCGCAATACCAGATTTTGTGGAGCCAAAGGACTTGCCTCCCAGACGCTCCTCCTCATACTGGTCAAATAAAATATGATAAGACATTACCATCTGCGCACGATCAGACACCTTAATCTTCGGCATAGGAACGCCCTGATCCACAATCCCCTGAATCTCCTTGAACAGAACCGGAATGTTCAGCGCAACGCCGTTTCCGATTACGCTCGTAGTATGACTGTAGAAAACGCCGGACGGCAGCGTGTGCAGCGCAAACTTACCGTAGTCGTTCACGATGGTATGGCCTGCATTGGCTCCGCCCTGGAAACGCACGATGATATCTGCCTCCTTGCCAAGCATATCGGTAATCTTACCTTTTCCCTCATCTCCCCAGTTAGCTCCTACAACTGCCTTAACCATATTCATATCCTCCTATGTGTATATCACCTTTAGTTTAGCGGGATTCTCCCACCGTCTTATTCTAACACACTTTTCTTATAAGTAAAACTTATTATTACTTATAAAGCAGCGTCCGCTTATTATCTGTAGTTATAAAAGCTTATACGTTAATCTCTGCCTTTACGCCGAGAAGCTCCTTGTTCTCCTCCAGAATCGGGTTTACCACATTCTTGAGGAATGCATTGACCTGAACCTCTGCGCGTCCCGTGTATTTTGCCGGATCCATTGTCTTCTGCAGATCCTCCAGTGTCAGGTTGAATGCCGGGTCTGCAGCAATCAGCTCGAGCAGATTATTGTCTTTGCCCTCAACCTTGACATTTCTTCCTGCTTCCATGGAAAGCTCACGGATTCTCTCATGCAGCTCCTGACGGTCTCCGCCGGCTTTTACAGCGTCCATCATAATATTCTCGGTAGCCATAAACGGCAGCTCAGAACGCAGTCTCTTCTCGATAACTTTCGGGTATACAACCAGTCCGTCCACAACATTCAGGCACAGATCAAGGATACCGTCGATTGCGAGGAAACCTTCCGGAATGCTCAGTCTCTTATTTGCGGAGTCATCAAGTGTTCTCTCAAACCACTGTGTCGCGGATGTGATCGCCGGATTCAGTGCATCTACAATCACAAAGCGGGACAGTGAAGCAATACGCTCGCTGCGCATCGGATTTCTCTTATATGCCATTGCGGAGGAACCGATCTGGCTCTTCTCAAACGGTTCTTCCACCTCTTTTAAGTGCTGCAGCAGACGGATATCATTCGAGAACTTATGCGCGCTCGCTGCAATGCCTGCGAGAACGTTGAGAACTCTTGTATCCACCTTTCTGGAATATGTCTGTCCGGATACAGGATAGCACGCAGTAAAGCCCATCTTCTCGGCAATCATCGGATCAATCTTGTCAATTGTCTCCTGATCTCCGTCAAACAGTTCGAGGAAGCTTGCCTGTGTACCTGTTGTTCCCTTGGAACCAAGCAGCTTCATGCCGCCCAGCACATAGTTGATATCCTCCAGATCCAGTAAAAACTCCTGCATCCACAGTGTGGCTCTCTTGCCTACGGTTGTCGGCTGAGCCGGCTGAAAATGCGTAAAAGCAAGTGTCGGAAGCGCCTTGTACTCATCTGCGAATTTTGCAAGCTCCGCAATTACATTCACAAGTTTCTTCTTCACAAGCTTGAGTGCCTCTGTCATCACGATAATATCCGTATTATCTCCCACATAGCAGGAAGTAGCTCCGAGATGAATAATTCCCTTAGCCTTCGGGCACTGTACACCGTATGCATACACGTGGGACATTACGTCATGACGCACCTGGCGCTCACGCTCTTTTGCCACATCGTAGTTAATATCATCAGCATGTGCCTTGAGCTCATCGATCTGCTCCTGGGTAATCGGCAGACCCAGTTCCTTCTCAGTCTCTGCCAGCGCAATCCACAGCCTTCTCCAGGTGCGGAACTTCATGTCCGGCGAAAAAATATACTGCATCTCACGGCTTGCATACCGCTCAGAAAGCGGGCTTACATATCTGTCTGTACTCATCCTTTTGTTCTCCTTTATTAATTTATATCATTGACATCAGATTAGATGCCTGATTATAAGGGACTCTGAAATTTATGCGGATGGAAGTGGTTTAATAGTACTTCTAAAAAGGTGTGACTTTATAAGCTCTGCTTATAAGAAAAAGCATTAAAAAACCATACAGTCGAATCCACGGTAAGATTATATAACATGGGGGTGAGAAATGCAAGAGGGGAAGAGGCTGCCGTACGAATTCCTTCGCACAGCAGCCTCCTAATAGTATCACTTCTCACGAAATCTCCCTAAAAACTCCTTCATTCTGGTATGCTCTGCTCCAAAGACCTCCTCCGGACTTCCCTCCAGGGCAATCACGCCTCCATCCATGAAGATGATGCGGTCGGAGATGTCACGCGCAAAGCTCATCTCGTGCGTGACGATTACCATGGTGATATCCAGATCTGCCAGGGAACGGATTACCTTGAGCACTTCGCCGGTCAGCTCCGGATCAAGCGCCGAAGTCGGCTCGTCAAAAAACAGAATCTTCGGGTTCAGCGCCAGTGCCCTTGCAATGGCAACACGCTGACACTGACCTCCGGAAAGCTGGCATGGGTACGCATTTTCCTTATCGGAAAGCCCCATTTTTTTCAGAAGCTCACGTGCTTCGGCAAATACCTCGTCCTTTTTGCGCTTCTGTACATGAATGGGGGCATCCGTGATATTCTGGATTACGCTGTAATGCGGAAAAAGATTAAAATTTTGAAATACCAGTCCATAGCATGACCGGATCGCTTTCATTTTATCCTTTTTTGCGAAAACCGGTTTTTTATTTTCCACCCACACAGCCTTTTCGCCCATGTATGTAATTTCCCCGCCGTCAATCGTCTCCAGCATTGTGGCACACCGCAGCAGTGTGGATTTTCCCGAACCGGACGGTCCGATGATTGATACAATCTCTCCCTGCTTTACAGACAGCGAAATATCCCTGAGCACATCCACACCGTCAAAATTCTTCCTGATATGATTCATTTCCAACAGCATTTCTACAAACTCCTAACGATAATAAGATAACTTCTTCTCAAGCTTTTCCATAACCACAGCCACAAGAAGATTAAACACATAGTAAAAGATACCTGCAGCCACAAACGGCAGTACACTCGTCTGTGAGGACGCCAGCGCCTTTGCCATGGTAAACATCTCCGTATAGGCAATCGAAAACGCCAGTGATGTGTCCTTTACCAGCGTGATGACCTCATTCGTCACAGCCGGCAGAATCCGCTTCATCACCTGCGGCAGAATAATTTTGAAAAATGTCTGCCCTTTCCCGTATCCGAGAAGCTGCGCCGCCTCATACTGACCCTGAGGCATGGATTCAATGCCGCCCCTGTAAATCTCCGCAAAATATGCCGCATAATTCAGTGCAAACGCAATCAGCACCGCATACAGCCTGTATGAGCTGCTGATCTGAATCCGGAAGATGAAATACGGTCCAAAATACACTACCATAAGCTGCAGCATCAGCGGCGTACCGCGCATTACTGAAATATAAAGCTTTACCACATTTCTCAAAATAAAGCATTTTGACATCCTGCCGAAGGCTATAATCATCCCCAGCGGCATAGAAAAAACCAGGGTACAGACAAAAATTCCTATCGTCTTGCCGATACCCGGCAGCAGATGCTGAAAAATATCAATCAGCGACATTTCAAAAACCTCCTAAAGCCCATTTTAGCGGGTCGCCCGCAAATAATCGGACGCCCGCTGCAATCCACTGTATTTTCTTACTTTCCAAATGTGGTAATGTCAGATCCGAACCACTTCTCGGAAACTTTCGCAAGTGTTCCGTCGTCCGCCATCTCCTGAAGCGCTCCCTCCACGCTCTCTTTGAGCTTGTCGTTGCCTTTCAGGAAACCGACTGCGTACTCCTCTGAGGAAATCTCTTCATCCAGCACGCGGAACTTGCTTCCCCTGGAAGTAATCTGATAAGAAGCAACAACCTCATCCATGGCAATCGCATCAACCGCGCCCTGCTCCAGATCCATCATAGCCGTATTATAATCCGGCACCGCCTGCATCGTAAATGTGGAAGAAAGCTCCGTGTTTTCATTGAGAGCTGTTTCTGCTGCCGAATCAGCCTGTACCTCCACAAGCTTTCCTGCCAGATCAGCTGTAGACTGGATATCAGAGCTCTCATTCACTACAAACACCTGACGGTTATTCAGATACGGCTCAGAGAATGTATAGTCTTCCTCTCTGCCTGTCATTGTAAAGCCATTCCAGATACAGTCAATCGTACCGGAAGACAGCTCCATATCTTTTGCATCCCATGCAATCGGCTGTGCCACGAACTCCAAATCCAGACGCTTTGCAACTTCCTCCGCCAGCTCCAGGTCAAACCCCGTATATCCGCCGTTTTCATCTACAAATCCCATAGGAGGAAACTCCTGGTCAAATCCAACAACAAACTTACCTTCCTCGGCAGTACCGTATGTCGTATCAGCTGCCGCGCTCTCCCCGTCGTCCGAACTCTCCTGAGAAGTGCTTCCTGCATCTGCCGTACTGCTCTTCTCCTCCTCAGATCCGCAGCCGGCAAACATGGATGCCGCAAGCGCAGATGCCAGAACCATTGCAATTACTTTCCTTTTCATAATATACTCCCTCCGATTTCAGTATTTTCTTCTTTCTAACATGGTACCACTTTATCACACTAAAATATATCTGTCAACAAAAATATGGTTATCCTTCTCGTATTTTTTTGTGATTTAGAAATAAAGCCGGAAATTCATTTTCAGATTTCCGGCTTTATTTCTAAAATATTCCATTCAATATCCTGTCTGTCTGTGATATTTGGCTGTCCAGCTCTCAAGCAGCTTCCGCATGGCTTCTTTTCCTGCCTGCCCGCTGTCCTTCTTATAAATTTCCTGCACTTTTTCATACTCTGATGCTGCCTCGGTTCCACTGCTGTCCCGGCGGACATCGGCAATCGTATCCTCCACCTGACGGCGGATTTTCTCACCTGCATTCATTGAATCTGCAAACTTTTCATATTCCTCCTGGGAATGCGACATCCAGCACGCATACAGGAGGCTTCTCTGCGAAGCTTCCGATCCGAGCATATCATTTGCCTTTTGGAAACACTCCATCGCCTCTTCCATCTGGAACATTCTGCCGTAGGCACATCCCATGTTGTTGTAAATGCTGCCCAGAAACTGTACACCCAGGTTATCCAGGCTCTCGCCTGATTTGAGCAGTTCCTCCCTCAGCTCCAAGGTCTTTTTATAGACCTTTACAGCATTTACAAACTTACCATTCTCATAAAGATAGTCAGCTTTTTTCTTGCGCCGTACTATTTCGGACTGCTCGGCAAACTGCTGAAGCTTCTCATTCATTTCGCGGAATTCTGCCAGTGAAAGGTAATTGATCTCCTTAAATATCGGAAGAATAAAGTCTCCTACCGTATGCTCTTTGTCGAGAATCGCATAGAGTTTCTGATAGAGCCGCTTTAATTTCAGCTCGTCACGGATCCAGCGGCAGAGTTCCTCGTTAATAATCGTCTCATCCAGCAGATAGATATTGTGCCGAAGATAAAAGCAGAGCTCCTCTATGGAGTAGATGTTTACGCTGATATTTTCTATATAGTAAGGCGATTTTGCCTTTTCCACCTGACATAAAATGTATCCACTCATATTTCTCTCCTTATTCTCTCATGGTTTCCTTCCAGGTAAGACCGCTTGAAGGAAACAGTTCGCCAAAGCCCTCGTCTCTGACCTCAATCGTACACTCCTCCGGGGAAATATATTCCAGATGCAGATGCAGTCTTGTAGCCTTGTCCGGTCTCTTTGGAAGTCCGGGAAGTTCCATACTGTAGCGGTTTCTGGTCCCATCGTCCATGCTGCTGACAGAAAACGTCAGGTCCTGCTCTCCGTTCAGCAAGATATCCACATCCCGCACCGCCTCATACCAGTTAATGCCCGCAGGTATCAGAAGATAATATGTATTACTTCCGTTTACCGTCATATCCATGCCGATATTGTGTCGGACAAGATCCCGGCTGACAAAGAGATAACCCTTCAGCATCCTCTCCTCAATCTTCTCCTTCGCAGCGTAACATGCACCCTTTACATAAAGGTTATTTCCCATAAATACGTGACGGCGATGACGGCACAGCAGCAGCACTGACTTCTTTGCCCAGTCACGGGAGAATCCGTCTCCCATCAGGAATACAGAAGAATACACATCTTCCCCGAACGCACGCTCAATCATGCTCTGAAAAGCACTGTCCTTCTCCCGCGGATCCTCCGGCAGCGTCATGCGTTCTCCCCGTCCGACACTGACCAGGACAGGACGCGTCTTATCGTTCATATTCAGGCTCTTAAAGGATACCTCTCTGTCTTCAAACAGAAACATCCCCACCTTACGGCTCCAGATGTCTGGCCGCTGATAGAGTGTATAATAGTAAAAACTCTCATCATAATCCTGCAGAAATCCTCTTCCCCTGGATATTCCAAGCTCCTGAAATGCAATTCTCATGTTTTCTACAAGCTCTCTGGTAATTCCAGGTACAGTTACCATCAAAGCCGAGAGTTCCAGAGACGGTTCGCTGATCCCCGCTAACCGCAGACCTTCCCGCAGAAATACAGTCAGAAGAAACGATGCGGGGTATCTGTCTGTGCCGATTTCAGCCTCCTTATTGTCCTTGCACAGTTCATACAGGTTATCAATCAGGATTTCCTGCTTCTGTGCCGCAAAGTATTCTGCCTCACGTCCGAAGTGCCACTGTCCGCCGTCCTCTTTTCTGCTGAGCGCAGAGGCAAATTCACTGTCACTTCCCCCGATTTTGACCGGCACGCAGACAGCCTTATTTTCTTTTCTGTCATATATTGTAATCTGAGAAGTCTTTTCTCCCAGTTCAAATCCTGCTATAATGTTTCTCTTTTCCATTCCTTATCTTCGCCTCCCGTCAGTCCAGGATGGAGAATACATTTTCTGTGAGCTTTTCCTGTATCAGATATCGCTGCATCGCTCGCTGCAGATCATCCTTTTGTCCCATTGCGCAGGCACAGAGCATCTGGTTTAAAAGCTGGTAGCGGCTCTCTCCTGCTGTGGAAATCTCCTGCAGGGTCACTGTTTTCTCCTCTGTGTCATAACTGTCCTCTCCTACCTCTACAGTCATGCGGTAGCGCAGCGTCTCTCCATAGAAAAGCAGAAATTCCTTTCCAAAGATTCCCTGGTACATATTTTTCATCGGCTCACTCTTGTACTCCTGTACCGGTTCACCCTGACGTTCCATACAGTAATGAATCGTAACACGGGCAGCAGCCGGCAGCTTTTCCTCCACGAATATTTTATCCTCAAGCTGGTAGGATTTAATCAGCTGCGCAGGCAGATTCTGATAAAATGCAAATCTGAGATTTTTCTGAATAAACTCCTCCAGCAGCTTCTCCGCCTGTTTTTCCTGCTTTTCCGTAAGCTTTTCTAAAGATGCGTCGTGCTTTAAAAGTGCGAGCCGGCAGATCTGATCCATCTCCCACTCCCTGTCATACACAGCCTCCAGGAATTCAAAGATCACCGGCTCAGGCATATGCGCACCCATAAAATAGCCGCACGCTTCGAATGTCAGATATGCCATAATAACCAGTTCTCTTCCCTGCTGGCTGACGTAGCTCTCCAGGATCTTTGCACCCTGTTTCGGATATCTGCGCACAAACATAGAGTACACCAGAATCCGTTCATCCAGATAGTAGCTCTCCAGTCCGAATCCTTTGACGCATTCCCAGAGAGCACACATTTCATCTACCGGGCCGGCATAATGGTCCCTCAGATAAGTCAGAATAACCTCATCGTATTTTCCCTGCGAAAATACATAATGCGCCAGATAGATAAGTTCCTCATTTTCCTCATACTCCAGATTCAGAATCTGGCGGCTGCACAGACGCAGCAGGTACTCAAAACGAATATTTTCATAGCCGTAATCGCAGATAATCTGGAATGCCTGGCCGTACATTCTGCGGTCTATGAGAATCTCTGCAAGCGCAACCTTATCCACGCGTGCAAATGCCTCGCAGTCCAGCTTTGCGAGATATTCGTCAAGCATATCCTCACCGGCATGCGCTGCATAGTAGTCCAGCAGACAGCGGCGCAGTCTCTGACGGTACTCCTCCGTAAAAGTATCGTTTTCAGAAGCGCTGCGGAAAGCATTCAGACTGCTGATATCAACTTTCATATCACTTTCTTTGCACAGATAGAGCTGAAATCCGCAGTTATCCACATCAAGTGCCGCGCACGCCTTGGCATATGCACCGGCATCTATCAGTTTTTCCACTTCATACGATACAGTGGAGACAAATCGCCGGCGCTTCTCGTCCTCAAAAAGGATCTGCGCCTGCGGGGTATAAAGCGAGATGTATGCTATACCGTCCACGCACGGATAGGATACCTCACTCTTAAGTGCTTCGTGGCATACAATGACTCTTCGTATATTTCTGTCATGGCATATCAGACGGTGGACAAACATCACGTCTGCCATCGCTTCCGCTGTTGCAGCATCCGTGATCTTTGGAATGCATTCCTGATAGATCACCGCATAGTCCTCATTCATCCGGCGCTTTTTCAGCTGTTCAGCTGCAAACTGCTCCATCGGCTTTTTGTAGTTGATATATGTGGCACGGTCTATTTCCTTGTTCCGGATGACATTCGCATAGATAAAGGCACGTTTCCTGTCCCCGATTGTATTATTATACGCAAAATACATGCGGATTACCTGCGGCAGTACACCGCTGAAATCCTCACCCATTGTTTCAATATAATATTCGTACAGTCTCGTCAGGCGCAGCTCTTTCTCAACAGCCAGCGCATACCACCTGAAATATTCTCTGTCCGTCGGATGGCCGAGCATAATCAGACGGCAGATAGCCTCAAGGACATCATTTCCTCCGAACTTCTCATATCCGCCTGCAAGCAGCCGATACAGCGAACGGCGGAATGCCTTCTCGTGACCGGACAGGTATGCGGCGCGCTCTACCAGAGCTTTTGTCAGGATATCATGGCGCAGTGCAAAGCGAAGCACCTGAATCATAAATTCAGACAGTTTACAGAGCATCCCGTCATCCTGTATCAGAATCTCGCACGCTGCCAGATAAAGGAACGGACTTGTGCCGCCAATCTCAAAGAGTTTCTCCATGCGGTAGAGCTGCTTTGCCGGAGAATTCTTAAATTCCTCGTCCTCCGTCAGCAAGAGCGTCAGCAGCAGGAATGAATCAGGCCGACGCTTCTGCAGTGAATAGAGCTTTACAGAAATATCTCTCTTCTCCACCGGCAGAAGTTCCGTATATTTTGCCAGATACAGGTAGACTCCCTGCTCTTCCTCTGTGCCCGGGCCGAATTCATAATCACGGTACGGGAACAGAAGCTCGAGTGCACGGTAAGACTCTCCCTGCTTGTAAGCCACATATGCCGCATACAGATCCATCAGTATTTCCTTGCTTCCGCTCTCCTCATACTGCTTCAGATTCGCCTCTGTGCGGCGTCCCCACTCCTGCTGATCCATCTTTCCCAGACAGAGAGATAAATAATCCTGAGCCATATCCACCTTCAAATGGCTTCCAAGATAGCCTCGAACCTCCTGAATTCCGTTGTCTATCGAGACCTCAATCTCATACTCGAGCGTCTGGCAGACCGTCCTGAGAATAATTTTTCCATAGTGACGCCCTGCGCCGATTTTTTCTCTTCTAACAATATATTCCAGGCCGAACATGCTGCCGATGAAATCCTCGGACGTGATCACACGCTTTTCAACCTCCAGGAAATCACCGCATACCTCTACCTCCGCGCGCACATACCCCCAGGTATTCCGCGAAATTGTAAGCGTATCTTTCAGAGATCGCTCCAGCCGGTAAGAGTCCTTTCATTTTCCGCCGACCTCCAGCTTCTACGCAGCTCTT
>CALWBA010000231.1 GCA_944375815.1 uncultured Lachnospiraceae bacterium | reverse complement strand
CCAGTGCATCCTTCAATCCAAACATCATTTTATTTACCACTTTCTGCGCCGCAGTGCGGATGTTCTGCCGCAGTTTTTCCTGCTCATCCGTTTCCAGCGGCAGTTTGCGGATAATCTTGCTCAGCCGCAGTTCCAGATCCTGTGCCGCATCTCGTTGAATTTCCTGGATGCGCGGAATCAGATTTCTTCCGGAATACCAGCTGAAAAACTCCTCGAGTTCTTCCTGCAGAATACATGCGGCACCTTTTAAGGCATCCTCCTGCCCCTCCATGCCCGTAAGCCTGAAGTCGTCGATATTGTACATATCGATTCCTTCCAGCCCGCGGATATTGGGATCGATATCACGCGGTACCGCCAGGTCAATGAGAATCATCGGATGCTCCAGATGAATATTCTCAAAATCCTCTTTGCGCAGTGTGTAGTTCGGACTTGCCGTAGCGCTTACCACAAGATCACAGGACGGCAGATATTCCATACGGTCTCCATAATTGATGCGGCTGCATCCAAGCGGAATCGCCACCATACCGCTTCGATACTGGCGCACCGTCACAGTCACATCCGCCCCAGCTTTCATAAGCGTCAGTGCTGCAAGGCGCCCCATCTCTCCGTTTCCTATCACCATGCATCTGCGCCCTTTCAGCGAGAATCCTCTCTCATGCAGCATTGCGACTGCGCTGTCCATGGCTGTTGTGTTGGCATGCGAAAAGACAACCTGTGTCTTGACCTTCTTTGCCGCGGTCACCGCTTTTCTGAACAGCACCTCCAGCACGTTGTCCGTACAGAAATGCTCTCTCGACCAGGACAGCGCGTCTTTGATCTGTGTGATGATCTGATCCTCCGCCAGAATCCGGGACTTCAGCCCGCACGCAAGATAAAAGAGATGCTCTGCCGCCTCCTGCTCTTCTCTGACAGTAAAATATTCTGCAAATTCCGTGGGATCCAGCTCTTTCAGCAGACAGAGCTCCTCGAGCAGAGAGCCATCCCACGTCTCATCGACGCTGGCCCACAGTTCCATCCGGTTGCAGGTAGACAGGATGATCACTCCGTTGATCCCCTCCTTCTGCATCAGGCGCTGCATGCCCGCCGCGGCGCCCTTCTTCGTAAAGGAAAACCACGCACGCACATCCACCGGCGCTCTGCTGTGGTCGATTCCCACCATACGTATGCTCATGAAACCGTTCCTCCGTTTTCTCTTAATGTTATCATAGTCACCAGCTATCATAGCACAATCCCCTCTTTTGCAAAACACATTTTCTGTTTTTTTACAAATTTTTGTCTGCCGCTTGACATTTTTCTCCTCACAGGATACACTTTCTATAATTGAATGCAGTGCGGTGCCTGCTGCTTCGGCAGGAGAATAGGAAAGAGGGTGCAAGTCCCTCACGGTCACGCCGCTGTAATGGAGTAGCTCCTCCCCATTGATGTCACTGGGAATACTGGGAAGGCGGGGAGAAGCTGTGATCCCTGAGTCAGAAGACCTGCCTGCTGCACGAGAGGCACCATCAGTTACGAACGATGGCTGTGGTGCGCGGAGTTGTTTTCTGCTGCTCAGGCATCAGGAACTGTTTTGTGCGCCCGGCTTTTTATGGCTGCGGCGTTTTTTTTGTATCCTCAAAAGGTACAGAAAATCGCTCCCGGATATCTCCGCATCCGGCAAAACAGTAAGAAAGGAGAAGATTGTTATGACTGTTAAACAAAGAAAAATCGTTCTGGCTTCCTCTATCATCGCACTGTCCTTCGGCATTGTGCCGACGGTAAGCGCCATGCACATTATGGAGGGCTTTCTGCCGCCGTCCCACTGCATTCTCTGGGGCATACTGTGCATCCCGTTTCTCATTGCGGGATTCTTTTCCATCAACCGTACGAGAAAGGAGCATCGCAAGACGCTTCTGATCTTCGCTATGGCCGGCGCTTACGCATTTGTGCTCTCCGCGCTTAAGATCCCGTCCGTAACGGGCAGCAGCTCCCATATGACCGGTACCGGGCTGGGCGCTATTTTGTTCGGACCGGCTGCTGTCAGCATCCTGGGACTCATTGTCCTTATCTTTCAGGCGGTTCTGCTCGCACACGGAGGCCTTACAACGCTGGGAGCAAATACGTTTTCCATGGCAATTGCCGGACCGCTGCTGACATACGGTGTGTATAAGCTGTGCCAGAAAATGAAGATGAACCGGCTCGTGTCCATATTCCTCGCTGCATTTCTGGGGGATCTGTTCACCTACTGCGTCACCAGCGTACAGCTCGCTTTTTCACATCCGTCTGAAGTCGGCGGAATGGCTGCCTCACTGGCAAAGTTTCTCGGAATCTTCGCCGTTACGCAGATTCCGCTTGCCGTAATTGAAGGCATACTGACTGTCATCGTTATCATCGGACTGGAATCTTACGCAAAGTCCGAGTTAAAAGAACTCGGCTACTTATCCCGTTAAAGGAGGAACTGCCTTATGACAAAAAGAGGAAAACTTGTAATTGTACTTTTGCTTCTCAGCGCAGTAATCGCTGTCGTTCCGCTTATCCTGATCCAGGATTCCGAGTTCGGAGGCGCTGACGGCGCTGCAGAGGAAGCGATCACGGAAATTGATCCTGATTATGAAACATGGGCTTCCCCTGTGATCGAGCCGCCGGGAGGCGAAACAGAGAGTCTGCTGTTCTGCGTGCAGGCAGGACTCGGCGCAGGTGTCTTCGGTTTTATACTCGGGCGTCTCACAGAGCGAAAAAAGCATGAGAAAAATTAAGCACGCACCGTCAGAAAGGATGCCACTCCATGCTAACCATTGATAAATTCAGCTACCTGTCAAAGCTGCGGTATATAAATGCAGCGGAAAAATTTTCTTTTGCGGTGATCACACTGATTCTCTGTGTGGTCAGCCGCTCAGTCTGCGCGGCAGCGATCACGCTTTTTGCGGCAGGATTTCTCACGGTTTATAAAGGAAAAATCCCCCTTTTCCGCTATCTGCGTTATCTCGCCGTACCCGTTGTATTTCTGCTTTTCAGTACACTGGCAGTTTTTGTGAATATCAGCCGCACGCCGCTGGATCTTTTTGCCGTGCCGGTCGGAAGTTTTTATCTGACTGGCAGCCGCGCGGCTGCAGCAGAAGGCATCCGGCTTATTCTGACTGCGCTTGCAGGCGTTTCCTGTCTGTATTTTCTTGCTTTTAACACCCCGATGCCGGATATATTAAACGTACTTTTAAAGCTGCACTGTCCGAAGCTTCTGATTGAGCTGATGCTGCTGATCTACCGTTTTATTTTCCTGCTTCTGGATATCGCCTCCGCACTGTCCTGTGCCCAGGCTTCCAGGCTTGGAAATAAAGATTTCCGGACATCCTGCAGATCCTTCGGATCACTGCTTGCAGTCCTGCTGGTTCTTGCCATGAAGCGCTCGAACGCGCTGTATGACGCTATGGAATCCCGCTGTTATGACGGCACCATCCGGGTGCTGAACGAGACGTATCCTCCCCGCGCGGGAGAAATTGCTGCTATCATCGGCTTTGAGCTTCTGCTCGCCGCTGCATGGCTTCTGGAGGTATATATGTTATGACTGATGACGATATTATATTAAAAGCAGAGAATCTGTACTTCTCCTATGACGATGAGAAAACGCATTCCCTCAGAGGACTGTCCCTTGAAATCCGGCGCGGCCGACGCATCGCTTTCATGGGCGCAAACGGTTCGGGGAAATCGACGTTCTTTCTCTGCTGCAACGGTGTGAACCGCCCCTCCTCAGGCACTGTATACTTCGAGGGGGAGCCTGTCGACTATTCCCGCAAAGGTCTTCTGAAGCTGAGGCGCAACGTGGGAATCGTATTTCAGGATCCCGACAATCAGCTATTCTCCGCAAGCGTCTTTCAGGAAATCTCTTTCGGAATCCTGAATCTCGGTGTTTCCGAAGAAGATGCCGCGCGCGAGGTTGAAGACGTCATCCGCCGGCTCGAAATCACACCGTTTCGCGACAAGCCGACCCATGCGCTCAGCGGCGGTCAGAAAAAACAGGTGGCAATCGCGGACATTCTCGTCATGCACCCGAAAATCATCATTCTCGATGAGCCCGGTGCGGCACTCGATCCGAAACATACTGCCATCGTCAATCACATCATTGAACAGCTCTCGGAGGAAGGCATCACGGTTCTGCTGTCTACTCATGATGTCAACTATGCGCTTGAGTGGGCCGATGAGGTGGTACTCTTAAAGGACGGAAAACTCTTGGCGCACGGAGCGCCCGGTGAGGTCTTCTCCGATCAGGAGGCGCTTGCCCTCACCAATCTTGAACAGCCTGCAGTTCTGCAGCTTTTTAACAGTCTCTGCGCAAAGCAGATCCTGGATCGCTCTCTGCCGCTCCCCAGGAATCTGGCGCAGCTTGAGCAGTATATTGCTGATATTCATTCATAAAGATACCAGGAGGACTTATCATGACAACCACAAAAGCAATTCTCGCCGTAAGCTTCGGCACCAGTTTTGAAGATACGAGAAAACTTACCATTGACGCAATTGAATCGGATTTTGCCGCTGCTTTCCCGGACTGCCGCGTATACCGCGCCTGGACAAGCAAGATGATCATCAGAAAAATCGCCAGCCGTGACGGCATCCGGATTCCCACCGTGCGTGAGGCTATGGAACAGATGCTCTCTGACGGCATCACAGATGTGATCGTACAGCCCACGCATGTCATAAACGGCATTGAAAACGACCTGATGAAAGAGGATGCACTGGCATACAGGCACGACTTTTCCTCCATTATCTTCGGAAATCCGCTTCTTACCACAGAAAAAGATTCCGATGAAGTCATCCGCGCTGTGGCGGAGGAATTCTCCTCTCTCGAGGATGATGATGCTCTGATTCTGATGGGACACGGAACCACGCATTATGCAAATTCCATCTATGCCGCTCTCGACTATAAGTTCAAGGATCTCGGCTATCCGAATATCTTTCTCGGTACCGTGGAGGCGTATCCAAGTATGGAAAGTCTCAAGCGTCAGTTAAAAGCGTTCGCTCCAAAACGTCTGGTGCTCGCTCCTT
>CALWBA010000230.1 GCA_944375815.1 uncultured Lachnospiraceae bacterium | reverse complement strand
GCGGTGGCATCGCTGGGAACGGCTCTTACGGCGCAGCAGGCCTCCCTGATGAAGCGATACACAGACGAAGTACTTGTGATTTATGACAGTGATGAGGCGGGCACAAAGGCAGCTCTGCGGGCAATTCCGATTCTCAATGCGGGGGGACTCACGACACGTGTTGTCAACTTAAAGCCGCATAAGGATCCGGATGAATTTATCCAGACAGAGGGAAAAGAACTGTTTCAGGAGCGGCTGGATCAAGCGGAGAACAGTTTTCTCTTCGAGATCCGGACAATGGAGCGTCTGTATGATATGCAGGATCCCGAGGGCAGAACAAAGTTTCTGCATGCGGCAGCGTCAAAACTTGTTGAGATCGAGGATGATGTGGCGAGAGGGAATTACCTGAATACGGTAGCATCAAAGTATGGTGTTGAAGTGCAGGCCCTTAAGAAACTTGTGGCAAACCTGGCACTGAAGGGAGCGGGTATCCGTGAGGTTTCTAAGCCCAAGAGCGGTATGAACCGCACACGCGAGCGTCAGTCTGGGGTAGAAAAAGCTCAGGAGCTGATGCTGACCTGGATTACTTCATATCCGGAGCTGCTGTCCAGGGTGTCTGAATATATTTCTCCTGAGGACTTTACAACACCACTGTACCGACAGGTAGCAGATCTGATCTTTGCACAGTACAGGGATGGGGAAGTAAACCCGGCAAAGATGCTGAATCATTTCACAGACAGTGAGGAGCAGAGAGCGGTAGCATCTCTGCTTCATGCAAGAATTCCTCTTGAGACTGAGGAGGAAAAACACGCTGCGCTCTGGGATGTGATCTGCAACATGAAGGAGAGCAGTATCGCTGCACGGACGGCGGCGCTCCAGCCTGCTGATATGCAGGGGCTTATGGCATTGATGCAGGAAAAGAAAAAGCTTGAGGAGATGAAGCGGCGGCGCACGCTGTAAAACAGTATATTCTATACAATTAGGGATAAACTATAAGCAAAATATGGAAGGATGGAAAAACATGGGAAACACAACAGGAATGGATATGGCGAAATTCAGTGAGAAGCTGGGCGAGCTTGTGGAAATGGGAAAGAAAAAGAAAAATGTCCTGGAATATCAGGAAGTCAGTGACTTTTTTCAGGATATGCCCTTAAATCCGGATCAGATGGAAAAGGTATTTGATTATCTGGAAGCAAGCGGTATCGATGTGCTGCGTATTTCTGATTCCGATCTGGATGCGCTGATCCTCAGCGATGACGATGATTTGGGACTGGAAGAAGACGACGATATGAATATGGAGAATATCGATCTTTCTGTTCCGGAGGGAGTCAGCATTGAGGATCCTGTTCGCATGTACTTAAAGGAGATCGGAAAGGTCCCGCTGTTAAGTGCGGAAGAGGAGATCGAACTGGCACAGCGCATGGAGAATGGCGATGAGTATGCAAAGAAGCGCCTGGCAGAGGCAAACTTACGTCTTGTAGTCAGCATTGCCAAGCGTTATGTGGGACGCGGCATGCTGTTCCTTGACCTGATTCAGGAAGGAAATTTAGGACTGATTAAAGCCGTTGAGAAGTTTGATTACCGAAAAGGATATAAGTTCAGCACATATGCGACCTGGTGGATCCGCCAGGCGATTACGAGAGCGATAGCTGATCAGGCAAGAACCATCCGTATTCCGGTGCATATGGTGGAGACTATTAACAAGCTGATACGCGTTTCCAGACAGCTTTTACAGGAACTCGGCAGAGAGCCGTCACCGGAAGAAATTGCAGAAGAAATGAACATGCCTGTAGACCGTGTAAGAGAGATCCTGAAGATCTCACAGGAACCGGTATCTCTTGAAACACCGATCGGTGAGGAGGAGGACAGCCATCTCGGTGACTTCATTCAGGATGACAATGTTCCGGTACCTGCGGATGCTGCTGCATTTACACTTTTAAAAGAGCAGCTTGTAGAAGTTTTAAGTACTCTGACAGACAGAGAGCAGAAAGTACTGCGTCTGCGTTTTGGATTGGATGACGGCCGTGCAAGAACGCTTGAAGAGGTTGGTAAAGAGTTCAACGTTACGAGAGAGCGTATACGTCAGATTGAGGCAAAGGCGCTGCGCAAGATGCGTCACCCGAGCAGAAGCGGCAAACTCAAGTACTATTTGGACTGATAGGGGAGCACCATGCAGTTATCAAAACGATTGTTGACAGTAGCAGGATTCGTGACCCCGGGCAGCCGGGTGGCGGATGTGGGCACGGATCACGGCTATGTTCCGATCTATCTTGTGGAGACAGGAAGAAGTCCGGGCGCCATTGCTATGGATATCAATGAAGGGCCCCTTTTGCGGGCACAGCAGCATATCCGCGAAGCCTGCCTTGAAGACTACATACAGACGAGGCGCTCGGACGGTGCTGCAGCACTTAAAATCGGTGAGGCAGATACACTGATCGCAGCAGGAATGGGCGGTCCCCTGATGGAGAAGATTCTCACGCAGGGCCGGGAGGTTTTGGAGAGCTGCCGGGAGTTTATCCTGCAGCCTCAGTCGGAAATCCGGGAATTTAGAAAGTATCTGCAGCGGAACGGTTTTCGTATCGAGCAGGAGGATATGGTGCAGGAGGATGGAAAGTTCTATCCGATACTGCGCGCTGTCCACGGCAGGATGGCATGGGAGAAAGAAATTGAATTCCGCTTCGGAAAGCTGCTTCTGGAACAGCGCCATCCGGTGCTTCTTGATTTTCTGCAGCGGGAGCAGAAGGTGAACCGCGAGATTACGGAACGACTTGCGGGCAATAAGAGCAGGGCGGGTCAAAACCGTCTTGCGCAGATGAAGGAGGAGCGGCTGGAGATTGAAGCCGCACTGGCATATTATGAAGTGCAGAGAAATTATTGAGGTTTTGGAACGGTATTATCCCAGGAGTGCGGCACTTGGCTGGGATAATGTAGGACTTTTGATCGGAAGCAAAGAAAAAGAGGTACAAAAGATTTTTGTTGCCCTGGATGTCACGGACGAGACGCTCGAAGAAGCAGTGACGGCTGGAGCGGATATGATTATTACGCACCATCCGATGCTCTTTTCGGCAGTGAAGAAGATTACAGCGGACGATTTCATTGGAAGAAAGATAATTCGTCTGATTCAAAAAGATATTGCATATTATGCAATGCATACGAATTTTGATGTAAAGGGAATGGCGGATCTAAATGCTGATGCGCTGGATCTCAGAGAATGTACAGTGCTCGACGAGACAGGAGTGAATGAAGATGGAAATTCCGAGGGTATCGGAAGAGCAGGTGTGCTGGAGCGTGAAATGGAGCTGTCAGAGTTTGCTGCTTTTGTTAAGAGACGCTTTGGACTGAATGGTGTCCTGGTATACGGTGAGACAAAGGAAAAAATCTCACGTGCAGCAGTTTCCGGAGGATCCGGAAAGAGCATGGTTCAGGCTGCACTCGCAAAGGGAGTGCAGGTGCTGGTGACGGGAGATATTGATTATCACACAGCAATCGATGCCGCAGCGCAGGGGCTGTGCATTGTGGATGCCGGACATTACGGCACGGAGTCGATGTTTATAGGATATATGAAGCAGCGTCTGGGAGAACTATTTCCCGATATTGAAGTCGAGACGGCGCGCATTCGACAGCCATTTATCATATATTAAGGACAGCAGTGCAGGAAGGAGGGCAAAAACGGATGTGCCAGGTAAAGATTCATGGAGAACTGCACGAATATCCCGCAGGAACACCTTTCGGTGTGATTGCCCAGGAATTTCAGAGCCGGTATAAGGATCCTATTGTACTGGTGATGGCAGACGGAAGACTGAGGGAGCTGCATAAGAAGCTTAAGAAAGAACAGACGATTACATTTGTGACTACAGCTGATGAGATCGGGCATAAGACGTATAAGCGCAGTATGTCGCTTTTATTTTTAAAGGCGGTATATCATGTGGCGGGACATGAAAACATACAGAAGATTGTGCTGCATTTTACTGTGCATCAGGGATTTTACTATACGATTCGGGGAAATGTGACGATTGATGAACAGTTTCTTGCAAAAGTAAAATCCTATATGCTGGAACTGGTGGAGAGAAAGGTTCCGATCCTAAAGCGCAGCGTGACGACCAGGGAGGCCAGAGATCTCTTCAGACATCACAGGATGTATGATAAGGAGAAACTTTTCCGATTCCGCAGAGTTTCAAGAGTCAATATATACAGCCTTGAAGACTTTGAAGATTATTTCTATGGATTCATGGTGTGGCATACGGGATACCTGAAACACTTTGAACTCTATCCGTACGAGGAGGGTATAGTGCTCCAGATGCCTACAGCCAAGAATCCGACAGTGGTGTCACCGTTTAAACCGTCTCCCAAAATCTTCCGCGTGCAGCAGGAGGCTGAAAAATGGGCAGAGCATCTGGGCGCTGCAACGGTTGGCGAACTTAATGAGAAAATTTCTCAGGGATATACACATCAGATGATCCTGGTGGGGGAGGCTCTGCAGGAGGAGCGCATTTCCAAGATCGCAGATCAGATTACAGCATCCGGAAATGTACGGTTTGTTATGATTGCGGGGCCGTCATCCTCCGGAAAGACCACGTTTTCTCACAGACTTTCGATTCAGCTTGCCGCACATGGAATGCGTCCGCACCCGATTGCTGTTGACAATTATTTTGTAAATCGTGAGGATACTCCTCTTGATGAGTTTGGAAAACGTAATTTTGAGTGCCTGGAGGCAGTTGACGTTGCAAAGTTTAATGAGGATATGAATGCGCTGCTGCGCGGAGAGAGAGTGGAACTTCCGAGATTTAATTTTGTGGAGGGCAGAAGAGAATACAGGGGTGATTTTCTGCAGATGGGACAGGAGGATATTCTTGTCATTGAGGGAATTCATTGCCTGAATGATGCTCTGAGTCATACGCTTCCGAGAGAGAGTAAGTTTAAGATTTATATCAGCGCACTGACACAGCTGAATGTGGATGAGCATAACCGCATTCCAACTACAGACGGAAGGCTGATCCGCCGTCTTGTGCGTGACAGCAGAACAAGAGGCTCGTCTGCAAAGGATACCATTGCAATGTGGGGATCTGTCAGGCGAGGAGAGGAGGAGAATATCTTTCCGTACCAGGAAGAGGCGGATGTGATGTTTAACTCAGCGCTGCTTTATGAGCTGGCTGCATTAAAGGTGTATGCTGAGCCATTGCTCTTCCAGATCACAGAAGATGAGCCGGAATATTACGAGGCAAAGCGTCTGCTTAAATTTTTGGACTATTTCCTTGCAATTCCGAGCGAAGATATTCCGAACAACTCTATTCTGAGGGAATTTATCGGAGGAAGCTGCTTTGACGTGTAAATATGCGGTTGCCAAAGCGCAAAAAACATGATAGAATAACCGGGTAAGCAGAATATGTAATCGCGGCTGACATAACCGAAAGGGGTCAGGTGAGGAAAGTCCGGGCTTCACAGGGCAGGATACCGGATAACGTCCGGCGGAGGCGACTCCAGGGACAGTGCAACAGAAATAAACCGCCAGGAGACTGGTAAGGGTGGAAAGGCAGTGTAAGAGACTACCGCCCCGGTGGTGACAGCGGGGGCACATGTAAACCCTATCCGAAGCAAGACCGAACAGAAAACCATGTGGCTGCCCGTCACGTTTTCAGGTGGGTCGCTTGAGCCTGCCGGCAACGGCAGGACTAGATAGATGATTACACACGACATAACCCGGCTTATCGTTCTGCTTACAAAGACTCAGATATAAAAGGCAGTTGCAGTCACAGACTGCAACGCCTTTTTTGCGGTGGAGGAAACATATGGATCAATTAATACTTGCCTCACAGTCTCCGAGAAGACGGGAACTGCTGGAGCAGATCGGAATAAAATTTACAGTACAGCCAAGTACTGTGGAGGAGAAAATTACAAAGACAGATCCCAGAGAGGTTGTACTGGAGCTGGCATATCAGAAAGCGGAGGATGTTGCGGGTACGGTAACAGAAGGTACCGTACTGGGAGCGGATACGATCGTGGTGCTGGACGGCAGGATTATGGGAAAACCGAAGGACAGAGAGCATGCCATAGAGATGCTGAAAAGCCTTCAGGGACGTTCCCACAGTGTCTTTACGGGTGTTGCTCTTATCCGGAAAGATGCCGACGGAGAGAGATCTCTGCGTTTTGCCGAGGAAACGCAGGTAACGATGTATCCAATGTCTGATGAGGAAATCGAGAGATATGTGGATACCAAAGAACCGATGGATAAAGCAGGTGCCTACGGTATACAGGGCAGATGTGCAGCATTTATTGAGCGTATCTCGGGAGACTACAACAATGTGGTCGGGCTGCCTGCGGCACGGATTTACCAGGAACTGAAGAATTGGAAATAAAGAGGAGATAAGTTATGGAATATACGATCCGCCCGGCACGGGCAGAGGAATTGGAACAGATCTCTGCAGTGGAGGCAGAGTGCTTCCCGGCGGCAGAAGCAGCGTCGAGAGATGACTTTGCGCACAGATTAGAGACATGCGCAGAGAGCTTTTTTGTTGCTGAAACGAAGAAGGGAGAGATTCTGGGATTCGTCAACGGCTGTTGCTCGGATGACAGTCATCTGGCAGACGAATTATACCATGACAGCAGTCTGCACAATCCACAGGGCGGCTATCAGATGATCTTCGGTTTAAATGTCAGACCGGATTACCGCAGGCAGGGCATCGGGGAAGCGCTGATGCGCCATATGATTGAGAGCGCCAGAATACGTGGGAAAAAGGCAGTGGTGCTGACCTGCAAGGAACATATGGTGACGTTTTATTCCAGACTGGGCTACCGCTTCTTTGGCCTGTCGGATTCCAATCACGGCGGTGCATCCTGGTATCTGATGCGTTATGAATTTGATCGGGAAGCAATGTGGACAGAACATCGGGTTTCTTATTATGAGACAGACCAGATGGGAATTGTACATCACTCCAACTATATCCGGTGGTTTGAGGAGGCGCGGGTTGACCTGCTGAACAAACTCGGTATGGGCTACGAAAAAAT
This sequence comes from uncultured Lachnospiraceae bacterium, assembly GCA_944375815.1. Taxonomy (GTDB): domain Bacteria; phylum Bacillota; class Clostridia; order Lachnospirales; family Lachnospiraceae; genus Egerieimonas_A. The sequence continues at coordinate 1,346 of CALWBA010000230.1, read as the reverse complement.
GGAGGCAGAGGGAATTATAAGTCCTGTGCTCGGGGTACAGGCTTCGTATCGTTCCATGACGCATTTCGGAGATACGGTGCTTATATATCCTCGGGTAACCAAATATAACGGTATCCGTCTGGAGCTTTCCTATCGTGTGGTTGATCGGGACTGCGGCGTACTGCGCTGCGAGGGAGAGAGTCAGCACTGTTTCCTGAATTCTGAGGGCAGACCGGTTTCATTAAAAAGGCAGAACCCCGCGGTGCATGAACTGCTTTTGAAAATTGCAGAGCGGGATACGAATGAGAAAATATCCTCGTAAAGGAGATGAAAAGATGGAAAAAGACAGTTTGACTGTGCATTTCTGCGGAACAACAGAATGTGAGCCGGCAGAGCGGTTCGGACCGGGTATGCGCCCGCATTATATTCTGCACATGGTTCTGAAGGGAAAAGGCATTCTGCAGAAGGGGGCAGATATTTATCATCTGGAACAGGGGGATGTATTTCTGACAGTGCCGGACGAGATGGCGTATTATGAAGCTGATGAATATGAGCCGTGGCAGTACGTCTGGGCGGCCTTTGATGGCGAAGATGCCCCTGAGCTGATTGGCGGAACTTTTCTGGCAAATGCATGTACGGTAAATCCGGAGAATGAGAAGCAGGACAGATTCAGGGAAAGAATCTGCCGCATGGCACATGACTTTCAGTCGCAGGACTACCATCCGCAGGAACTTACGGGCGGGCTTTTGACACTTTTAGGGCTGCTGATGAGAGAGGAACCGGGAGTGTACGAGAGCACCAAAGACGAGTATCTTGACCGTGCAAAACGTTACATAGAGGAAAATTATAATTATGATGTGAGAATCTGGGATCTGTCCAAATATGTTGGCATTGACCGGAGCTATCTGTATCGGATTTTTATGGAGAGAGAGCACATGTCTCCGAAGCAGTATCTGACGGAATGCCGTCTGCGTGTTGCAAAGAAGATGATGGAGAGCGGAAAGTACACACTCACGGAGACTGCGTATTCCAGCGGGTTTGTAGATATGGAATCTATGGAGTATCATTTCAAACAGTGTGAAAATATGACGCCTCAGGAATATTTCTATCGGATGCAGATGAAAAAAAGAAAATAGATAATAAAAAACATGCCGCAGGAAGCATTTTTCGTGCTTCCTGCGGCATTGCTTTTTTATATTAAAGGAAAGTTCTCCGTCTGGAGCCCTTAGGGTTGAAAAATGGGGCTGTCGCTTTAACGATTGAAAAATCGTGAAGCGGCAGCTTCCTTTGTGCCATTTTCTTCTTCTTTATGACTGTTTTTATTGAAGGCCACGCTAAATCTGAAAAAATAGCATACTTTAACAAAC
>CALWBA010000229.1 GCA_944375815.1 uncultured Lachnospiraceae bacterium | reverse complement strand
TGATTATAGCCAATCTCCTCCACATCTACGCCGATATATTTGAAGACCTCAAACAGCTCTTTTCCGTAATTGCCGAATGCAACAGCTCCGTGGTGCGGATAGTTGCCCTCGATCAGAACGTGACGGTAGAATCTGCCCATCTCCGGGATTGCAAATACACCGATAGAGCCAAAGGAGCGTGTTGCCACCGGAAGCACTTCTCCCTGTGCAATGTATGCACGCAGTTTATTGTCTGATGTGCTCTGCAGACGGTAGAAAGTAATATTGCCCGGCTTAATATCTCCCTCTAAGGTTCCCTGGGTCACTTCAACCGGCAGAGTTCTTGCCATAATCATCTGATATTTCATCTCACAGAAAGCCAGCTTTCCTGATGCGGTATTTCCGCAGTGGAAGCCCATGAATGTATCTTTTAATGTATAATTGTATTTACCCTCAATTTCGGATTTATACATATCCTTCGGTACTGTATTATTAATATCCAGAAGAGTTACAGCATCCTGACTGATCACTGTTCCGATAAACTCGCTGAGCGCACCGTAAATATCTACCTCGCAGGATACCGGAATACCCTGTGCGGTCAGACGGCTGTTCACATAACAGGGTACAAAGCCAAACTGTGTCTGGAATGCCGGCCAGCACTTGCCTGCGATTGCCACATATTTGCGGTAGCCTCTGTGCTCCTCAATCCAATCTTTTAATGTCAGCTCATACTGTGCAAGTTTCGGCAGAATCTCCGGCTTCTTGTTTCCGGTTCCCAGCTCCTCTTCCATTTCCTTTACAACAGACGGAATTCTCTCATCTCCGGCATGCTTATTAAATGCCTCAAACAGGTCAAGCTCAGAATTTTCCTCGATCTCCACACCCAGATTGTAAAGCTGTTTAATAGGCGCATTACATGCAAGGAAATTCAGCGGACGCGGTCCAAAGCTGATAATCTTCAGATCATTTAATGCAATCACTGCACGTGCAATCGGCAGGAATTCATGAATCATATCCGCACAGTCTTCTGCGTCTCCAACCGGATACTCCGGAATATACGCTTTGATGTTGCGCAGAGCCAGATTGTAGCTTGCATTTAACATACCGCAGTAGGCATCTCCGCGTCCCTGACAGAGATTATCCCCAGTCTCCTCTGCAGCAGCAACGAACATCTTCGGGCCATCAAAATGCTTTGCCAGAAGAGTTTCAGAAATCTCCGGTCCAAAGTTGCCCAGATATACACACAGTGCATTACATCCTGCTTTCTTAATATCCTCAAGAGCCTGTACCATGTGGATCTCGCTCTCTACAATACATACCGGACATTCATAAATGTCCTCAGCATCATACTTGTCAGCGTAAGCCTTTACAAGCGCCTTTCTTCTGTTTACAGACAGACTCTCCGGAAAGCAGTCGCGGCTCACCGCAACAATTCCAAGTTTTACTTTCGGCATATTGTTTGTCACCATTGTATTTTCCTCCTTAAATTATACAGTCAGATTTTCACCTTTAAGGCCTTCAAAGGCACCTTCAATGCCAGCCTCCGGGTGTGCAATCAGCCATTTATTTTTTGCAGTCATCATACATGCTTCTCCATCGTGCGGAATCGGAAAAGTAAGTTCCGTATTCGTTCCCTTCGGAAGAATAACAACGCAGCGGAATCCTTTTTCCTCTGCACTGCACGGCGCATAGTGAAGCGTTGTCGCATAAACTTCAATCATGGTACCTGCCGGTACAAGAAATGCTTCGCAGTTCGCAGTGTCATACGTTCCGTCCTCCTGGATATCCTGCTCACATCCAAGTATCAGGATCAGATCATTAACGGCAATATTGATCTCCGAACTTCTGTGATATTCCAGTGCATTCAGCTTATGATTCTTGCCATTGCAGTAACCGATCTGCATCGGCAGACCGCCGAAGCCGTACTGTTCAATCTGCTTTGCCGCTGCAAGTGTTTCCATCGTCTCGTCTGACGGCACATAAATGACATCGTCAGGCAGCGGAGTATGCTCCATCTCCCGGAGAATTTCTCCGATCTCATAGCCCGTCATAATTTTTCCGTATTTTCTGAAGGACGGGTCTGTCACTTTTTTAATCTGCATTTCTGTAAAACCTCCCCTGGCTTTATGTTGTTCTTATTATATCAGTCTCCCCGTCCCTGCGCGTCTGAAAAATTGACACTGTTATGGCACTTTTTTGTCTTTTTTCTGTATTCGCTCGGCATGAGGCCGTACTTTTTCCTGAATTCTCCGGAAAAGGACTTACTGTTGGCAAAACCGTGCCTCAGCGCAATATCAGAGATTGTATCCTCCGTGTTTGCCAGTTCCTTCACGGCACGTTCAAGCCGCACTCCCTGCAGATAGGATTTATAATTTATTCCTGCATATCTGCGGAACATCCGGGACAGATATGCAGGGGTATAACCGAAAATATCGGAGAGTTTCTCCAAAGAAAGTTCCTTTGTATAGTTGTCGCGTATGTACGAAGTAATCACAGAGAGACGCGTCATTTTTTTGTGACGGCGGACAAGCTCAGGGCTCACCTCCGTCTTGCGGTATTTCGTCACCAGCAGGTACAGAAGTTCATAAAATCTGCTCTGCATTCTCCACTCATAACCGGTCTCGCGTCTCTGCGCCGCATTGTACATCTGGGCAATCAGCTCCGTAATCTGTCCATCCTGTTTGCGCGGACTGTGCGTAAACAGCACCAGTCCCTCATCTGTATAATAGTTTTCAAACATACCCAGAGGTATCTGCAGCACAATCGTGCGGTTTGGATGAGGAGATGCTACAGAATGAACCTCATTGGAATTCAGCAGTATGAATTCTCCGGGCTGCAGCGGATACTTCTCGTCATTTATATAAAACGTAAGCTCGCCTTCATACAGTGCAAAAATCTCTATCGATCGATGCCAGTGGCGGTCACGGACATATCCGCCGTCTTTTCCCTCAAAGAGAAATAATTTAAATGGAAATCCCTGGTCCGGGATAATCAATTCGTGTTCAAAATTCATGCCATTCTCTCCTATCCCTTCAAGATGCAAGTACCCCTTCCGACTCCAGCCAGTCAATGAAGCCGCGTACCTGGGCGCGCAGTTGCTCTTCATCCGCCTTTCGAAAATATTTCTCCTGCTCCTCCGGAGACATATCGGTCAGTTCCCGCAAAGTTTCTTCATCATCGAGCAGATCGGAGCCGGCACAGGGATCATATAATACACCCTTCCTGACAGATCTCTGCTCCTCTCTGTCATCTTCTGCAAGGATGTCTCTGTGCTCCTGTGCTGCATCCCTGATATGATATACCGAGACGGTACCCCTGTTTTCTCCATGTCCCCACGCTCGAGCATCGCCTGCGGATATATATTCTACGCCGATTTTTCCGTCCTCCGCAACCAGATCCATCGGCTTATCCGCTCTTCTCAGCGCATCCGGCGCCGCCTGCACCGGATTATTCTCAAACTTCATATTTCCGTACATTTCCGCCTCCGCTCTGATAATCTCTTTCGCCTCCGATTCGCTCAGAAAGAATGTACGGACCACGGAAGCACACCCGGTGCTCATACTGCCTTCCCCGTGCAGAAACAGCGGCGCCACGTTCCCATTCTCTCCTTTTGTCCCGCACCCCGCCAGCATCACCGCTGAACACATTCCAAGGGCGGCAATAACCATGGAATTTGTTCTCCATCGCTTCGGCAGTCTCTCCAGAAGCTCAGGATGCGCCTGAACTTCCCGCTCATCCGGATAGTCCGGAGTTTTATAACTTTTTATCGGTTTTACTTCCATTCTGTCTTCCCTCCTCTCATCTCTTTAAATCCTCTATCAGGGAAATCAGCGGAAAAATCTGATTATAATGTTTCTGAATAAACATTCCGTTTCGATCTTTATACAGACGCTCCGCCATACGATCCACCACCGGAAACAGGATGCGCTCGTGTTCGCAGAGAATCGCCGGTATGCTCTGGATGCTTCCCGTTACCTGATAATTCAGACACCCGCAGTGACAATTGCAGCGTTCCAGTACTGCACAGCCGCTGCACTCGGGCTTCGTCTGTTCATTTGTCAGGAAGAGCGCAAGCCTCCTCTGCTCATCAATTCCCTTTCTCACATCTCCGATGCAGAATTCCTCTTTTCCCGCAAACTGAGTACAGGGATAAATGCGCCCGTCCGGTGCTACGGATACCTGACGTCTTCCGAGTTCACAGCGTTCATGGCAGTAATTTTCTCCGCGTATATGGCTTGCAATTTTCATTTCAAAGGGACTGAAATAGAACTTCTCCTTTCTGTACGTCAGTTTCTCATACCATTTTGCCAATATGCGGTATTGTCCGGCCAGAATCCGGACTGTTCGGTCACTCCAGTCTCCTGAGTAGTCCAACGAGCAGATAAAATAGTGAAATCCCTTCTCCCACAGCTCCTGCACACCCTGGGCATACCACTGTACCGTCTCAGGAGTTACCGTCATCATTACGGGAGCATATGGATGTAGCTCAAGAAGATCCGGAATTACACGATTCAGCTGTTCCCATGTGGGCGCTCCGCTCTTATATTTTCTGTGTCTGTCATGCGCCTTCTGTGTGCCGTCGCACGACAGTGCAATCATAATTCTCTCGCGGGCAGCATATTCCAGAAATTGTCTGTCAAGAAGCGTACCATTCGTTGTCATCTTAAAATGAAAGCGCATGGAATATTCTCGCTCAAGAGTTCTGCAGTACTCTACAGTTTCAGAAATTCTGTCTCTGCACATCATCGGTTCTCCTCCGAAAAATCCGATGCCTACCGTCTTCTGTCCCTGCCGGGCAGCAAGAAGTGCTGCAGAACGAATCGTTCCGCTCTCCATATATTCTTTCTTCTGGCAGACATAACAGTAGTCACACGCCAGATTACAGTCGTTTGTCAGATGCAGTATAAAATGCATACCATCCCCCCTGATAGCAAAAAAGAGCAGACGCTGCCGTCTGCCCTATATCATCGTCAGGATCTTCTTCTGTCATGGCATAGCGCCGCCAGCACAGAACCCGCAAAGATTGCGAAGTCAGACAGATTAAAGACAATTCTTCTTATTCTCCTCCACCTGCTCCGAAAACTTATGTAGTCTGTCACACTTCCCTTCACAGCACGGTCAGCCCAGTTATTCCAGCCTCCGCCGAGCAGCAGGGCAAGCCCCAGCTTCTCACCTGTCCGTCCCGGTCTGCGGATCAGGTGCAGGAAGTATACGGACAAAACTGCCAGCACGAGAAATGTTCCTCTCAGTACCGCCTTTCCATGGCCGCTGAGAAATCCCAGTGCTGTACCGGGATTTTCCAGGCGGTGCAGAATCACTGCCCCGCCGGCAAGCTGTCTGGACTCCTTTTCCTTCAGACGGTATTCTGCATACCGTTTTGCCAGAAGATCCAGAAGAAATATCCCCATAAAGATTCCTATGAATATCATGTTCTTATTCCTTTGTCTGTTCTTCCTGCCCGCTTTCTGATGTGTCCTGTGTGTCCTGTGTCTCCTGAGCCGGTTCCGCGGTATTTTCTTCCTGCGGCTGCGGTTCCTCCTGTGCCATTTCGCTGTGAACAGTCTCTTCTTCAAAGCCCTCTTCAGGCATCGGGATCGGTGCTCCGCAGTGCATACAGAATGCTGCCTCCTTTGGAATATGCGCTCCGCATGCCGGACAGATACTCTGACCGCGCTTTGCCGCAAGCCGTTCTCTGTATCCTGCAAGCTCTTTCTGAAGTTCTAAAATTTCATCACAGATGTCGGAAATTTCTCCGTCCATCGCCTCACCGTCCACAAAGCGGCGGAATACAATCTCTCCGAGATCGCGGAAGTCCCGCTCCGTCTTACGCTCGCAGGCTGTAATTCTGGATCGGAGTTTCTGGATTCCGATAAATTCATTTGTTTTCTTTTCCACCGTCTCTGCCGTCTTCTTCAGTGTATTCCCCAGATCCTCAAAAAAATCCTCCATAAATATCCCTCTCCTTTCCGGCACTCCCAAACAGCGCCCGTGTCTACTGCTGCGTTGTAAGCATCGGTATATCCTGACCCCTTAAAAGAATCTTCGGTCCCCCGGTATGCTCAATATATTCTTCAGTGATTATCACCTCTCCAATGGAGTCATCCTTTGGTATCTCATACATAATATCCAGCATGTACTCCTCAAGAATAGCTCTCAGCGCTCTCGCACCCGTATCCTTCTCAAGCGCCCTCCTGGCTATCGCACGGAGTGCTCCGTCTTCGAACTCAAGCTTTACCTCGTCAAGTTCCAGAAGTTTCTTATACTGCTTCAGAATTGCGTTCTTAGGCTCCTTCAGAATCTGAACAAGCATATCCTCCGTCAGCCCCTGAAGCGTAAATACAACCGGAAGGCGTCCCAGGAACTCCGGAACCATTCCAAAGGTGCGAAGGTCCTCTGTCATCACCTTGTCGAGAATATTCTTGTCACCATCGTATTTATCTCTGAGTTCAGATTGAAAACCGATGGAAGAACTCTTTGTCAGGCGGTCTTTAATGACATTTTCCAGATCAGGAAACGCTCCGCCGCAGATAAACAGAATATTGCGGGTATTCACGGTTGTCAGAGGAACCATCGCATTCTTGCTGTTCGCTCCCACCGGCACCTCGATATCGCTGCCCTCAAGAAGCTTCAGCATCCCCTGCTGACCCGCCTCCCCGCTGACATCTCTCTGATTTGTATTTTTCTTCTTGGCAATCTTATCAATCTCATCAATAAAAATTATGCCGTGCTCTGCACGCTCCACGTCATTGTCAGCAGCAGCCAGAAGCTTTGAGACCACGCTCTCCACATCATCCCCAATATATCCGGCTTCTGTCAGAGATGTCGCATCAGTAATTGCAAGCGGAACATCCAGAAGGCGGGCGAGCGTCTGAACCATATACGTCTTGCCGCTTCCGGTCGGACCGATCATCAGCATATTGGACTTTTCGATCTCAACATCGGTATCTGTCGCAAACACTCTCTTGTAATGGTTATACACTGCCACAGACATGACCTTTTTGGCATGTTCCTGGCCGATAATATATTCATCAAGCTGCTTTTTGATCTTATGCGGCGGCGGGATGTCCTTAATACTGAAACTCTTCTTTGATTCTTTCTTCTCCTCTTTGCGCTTCTTGAGTCTCTGGCGTTCCGGCACGCGGTTCTGCAGGCTGGACAGATCAATCATTCCCATATTCGGCGGAAGATTATTAATCAGATCTGTATAGTTAATGTTTCCATTGTTCATGGAATCAAAACTCTTCTGCATGCAGTCCATGCATATGTGTATATTATTGGGCAGTTCAATCATCTTGCCCGCTTTGCTCTCCGGTCTTCTGCACAGAAAGCAGACTTTTTCATATTCGTCCGCGGACTCGCTTTCTCCATGGCCCACGGTGTCCGGTCTGTCTTTATCTTCAGGCATATAATACTCCTCACTTTCCATTCATGGTCTTATTATATCGTAAAAGTATATCCCCCACAAGTGAACTTTTTCTAAAAATGCGAAGAGCAGAGATCTTCTCTTCCCAAAGAAAATTCTGCTCTTCCACTGCAAACCTGTTAGTCTGTTGTCTTAATTATTTTCCTCAATCGGCTGCTGATCTGCCTTGTCGCCCAAAGTGACGCTTACCGTCTGATCCTCATATTCTCCGTCATTTGAGCGGCTGATTGTCACTTCTACGGTCTCGCCCTTTTTATAGTATGTCAGACGCTCAGACAGTTCATCGATGGATCCCACTTTCACGCCGTCAAATTCTGTGATAATATCACCGGCTTTTATTCCCGCCTTATCCGCAGGACCGTCTTTCTCTACATCTGTTACCGGCACACCCTCGGGCATATTGTAAAGCTGTGCAATCTGTGCTGCCACATCGGATGATATATTTGATGATGTGATTCCCAGGTAAGATGCTTCACTGTCATCTACCTTTGATCTTGTCTCCATATTCATAAGATTCTGCAGAATCGGCTCCGCCGTCTCAAGCGGAATTGCAAATCCAATACCCTCCACGTCCGTGTCTGCATACTTGGAGGAGTTGATGCCGATGACCTCACCGTTCATATTCAGCAGAGCGCCTCCGCTGTTGCCCGGATTAATCGCTGCGTCTGTCTGAATCAGTTTTGTATCGCTGCCCTCAATCTGTCGGTCCACAGCACTGACATATCCGCTTGTCACGGACTGTCCGATTCCAAGTGCATTTCCGATCGCTACAACCTGTTCTCCAAGAACAAGCTTAGAAGAATCACCGAGAGATGCAACTTTAATTGCGCTCTGCGTCTCGGCTGATATATCTGAGAGATTGACTGCGATTACCGCAAGGTCATTATCCGGATCTGTTCCCTTCGTCTGTGCGCTGACCACACTGTTATCCGTAAAGCAGACAGAAAGCGTCGTAGCACCTTCCACTACATGATTGTTTGTCGCAATCAACAGTTCCGTGTCATTCTGTCCTACAATGATGCCTGAACCGCTGCTCGGCTCCTCCTGCTCGTATCTGCGTCCGAACCAGTCCGTAACTTCCTGCACGCTGACATTTGTAATGGAAACTACTGACGGCATTGCGATCTCTGCTACATCAGCAACCGTATTTCCGCTTGATACCGCCGACTTGCCGGTGTCAGAATCTGTTACGGAATCCTGTACCTGCGGGATTACAACCTGTGCAGTTTTCTCATCCTCACCCCGCAGAGCATCTGAGGCAACGTTTACGCCCTGAAATACTCCGCCTGCAACGAGTCCGAATACAACCGCAAGTCCAACCGCAAGTCCATACTTTTTCGCGGTAGATGCCGGTTTATGAACCCTGGGTTTCTTTTCTTTCTTTGTCTTTCTGCCATTCGGCTGCTGATTCTCAGGTGCTGAGAACTGGTACGGACGGTATGTTCTGCTGTGCTCCTTCGGCTGCTGTTCCTGCGCATTCTGCTCACCGCCGGGCTGCTGTGCATTCTGATGCGGGATTTCACCTGTCTCATCTGTGCTGTGAAAACTTTCATCAGAGCTGCTCTGACTGTCCGGATTTTTTATCTTCGGGTTCACCCAGCTGTATGTGCTGCTCTTTGGGGTGTTCTCCGATGTCATCCCCTGTTCTTTATTATCTGATGAGACATCATCGATTTTGTTTTCATTTTCATTTTCGAGTCCGTCTCTTTTGATCTCATCACTCATTGTTGTTACCCCTTTTCTCATTTATCTTTGTATAAACACAGTTTACCTGCGATTTGTGTTTATTTTGTGATAAAATATTTAAAATTAAATGAATTGGCGGGACTATTCGACAGTCACGGATTTTGCGAGATTTCTTGGTTTATCTACATCCAGGCCGCGCCCCAAAGCTACATAATATGCAAAAAGCTGCAGAGGTATCACCGCCAGAGAGTTTGTAAAATACGAGTTTGTCTCCGGCAGATACATCACAAAATCAGCGTTTTTCTCAACATCTGTGTGGTTGGCATTCGTAACAGTCATAACAAAAGCTCCTCGGGTGCGGACTTCCTGGATGTTGCTGATTGTCTTGCGGTACAGCTCCTCCTGTGTAAGCACCGCAACAACCGGAGTGCCGTCTTCAATGAGAGAGATTGTACCGTGTTTCAGTTCTCCTGCCGCATACGCTTCGGAATGAATATATGAAATTTCCTTGAGCTTTAAAGAGCCCTCCAGAGAAATTGCATAGTCAAGTCCCCGCCCTATAAAGAAAATATGATCTGCCGCCAGAAAACGGTTGGCAAACTTCTGAATTCTATCATGCGAGCCAAGAAGGAATTCTATCTGCCGCGGAAGCTGCTGCAGCTGCTCGATCATGGACGTTAGTTCCTCATTTGTAATTGTGCCGCGCACATTTGAAAACTTCATCGCAAGCAGATACAGCGCCGCGAGCTGTGTACTGTATGCTTTTGTAGTGGCAACAGAAATCTCCGGTCCCGCCCACGTGTAGAACACATTGTCTGCCTCCCGTGCAATCGAACTTCCAACAACATTTACGATTCCCAGAATACGGCTGCCTTTTGCTTTTGCCTCGCGGAGCGCTGCAAGTGAATCCGCTGTCTCTCCCGACTGGCTGATGACAATCACCAGGGTCTGCTCATCCAGAATCGGATTACGATAGCGGAATTCTGATGCCAGATCCACTTCTACAGGAATGCGCGCCATGCCTTCCAGTACATATTTTCCCGTAACACCGGCATGATACGCTGATCCGCACGCCACGATATAGATCTTGGAAATCTGTGCAATCTCCTCGTCGGTCATGCCGAGTTCCTCTATCACTATTTTTCCGTCCCGGATACGAGGGCTTATTGTATCGGTGATAGCCTTGGGCTGCTCGTAGATCTCCTTCATCATAAAGTAATCGTATCCGCCCTTTTCCGCAGCGCTTAAGTCCCACGAAATCTCTGTCGGTTCCTTCTCCAGTTCCTCTTCATCGATATTATAAAATGTTATATCATCCCGTGTCAGCTTTGCTATCTCCTCATTTTCCATAAAATATACACTTCTTGTATATTTTAAAATTGCGGGCACATCAGAGGCAATAAGATTGCCTGCACTGCTCTTTCCTACAATCAGCGGACTATCCTTGCGCACTGCATAAATCTCGTCAGGATGGTCCTGAAAAATAATGCCCAGTGCATAGGACCCCTCCATGCGGTGCATAACTTTCGTAATAGCCTCCAGCGGACTTCCTGTATAATATCGGTCAAGCAGATGTGCTATCACTTCAGTATCTGTCTCAGATACGAAATGATACCCGCGGCTTTCCAGCTTTCTCTTCAGTTTTTGATAATTTTCAATAATTCCGTTATGCACCACTGCGATTGACGCGCTGCCGTTAAAATGGGGGTGCGCATTTGTATCTGTAGGGCTGCCGTGTGTTGCCCACCTGGTATGTCCTATTCCGGCAGTTCCGGGCAGAGTGCTTCCTCCTTTTGTGAGCGCTTCCAGAACTTTGAGACGTCCTGTAGCCTTGACCATGCGGATCTCCCCATTATCGCAGACAGCCATGCCCGCAGAGTCATACCCCCGGTACTCCAGCTTTGCGAGTCCATCCAGTAAAACAGGTGCCGCCTGCTGCTCTCCAATGTAACCAACGATTCCACACATATAAAATTCCTCCTCAAAAATTTTCTGTCTGTTTCGTAATCTTATCTATCATATCAGACTTTTAACATTTTGTAAACAAAAAACGGCGGCAGCGCAGGGTTGTTTCATGAACTATCCACGAGCATTGCTACCTTTTACACTCCTGTTATTACATCTCTCATATCGTTTCTGATAAACTGATCATGTAAAAAAGCGCAAACTATCTCTCTATCTCTTTAC
>CALWBA010000228.1 GCA_944375815.1 uncultured Lachnospiraceae bacterium | reverse complement strand
CGGTCTTGATGGAGGTACTTGAATATATCGAAAAACACAGCAAAAGCTGTACGCTTCATGAGGTTGCTCAGCATTTCGGATTTCATCCCGTTTATCTTACGACGCTTTTAAAAGAGAAGACAGGCAGAAGTTTTCTCGAGCATGTGCAGCAGCAGAGACTTATAAAGGCAAAGATGCTGCTGGTCAGTACAAAACTTCCGGTTACAGAGATTGTTGCCGAGGCAGGCTACAGCAACATAATTTTTTCTATCGAAAGTTCCGTCAGTTGGAGGGCTGTACCCCGATGGAATATCGTCGATGCAGCAGGAAAAAAGAACCTTAAAAACGGTCATTGAAAAGATAAATAACGATATTGTAAAGCACCTGCTTTTTTCGTATGATTGTGTAAAGTTCAAACGAAAGGAGCAGGTGTTTTCTATGTTAAAAGTCAGGGATTTGAGAGTAAATTATCTGAAGAATCCGCAGGGCATAACGGGTAATCCGCAGTTCGGATGGATTCTGGAATCAGACAGACGCAACGTTTTTCAGAGTGCCTACAGACTGCAGATCTCAGAAGATGAGAAGTTTCATGCACCTGTATATGACAGCGGGCGGATAGAAAGTGACAAGTCCGTGCAGGTCTTTGCAGAGGGGATGGTATGGAAAACGCTGACGAAGTATTATGTCCGTGTCGCTGTGTGGGATACACAAGGGGAGGAGAGTGCCTGGTGCAGGACTCAATCATTTATCACCGGCCTGTTATCTCCGCAGGAGTGGCGGGGAAAGTTTATAACCGCGGAGACGGAGCAGGATATACAGGAGTCGAAGGGAACATCCGTGGAGACAGATTTTTATGTGAAAAAACCTCTGAAATCGGCTTATGCGGCTGCCACAGCACTTGGGTTATACAGATTTTTTATCAATGGGGCTAAGGTTGGAAAAGACCAGTTCACACCGGGCTGGACGTCTTATAATAAACGGCTGCTTTATCAGGTTTATGATGTGACGGAATATATCAGGCAGGGAGAAAATTCCGTGATGGCTGTAATGGGCGCAGGATGGTATAAAGGCACAATGGGATTTAACAGAAGGAGAAATATTTACGGCAAATATACGGCCTTTTCGGGTGAAATCCATTTGAACTATGCGGATGGGACGAGCGAGGTGATTGCTTCGGACGAGAGGTGGTGGGGAAGCCACAGCCCGATTCAGTTCTCCGAAATCTATGACGGGGAGACATTCGATGCGAGAATGTCAGGTATCTCCACATGTTATGCAGACGCAATGCGGCATTCCTGCCGCTCTGTTCGGGTGCTCGATGTGAATACATCGATTCTGCGCAGCCAGGAAGGATGCCGTGTGCGGAAACTGACCTCTGTTCCTGCAAAAAAGATCTTTACTACTCCTGAAGGAGATACGGTAATTGACTTCGGTCAGAATATGACCGGATGGGTACAGTTTAAGGTAAAGGGCAGGAGAGGTGACCGTGTTGTCCTGCGTCATTTTGAGACACTGGATGCTGCTGGAAACGTTTATCTTGATAATCTCAGAACAGCGAAGCAGTGCGTGACGTATATCTGCAAAGGAGGAAAACAGGAGACGTATCATCCTATATTTTCTTTTCAGGGATTTCGATATGTCCTTATTTCTGAGTATCCTGGAACACCGAATCCGAGAAACTTTACGGCCTACGCTGTCCATTCAGATATGGAGAATACGGGAACATTCACCTGTTCCAATCAGGATGTAAATCAGCTTATGCAGAATATACGCTGGGGGATGAAGAGCAACTTTCTGGATATCCCCACGGACTGCCCGCAGAGAGATGAGAGACTCGGCTGGACAGGAGATGCTCAGATTTTCTGCCGTACAGCCAGTTATCTGATGAATACGGATGCGTTTTTCAGGAAATGGCTTGGAGATGTGGCGGCAGATCAGACACCTGAGGGCGGTGTTCCTCATGTGGTGCCGGATATTCTGACGAATAAGACAGACGGAGACTGGCTCGTGGAAGAGGGAAGCGACTCCGCAGCCGCATGGGCGGATGCTGCGGTAATTATACCGTGGACTTTGTATCTGATGTACGGCGATACGCAGGTGATACGGGACCAATATGACAGCATGAAGGCGTGGATTGATTTTATGCACAGTCATGCAGCAAACGGCACCTGGAGCTATCGCCGCCAGTTCGGCGATTGGGTAGCGCTTGACGCTGAGGAGGGAAGCTACTTCGGGGCAACGCCCAACGAACTGGTCTGTGCTGCATACTATGCTCACTCGACGCGGCTGTTCGGAAAGATGGCAGAGGTGATAGGAAATGCAGAAGACTCAGATAAATATGGAAGGCTGTATGAGCAGATAAAATCAGACTATCAAAAGTTTTTTATGAAAGACGGACATATGGCTGCATATACACAGACAGCACAGATTATATCTCTGTATTTCGAACTGGTGCCGGAGCAATACAAGGAAAATGTTATCAGTGATCTGCTGAAGCTTCTGAAGGAACATGACGGCCATCTGGTAACGGGATTTGTGGGAACTCCATATTTCTGCCATGCGCTGAGCATGAGCGGCCATACAAAGGAAGCGTATGAGCTGCTCCTGAAGGATGATTTTCCGTCCTGGCTGTATCAGGTAAAAATGGGCGCAACAACTGTCTGGGAACACTGGGACGGCATAAAGCCTGATGGAACCATGTGGAGTCCGGACATGAATTCTTTTAATCACTACGCTTACGGTGCAGTCGGTGAATGGCTGTACCGTGTCGCGGCCGGTATTGAGGTAAAAGAGGAGGGAGCGGGATTCAGAAAATTCATTCTGCAGCCTCATCCGGGAGGTGGATTTTCCTACGCGGAAGGAACGTATGAGAGTATATACGGTACAATTAAAAGACGCTGGGAGACGGAGGGAGAGGTAATTACACTCCGTGTCCAGATTCC
>CALWBA010000227.1 GCA_944375815.1 uncultured Lachnospiraceae bacterium | reverse complement strand
GGGGATGTCGTATGTGATATGGACGGAGCAGTCCAGGATATGGAGCATATACGCACGGTGAACCCGGAAATCCGTATCGTACTTTCCATCGGAGGATGGAGCGCAGGAGGATTTTCTGAGGCGGCATCTACAGCGGAAGGAAGAGAGCGTTTTGCGGATACCGCAGCAAAGCTCGTAAAGAAGTACGGCCTTGACGGTATCGATGTGGACTGGGAGTATCCGTGTATCTCAATCGCGGGAATTGCCGCTTCTCCGGAGGACAAGGAGAACTTTACGCTGCTGCTTGCAGAGACAAGAAAAGCGCTGGATGCACTCGGAGACCGTCATTATACATTAAGTATCGCCGGCGGCGGAGACGGATATTATACGCGCTGCACCAATCTGGGAGAAGCTTCCCGATATCTTGATTACGTGCAGCTGATGTCCTACGATCTGCGCGGCGGATTTACCGTACAGACGGGACACCACACAAATCTGTACAGCAATCAGGCGGATCTGTCAAACTCCAGTACTGATGAGGGTGTTCGCCTTTATCTTGAGGCCGGCGTTCCGGCTGAGAAGCTGATTGTCGGAGCTGCATTTTATTCCAGACTGTGGAAGGGCGTTCCGGATGTGAACCACGGATGGATGCAGATGGCTCAGACAACCGGCGGATATGGTCCGGATTTCACAGAGCTGAAGGAATCTTATATTAATAAGAACGGTTTCGTGCGCTACTGGGACGATGAGGCAAAGGCTCCGTATCTCTACGATGGTGACACCTTCATCAGCTATGACGATGAGCAGTCTCTGCTGGAGAAAGTACAGTATGTCAACGAGCGCGGACTCGGCGGCATTATGTACTGGGAATACAGTACCGATGAGACAGGAACTTTGATGCGCACGCTGGCAAAGGCCATGAATAAAGAGTAACATAATCAGAAAAGACCCTGAAAGAAGAGGCTGCCGCAGAAAAACAGATAAGCGGATCTGGTTGAAGCGGCAGCTTTTTCAATGCCGCCGGATGAAAATTTACTGGAAAAAAATATGAAGGAGTGATAAGATTGAAGAAATGGAACATGGATCTGCCAAGGATTGATTTTGCTCCGCCGGTTTATCAGTGCCGCAGAGCAACACGCCCGTTCGTTCTGGACGGAAATCTTGACAAGGAGTTCTGGAGTGATGCGCCGTACACGGATCTGTTCGTGGATATTGAGGGTGCGGATGTCAAACCGCCGCGCTGCCGCACGAGAGCAAAAATGCTCTGGGATGATGAGAATTTTTATTTCGGAGCTGTGCTGGAAGGCGATGAGATCTGGGGTCATCTGACAGAACGCGACTGTGTAATCTTCTACGACAATGATTTTGAGATTTTTATTGACCCGGATTCCGACACTCATCACTATTTTGAATATGAGATGAATGCAAAGAATACGGTGTGGGATCTCTTCCTTCCGAAGCCGTACCGCGACGGCGGAAGACCGTTAAACGGCTGGGATATCCACGGACTTAAAACTGCAGTGAAGATAGACGGTGAGCTCAATAATCCGAATGCTCAGAATAAGCGCTGGATGGTTGAGGTGGTTATGCCGTTTGCGGCTCTCTATGAGATGGCACAGCAGAAGCGCCCGCCGAAGGCAGGAGAGTATTACCGCGTAAACTTCTCCCGTGTGCAGTGGGATGTAGATGTGATTGACGGAGAATACGTCAAGAGAACCGACGAGTCAGGCAAAGTTCTGCCTGAGAATAACTGGGTGTGGGCGCCGACCGGTGTGATTAATATTCATTATCCCGAGATGTGGGGATTTGTATTTTTCACAGAGGGAGACGAGACATACGAGATCCCGGCGGCAGAGTATGTTTCCTGGGAGCTTAGAAAGCTGTATTACTATGAGCATGTATACCGCGATGCCAACGGACATTTTACGGATCAGCTTGAAGTCCTGGCGGCAGATCATGCAGGCGCTGATGCATGGATGCAGGCGCTTCGCAGCCGGGATGTGCACATAGAGGCAGCTTCCTGCGGATTTGCAGCGTATGTGTACTGCAGCGAGGCTGACAGATGGCTGATGATCCGCGAGGATGGTCTTCTGAGCGTATATACACCCGAAGAATGGGGAAAGTAATTGAATGACAAGGAGATGAAGCAATGCGAATGGAAAATCCTGCATCTGTACAGAAGCTGCTGGCAGAGGTGAAAGAAAAGCTGGCGAATGAGCCGAATTTGTATGAAATGTTTGAGACTTGCTACACGAATACCCTGAACAAGACGGTAAAGGTTCTGGAGGATGGAACGACATACGTTATCACGGGAGATATCCCGGCAATGTGGCTTCGTGACAGTGTGGCGCAGCTTCGCCCGTATCTGGTTCCGGCGGGAGAGGATAAGGAGCTTGCAAAGCTGCTCGCAGGGCTGGTAAGCCGTCAGTTTAAGTTTGTGAAGATTGATCCGTATGCAAATGCGTTTAATGAGGCGGAGAACGGCAACTGCTGGGAGAAGGATGAGACAGAGATGAATGACTGGATCTGGGAGAGAAAGTATGAGGTTGACTCTTTATGCTACCCGATTCAGCTCGCATATCTGCTTTGGAAGAATACCGGAATGACAGAGCAGTTTGACCAGGATTTCCTGGACGGAGTGGAGACGATTCTTGATGTGTGGGAGACAGAGCAGTACCACGAGGAGGAATCCCCGTACAAGTTCGTCCGCAGAAATTCTTTCTTTACAGATACACTTTCCAGAGACGGCAAAGGTGCGCTTGTTAAATCCGGTGTGGGCATGACATGGTCCGGATTCCGCCCAAGCGACGATGCCTGTGTTTACGGCTACCTGATTCCGTCCAACATGTTTGCGGTTGTAGTTCTCGGATATCTGGCTGAGATTGCAGATGAGGTTCTGCAGAATAAAGGTCTTGCACGCAGGGCAAGAAAGCTTAAAGATGAGATCTATGACAGCATTGAGACAATCGGTATAACTACTGTGATGAACGTAGGCAAGGTGTACGCGTACGAGACAGACGGTTTCGGACAGTACAATCTGATGGATGACGCCAATGTGCCGAGTCTTCTTTCCATGTCCTATCTCGGATATGAGGGCAGGGATCCGAAGGTCGCTGAGAACACGAGAAAGCTGATCTTAAGTGAGGCGAATCCTTATTACTATGCGGGTACAAAGGCTGCGGGCATAGGAAGTCCGCACACTCCGCCGCGCTATATCTGGCATATCGCGCTGGCAATGGAAGGACTTACAAGTGAGAGCCGTGAGGAGAAGCTGCGCTACCTCCACCTTCTGGCAGACACCGACGGAGGAAAGGGTCTGATGCACGAAGGATTTGATGTAGACAATCCGGAAAAATACACCAGAGAGTGGTTCTCCTGGGCAAACGCGATGTTCAGTGAGCTGGTGCTTGACTATTGCGGATATCGGGTTAAGAGATAAAATATCTTTTGAAGATTTTAGGAGGGTTGGAATAACCCTCCTTTTTAAAGTCAGGAGGAAAACATGGACACAAGGGAAATACTGGAAAAGGTAAAAACAGGAGAAATTTCAATAGAAGATGCGGAATCGTATTTTCGCAGAGAACCTTTTGAGGAGATGGAATACGCAAAACTGGATACTCACAGAAAAACACGGTCAGGATTTCCGGAAGTGATCTACTGCAGCGGGAAGAGCGACGAGCATTTCCGGCATATATTCGGCAGGCTGTATGAGGAAGAGGGCGAGGTGTTCGGAACGAGAGCAAGCCAGCATCAGTATGAGCTGGTGAAGGAGAAGTACCCGCAGACACAATATGATCCGCTGTCGAGAATTATCAAGATTGAAAAAAAGGGAAAGAAGCAGGAGGGCTGTATTGCCGTGTGCACTGCAGGAACAGCGGACATCCCGGTAGCGGAGGAGGCCGCCCAGACAGCGGAATATTTCGGCTCTCATGTGGAGCGGATTTATGATGTGGGAGTTGCAGGAATTCACAGACTGTTTTCAAGGCTGGAAATCATTCAGAAGGCCAATTGTATTGTGGCAGCGGCCGGTATGGAGGGAGCGCTGGCGAGCGTACTTGGGGGACTCGTAGATAAACCGGTGATCGCGGTTCCCACATCTGTAGGCTACGGGGCCAATTTCGGAGGATTGTCCGCACTGCTGACAATGATCAACTCGTGTTCCAACGGGATTGCGGTGGTTAATATTGACAACGGCTACGGCGCCGGATATATCGCAACTCAGATTAACCGTATGGGATGTAGGAAAATCGTGTAAAAAAAGTAGTTATTTTTGTCCTTTCTGCCATAAGACTTGACATTCATCTGTCAGATAGTATAATGCAAGTATCATAAAACGAAACATGGTTTTATAATATGAAACTTGCGAGGTGGAAAAAATGAACACAGCAGCAGAACAGTTTGCACAATATGGCGTAATACCTGTAGTTGTATTGCATGATGCAAAGGATGCAGCTCCTCTGGCACACGCACTCTGCGAGGGAGGACTTCCATGTGCAGAGGTAACTTTCCGCACAGATGCTGCCGAAGAATCAATCCGGATTATGGCTGAGAAATATCCACAGATGCTGGTTGGAGCCGGAACTGTTCTTACCATTGATCAGGTAGACAGAGCAGTATCTGCAGGCGCAAAGTTCATCGTAAGCCCCGGCTTTGATCCGGAGGTTGTTGATTACTGCATCAGCAGGAATATCCCCATATTTCCGGGATGTATTACTCCGTCTGAGGTCGCGCAGGCTGTAAAGCGGGGACTGAATAATGTGAAATTCTTTCCGGCAGAGCAGGCCGGTGGCGTTGCGATGATCAAGGCAATGGCTGCTCCGTACACAAAGATGAAGTTTATGCCGACTGGCGGCATCAATGCCGGAAACCTGAAGGAATACTTAAGCTGCGATAAGATTTTCGCATGCGGCGGAAGCTGGATGGTAAAAGGGGATATGGTAAGAGCAGGCGAGTTTGACAAGATTAAGGCAATGACAAAAGAAGCTGTAGACCTGGTTGCAGAGATCAGAAATTAAACACGACAGAATCCGGGAGAATATCAACAATGGCAAAAAAAGTAATTACATTTGGAGAGATCATGTTAAGGCTGGCACCGGAAGGATATTACCGTTTCGTACAGGCGGATACCTTCGAAGCCACTTATGGCGGCGGAGAGGCGAATGTTGCCGTATCTTTGGCAAATTATGGATTTGATGCGAAGTTTGTTACGAAGCTTCCGAAGCACGAGATCGGACAGGCTGCTGTCAACTCTTTAAGAAAATACGGAGTAGACACTTCGTACATCACTCGAGGCGGCGACCGTGTAGGAATCTATTTCCTGGAGAAAGGAGCTTCCCAGAGACCGTCCAAAGTCATTTATGACCGTGCAAATTCCGCAATCGCTCTGGCAAAGAGCGAAGACTTCAACTGGGAAGAGATCTTTGACGGAGCTGACTGGTTTCATTTTACCGGTATTACGCCGGCGTTAAATGACGATGTGGCTGCAATCTGTCTGGAGGCATGCAAGACAGCAAAAAATGCGGGAGTGACGATTTCCTGTGATTTAAACTATAGAAATAAACTGTGGTCCAAGGAGAAGGCCGGACAGGTTATGGGAGAACTGTGCCAATATGTGGACGTATGCATAGCAAACGAAGAGGATGCGGCAGACGTATTCGGCATCAGAGCAGCGGATACAGATGTGACAGCCGGTACGGTGAATCATGAAGGATACAAAGATGTTGCAAAGCAGCTTGCAGATCGTTTTGGTTTTTGGAAGGTAGCCATTACTCTGCGCGAATCACTGTCGGCAAATGACAACAACTGGTCTGCCATGCTGTATGACGGTAAGGACTATTACTTCAGCAAGAAATATAAAATGCATATCGTTGACCGCGTAGGCGGCGGCGATTCCTTCGGCGGCGGACTGATCTGCGCTTCCTTAAACGGTTATGATTCACAGGCCATCATTGAATTTGCTGTAGCAGCTTCCTGCTTAAAGCACTCTATTGAAGGGGACTTCAACATGGTATCTGTGGATGAGGTATTAAAGCTGGCTGGCGGTGACGGATCAGGGCGCGTTCAGAGATAACAAAGTTTATCGTGATTTAAGAAAACAGTCCATTAGATTTCCTGAATTTACTGGGAGATACAGCGTATTTTTTCTGAAAGGCATGAGAAAAGCTCCGGGGATCGTCGTATCCTACCCAGGCAGCGGTTTCACCGACCGGTTTGTTTTCCAGAAGAAGCCTGCGCGCCTCATACATCCTCATGTTCAGCAGATATTGGTAAGGGGTAATGCCCATGGCTTTGGTAAACGTTCGGATAAAATGTTCCGTTGTACAGCCGAAATGGGTACTGATTGCATTGACATTCAGATCATGATCCCGGTAATGCTCCCGGATATACTCCACGGTTTCCGCCATGGGAAGAAGCTGCTTGGGCAGATATTCCTGCTGCAGATACTGGGAAAAAGCCGCAGTAACACTCTTGCCGTATTCCGTATCCAGACTGCCGCTGTGATTCAGCTCCTGAAGAAGACGGCAAATCAGCAGAAGCGTTTTGTTCTGCGCCAAAGGCAGCTCTATAAGGGAGGACAGCCTCACAGGGAAAAAATCAATATGGAACCATAAACACTGCAGCGGTTTTTCCGGATCGTGAACCATGCGGTAGGGAACCGTTGCCGGAAAAATATACAGAGTATCTGTAAGAATCTGTCTTTTCTGACCGGACTGTTCATATATTACGTTTCCGGCTTCAACCAGATAAACTCTGCAGTATCCGGCGGCCACAGGCTCGTTGACATTCCAGTCTTTGCGCTGCACGCCGCTTCCTTTCATCAGTAATACCATAACATTCACCTCGTTATCAATTATTATATCATAATATCAGGAAATGGTCATATCTGGTTCAATTTTTTTGAGGTAAAATAAACGGGAATAAAAATTTACCTTACGGAGGGAACATCATGCTGAATCAAAAAGAAATGGAAATATTACGGGATTTGGCACGGCAGTATATGGAAATTGCTGTGAGCCGTCAGCAGGAAGAAACTCAGAAACTCTGGATTGCACACAATACCGGCCATGGCCAGCGGCCTATGGTACTGATTGATCAGATTCCCTGGCATGAAATGGATGTGGACGGAAGCCTGAAATGCAGGATTCAGGATACATACTGGAGGGGAGTAGAAAATGAACTGCGTCAGAAACTGTACCAGTATCGTTATATGCCCGGTGATATGCTGCTGCCGCCGGATATGCTGATTCCTCATGTACTGAAATACGATAGTTTCCGCTCGTTCGGTATTGAAATTGATGAAAATATCGCTAAGACGGAGGAAGCGAACAGTGTAGTTTCTCATAAATACCACAATCAGATAGAGACCATGGAAGACCTGGATAAAATTCAGGCAACCAGACTGGAAGCAGACCGACTGAAAGAAGAGGAAGTGATGGCCGCTGCGCATCAGATTTTTGACAGGATTGCTCCGATCCGCTGGCAGGGGATTGTCTTTCACAGCGGTCTGTGGGATACCATCAGCCAGTGGCTCAGTGTAGAGGAGTGCTATTATGCACTGCTGGATCAGCCGGAACTGCTGCATGCAATGATGGAACGCATGACCGATATTACTCTGGAATGGATCCATCAGGGCAGCGAACAGGAACTCTTTGATGTAGCAGGAGGCATCTGCCATTGCTCGCATACGATTGTTAAACCATTCGGACAGGGAATGGAAGACCGCCCCGGTACTTCTTTCAACAGCTGGACATTTGGACTGGCACAGCTGTTTACTTCCGTTTCCCCGGATGTTACAAGAGAGTTTGAACTGCCTTATATGAAGCGCATTTTTGAACAGTTCGGCGATGTTTACTACGGATGCTGCGAAAAGCTGGATGACCGTCTGGATATTATCGGCGAAATGCCGAATGTGCGCAAAGTCTCCTGCAGTCCGTGGAGTGATCCGCGGCGTTTTGCGGAAAGACTGCCTCAGGGCATGATTATTTCCAATAAGCCCAATCCTGCATTTGTAGCCTGCGGCAATCTGGACGGCATAAAAGAAGAGATGAAAAATACGATGGCGGCTGCCCGTGCGCATAACCGCACACTGGAAATGATTCTCAAGGATAACAGTTCCGTTCACGGCCATCCGGAATACCTGTGGGAATTCAGCAAAATGGCGCTGGAACTGGTAACTGCGTAAAAAGATTTTATAAGTAAGTTCTGAAAAAGGCTGCAGCACTCATGACGTTCCGGTCACAGATGCTGCAGCCTTTTTTTTGCTGTTTAATTTCTGAAAAAGCAGGCGTAGATTTCCTGTACTCTCGGCATCGCCAGCCCGGAGGCAGTATAGGAACTGCCGCTGACAAATGAGAGGCCTTCCCTTTCAAGGCGTCCGGCAAGCTGCTGAATTAACTCGGAGCAGGTTATCTTGCTGCCCTTATAACTTTCCATCGCAAAGCGCAGCAGATGGGCAAGTGCTGCAGTCTGCTCAGAGTCAACAATCTGCTCCAGATAACGCAGGTCCAGCTGGGACTTATCAAGAGAGAACGCAGTGCTGCCCAAAAGCTTGATCTTTGCATGCTCATGCTTCCCGCCTTTGCGGCCGCCCTGGGAGGAAGGACGCGGGCTGCCTTGGAGAAAAGAAAATCCGCGGTCTGTGTCCGGCAGATGAAAATCGGGGGCGTACAGTGAAGGAGACTCTGCGGTATTGCAGATTGTGCGCACACGTTCTGTGATATCTACCGGATGGTACTGATCCATCTGTATGATGCGGTCGGCAAGATAGAAGTAAGCCCCGCTGCTCCCGACAACAAGAATTGAAGAGATACCGGCCTGCTCATATAAGTCGCGTGCCCGCTCCAGAAACGGAGTAATCGGCTCCTTGTCTCTTGCAATCACTTTCTGCATCAGATCATCGCGAATCATGAAATTTGTGGCGGAGGTATCCTCATCAATCAGAAACAGATTGCTGCCGGCCTCCATTGCCTCCACAATATTGGCGGCCTGCGAGGTACTTCCGCTGGCATCTGAGGTTGTAAAGCGATGCGTATCTTTTCTGTTCGGCAGATCGTGGATAAACATCGAGATATCGGCATTTGTGATTTTACGTCCGTCTTCGGCGCGCAGTTTTACCGCGGAATCGTCGGTTACAACATACTCTCTGCCGTCTCCGGCAATGTGATTATATACACCTCTTTCGAGAGCCTTCAGCACGGTTGATTTTCCATGATATCCTCCGCCTGCGATCAGAGTGATTCCCTTGGGAATACCCATGCCCCGCGTTTCTCCGCGGTTCGGAAGCATAAGCGTTACCGCAAGGCTTTCCGGAGAGACGAAAGCGATGCCGTCTTTCATCGGCTTGTCCGATACGCCGCTTTCTCTCGGAAGCACAGAGCCGTCTGCGATAAATGCCACAAGTCCGCGCTTTTTGATCTCGCGGCGCAGGAAAAACTGATCTTCTGCAAGAGCAATGACTTCTTTGACCTCTCTGGCGGGAAGACTGCGGTAGAAGAAGATCTTCTCTATACACGGGGGCAGGATCTGAAACAGGATTTTCTCCAGCTCTCCGGCCAGGATGGTGCGTCCGGCCGCCGGAAAGCCGACAAAGAAGCGGATCTCGATCCCGCTGTCTGTAATTTCACATGCAGTCCGCTCAAGCACTTCCTGTCCGCAGCGGCTTACGCCCAGAAATCCGCTCTTGCCGGAACCCTTTGCGCTGAACGCATATGCGGAGAGTTCCTTCGAAAATTTTCTCAGCAGGTAATCAGCCAGCGCGGTTCTGCGGTGACGCTGTGACAGATACGCCTGGGGAAAGTCTGCAGCCTTAAGATCAATATGAGCTGTCAGATGCGACGGGGATGCAAACGGGTCCCCCTGCACGTGATCGATGGAAAGGATATAAGACGAAAAGCGTACGCTGCCCGTCAGAGATTTATATGCCGGATAGCTTTTCCGGTCAATGGATTTAAGCTGACGGCGAAGTTCATTTTCTGAAATCATACATGTCTCCTTTCGATATAGCCATAGTCGTTACGCAATAGTATAAAAGAAAAATAAAAAAAATGCAAAGGTGATTAACGGATTTGCATATTTTTGATATAATGAATAAAGACAAGCTGTATAAGGGAGGCATCGGCATGAAGAAAGTCTTAATTGTAGTGGATATGCAGAATGATTTTATCAACGGAGTGCTCGGAACAGCTGAGGCGGAGGCGATTCTGCCTGCTGTAGTGGATAAGATTATGAAGTACCGTGCACTTGGAGCTGAGGGCAGAATCCTTGCGACGAAGGATACGCATTTTGACAATTATCCGGAGACGCGGGAGGGAAGGAAACTTCCGGCCGTACACTGTATCCGCGGAACAGTCGGATGGGAGTTCAACCCTGCAGTCGGGCAGGCGCTCGGCGGTGAGGCGGAAGTCTATGAGAAACCGACGTTCGGCAGCGAGCATCTTGCAGAGGATCTGAAAAGAACATATCAGGGATGTCAGGATGAGGTGGAGATCGAGCTTATCGGAGTCTGCACTGACATATGTGTGGTATCTAATGCTCTGCTTATCAAGGCAGTCCTTCCGGAAGCAGAGATTTCGGTGGACGCATCCTGCTGTGCCGGCGTGACGCCTGAGAGTCACGAGGCAGCTCTGCAGACGATGCAGATGTGCCAGATCACAGTAAAGAGATAAGACAATATGATAAAGAAAGGGTGACATATATGACGATAGAGGAACTGGAAAAAGTATTGGATATGCAGGAAGAAATTCTGCAGTTTTCGCATTTCACAAATGAGGATGCCTGGATGCTTGGAAATATCATTGTGGCTGAGGCGAAGAGACGTTCTCTTCCGGTTGCGGTGAGTATCCGGCTGAATAACGGTTACACTGTATTCCAGTATGCGGCGGACGGCACGAATCTGTGCAGCCAGGGCTGGATGGACAGAAAGTATAATACGGTGAAGATGACAGAACACAGCAGCCTGAATCTGTATATGACACTGCGCCGGACAGAACAGAGCCTGGAGGATCTCTTCCTGGATCCGAAGGAATATGCGGCATGCGGCGGAGGATTTCCGATCCGCGTGGTGGATGTAGGAGTTATCGGTGCTGTCACAGTCTCCTGACTTGATCACATCTCTTACCATGACCTGCTGATCAAATGTTTCAGTATGTACCTTCATATCGATGAGGTACCGCGCATCCGCGCTG
>CALWBA010000226.1 GCA_944375815.1 uncultured Lachnospiraceae bacterium | reverse complement strand
AGGATCTTCATGAATTCTTCACCTGTAATCGTCTCGTTTTCATACAGGAATTTCGCCAGCTCGTGCAGTTTGCCGATGTTATCCTCGAGAATCTTGTAAGCTTTTTCATGCTCTCGCTTGACAAGTTCTACCACCTTGCGGTCAATCTCTGTCTGAGTCTCAAAAGAACATGAGAGCGACGAGTCTCCACCGAGATACTGATTTCCCACATTCTCCATCGCTACCATATCGAAATCATCGCTCATTCCGAAACGGGTGATCATGCTGCGGGCAATCTTGGTCGCCTGCTCAATATCGTTGGAAGCGCCTGTCGTAATCGAGTGGAAGATCAGCTCTTCTGCAGCACGTCCGCCGGTCAGCGTGGCAATCTTGTTCTCGAGTTCTTCCTTATTCATCAGGAAATGTTCGCCGTCATCTACCTGCATCGTGTAACCGAGAGCACCGCTCGTTCTCGGAATAATTGTAATCTTGTGAACAGGAGCAGAATTTGTCTGCATCGCCGCTACCAGCGCATGTCCGATCTCATGGTAAGAAACAATAAGTTTCTCCTTCTCGGAAAGCACGCGGCTCTTCTTCTGATATCCTGCAATGACTACTTCAATGCTCTCCTCCATATCCGCCTGTGTTGCAAATCTTCTGCCGTCACGCACAGCACGGAGTGCAGCCTCATTTACAATATTTGCAAGCTCAGCTCCGGATGCGCCGGAAGCCGCCTTGGCGATCTCGTAAAAGTTAACATTGTCTGCCAGTTTGATTTTCTTTGCGTGTACCTTAAGGATTTCTTCTCTTCCCTTTAAGTCAGGAAGCTCTACCGGAATTCTTCTGTCAAATCGTCCCGGACGAAGCAGTGCCGGGTCGAGAGAATCAGGACGGTTCGTCGCCGCAAGAATTACTACGCCTTTGGATCCCTCAAATCCATCCATTTCCGTCAGAAGCTGGTTCAATGTCTGCTCGCGCTCATCATTGCCGCTGAAGTTTCCATCCCTCTTCTTTCCGATCGTATCAATCTCATCGATGAAAACGATACACGGCGCTTTTTCATTTGCCTGCTTGAACAGATCACGCACTTTTGCTGCTCCGGTTCCGACAAACATCTCCACAAATTCCGATCCGGATATTGAGAAGAATGGTACCTCTGCCTCTCCGGCAACTGCTTTGGCAAGCAGCGTCTTACCGGTTCCGGGAGGTCCCACAAGCAGCGCGCCTTTTGGCATTGTCGCTCCGATTTCACGGTATTTCTGCGGGTTATGCAGGTAATCGACAATTTCGGTCAGGAGCTCCTTTGCCTCATCCTCTCCGGCAACATCGCTGAACTTGATACCGGTAGCGGATTTGACATAAACCTTGGCATTGCTCTTTCCAAATGCCATCGCTCCTCCGCCGCCCATCATGGATTTCTGCAGTCTGCGGCTTAAGAAGTATCCCAGTCCGATGAATATTGCCAGCGGCAGGATATAGCCCAGCAGGACAGATACCAGCGGCGACATCTCCTTGGGTACAACCTGCTCAAAGCTGGCACCGGATGCCTCGAAACGTTCTACTTCGTTCATATCATAGATTCGTCCCGTCTTACAGACGATCTCTCGATTGCCGTCCTTAACAGTATAATAAATATAGTCGGTGTCCAGATCAACCTTTCCTACCTCGTGCGCCTCCAGAGAATCCAGAAGTTGATCATAGGTGGTGTTCACAATGCTGCGCTCTGACAGTGACGGCAGCACAAATGTATTGATCAAAACCAAAACCGCCAGCACAATTACAGCGTAGAAGAGCATCGATCTTCGCACGGGTTTTTTATCCTTAATCTCCATAAACTTCCCCTTTCTTTTGTTATATTGTAACTATAATAAGCTTAAGCAAAGGAGAAGTCAATAAAATGTCGATATTATTTTTCTGAAAATTCTGTGAAGTATATTTTATGATTCCAAGGGCGTTTCAGCGTCTTTATTTTAAAGCAAAATATCAGAATGTGCATAACCCAGACGCACGCAAGAACGATTCTTCCGATCATAATCTCGTGCATCATGATAAAACCGATGCTCATGGTCAGTGTTACCACAATCATAATACGGATCTTTGTTCTCCAGGTCATGCCCTCGCCCCTGCGGAAGCTCTCGAGATTATTTTTATAGAGCCGGGTTCCCACGAACCAGTCACTCAGGCGCTGTGAGCTCCTGCCAAAGCAGACCGCCGCCAGAAGCAGGAACGGAAATGCCGGCAGCAGGGGAAGCACGGCTCCGACTGCACCCAGGGCAAGTCCAAGGCATCCCACAGCGATATACAGTACTTTTTTCATTCTATATTCTCCTTTCCGTCTTCTTTAATTTTATCTTTTCAGCTCTGCTTGAGACCACATGGCGGATCGCCATAACCGGGTGGTACAGGAACATTCGCGGCCCGGAGAAGCGCATGACTTCCCGGATTTTCTCACGCATCTGCGGCTTATAGCAGTGCACGCGGCAGTTTGAACAGAAGGTCTTGGTCTCCATGAACGGACATCTGTCGCTGCGCAAAAAGGCGTAATCCTGCAGTGTGCGGCATTCTGGGCAGAGTTCCCCTTTGGAGTCGTGCTTTCTGCGGCAGTACAGAGCAATCATTTCAGAAACAACGCGCTTTTCCTGTTCTCTTTTTTTCTCTGTATTTCTTTTCATCAGCTCATTCTCCCGTGTTCCACCGAATATACCTGATCCGCGATGCGCATCGTAGACTTCCTGTGGGATACGAGCACAACCGTTCTGCCTTCGCGCTCCTCGTGTAGAGACTTTAAAATCACCGCTTCGTTCAGACTGTCAAGATTGCTCGTCGGCTCATCCAGAAGCAGCATCGGCGCGTCATGCAGGAAAGCGCGCGCCAGCCCGATTCTCTGCCGCTCGCCGCCCGACAGTGTGTCCCCCAGCTCGCCCACCGGAGTATCGTATCCGCGCGGAAGACTCTCAATGAATTCATGGACAGAAGCTTTTTTACACGCCTCCACAATCTCCTCCAGGGAGGCGTCTGTGCGGGCGATCCGCACATTATTTGCAATACTGTCATGAAACAGATGTGTCTCCTGTGTCACATAGCTCTCTATGTTCCGCAGATCCGCGGTGTTGACGGTGTTAATATTTCTGCCTGAAATCCGGATATCTCCCTGTTTTGTCTCCCAGAAGCGCATCAGCAGCTTCAGAAGCGTGGATTTTCCGCTGCCGCTGCGGCCTGTGATTCCGACAACTCTGTTCTGCGGCAAATCCACGCTCACATCGGAGAGAATCGTCTCCCCGCCATAGGAAAATCCCACGTGAAGCGCCTGCGCACCCGCGAATGAAGTCGCCTCCCTGCCGGAGATCTCCTCTACTTCCGGAGTCTCTTCCAGAATATCCAGTACCCGGCTGCCCGCCGCCAGTGTATTCTGCAGCGTGCTTCCGAGATTTGCCAGCGCCACAACGGGGCCGAAAGAGGACATCATAGCAATCAGAGGAATCAGAACCGCATCAAATCCAGTCTCGCCCCTGGCATACAGCGCCAGAGCTGCCGCCAGGGCGGCAAAGTCGAAGAGGTAAATGAGAGTGTTGACAAAGGCCATGTTCCAGCCGGCGCGCAGCTTCATCTTCTCCTCCTCGGCGGAAAGCCCGTCTGTACGGCCATTCAGTTCACGAAGGCGCTCCTCTCCGGTGTGATACTGAATACTCTCCTTCAATCCGCGCAGGCTGTCCAGCACGAAACTCGAGAGTTCCCCCGAACGGCCGCGGAAGATTTCGCCGCTGTTTCCGCTCTTCTTAGATACCGCAACCGGGACGATAAGGCCGATCACGAGATACGCTGCCAGAGCTATGGCTCCCAAAATCCAGTGATAACTCCCGATATATATTGTCATGATCACAGTCATCAGCGCCGCGATCAATGCCGGGGAAATCGTGTGAGCGTAAAAGACTTCCAGAAGCTCAATATCGCAAGTAATCACAGAAATCAGGTTTCCCCTGTCCCTCCCCTCCAGCTTCGCGGGACAGAGCCTCCTCAGCGCGCGGAACACCTGATCGCGAATCAGCGCCAGCAGCTTAAACGCGATAAAATGATTGCACGCCTGTTCTGCATACCGAAGAAAACCTCGCAGCAGCGCAAAGACCAGCACGCAGGCAAGTGCCGTGCCCGCGCTCACCGGCACGGGAAGTTTCAGCACATCGAGCATCGCATAACCGCCGAATACGGGTATGAAAATGGCGCACAGAAATCCCGCCACACCCATTGCAACCGCCAGAACCATAAAGCCCAGCAGAGGCTTCACCAGAACGATCAGGCTCATCATAATCTTCCATCCGCTTCTCTTTTTCAAAGCGTCTCACCTCCATATCCGTAATGTTCCAGGTCTTTTTGCAGGTTCCACATGTGTGCGTAGACCCCGTTCTTCGTAAGCAGATCCTTGTGTGTTCCGCTTTTACAGATCGTTCCGTCTGCGAATGTATAAATTCTGTCCGCATTTTCACAATTCGCAAGCCTGTGCGAGATGAGCAGCACCGTCTTTTTCCCGGCAAGGGACTGGATCTGCTCCATAATGTCATTCTCACTCTCCACGTCGATATTTGAAGTTGCCTCGTCAAAGATATAGACAGGGCTGTCGTGGAGCAGTGCCCTTGCAAGCGCAAGGCGCTGCCGCTGTCCTCCGGAGAGATTCGAGGCCCGCTCCAGAAGAACCGTGTCCAGTCCGTTCTCTCCCTGCAGAAATCCGACCAGGCGTGTCTGTTCCAGAACCTCCCACATGCGCTCATCCGAGGCATACGGATCGCCCATGCGCAAATT
>CALWBA010000225.1 GCA_944375815.1 uncultured Lachnospiraceae bacterium | reverse complement strand
AAGCGATTAAACAACCGTGTGCAGCGTAAGGCGCATCCGGAGTGGACGGCTGAGATTGATGCGTTAAAGGAGAAATATCCGCTGAAATATAATACTGCGGGACTTACAGGACCGTACGTAATTGAGGAGATCTATAAGGAGACAAAGGGAGACGCCATCATTGTTACGGAGGTCGGACAGCATCAGATGTGGACGGCACAGTATTATAAGTTTAAAGATCCGCGTACATTCCTGACTTCCGGCGGACTTGGAACTATGGGATACGGACTCGGAGCCGCGATCGGAGCAAAGTTCGGCAGACCGGATAAGACAGTGATCAACATTGCGGGCGATGGCTGTTTCCGTATGAATATGAACGAGATCGCCACTGCGGCAAGAAATAATCTGCCGCTTATTGAGGTTGTGATCAATAATCACGTACTCGGCATGGTACGCCAGTGGCAGAACCTGTTTTACGGAGAGCGGTATTCCTATACCGTATTAAATGACAGCGTGGATTTTG
Source organism: uncultured Lachnospiraceae bacterium (assembly GCA_944375815.1). GTDB lineage: Bacteria > Bacillota > Clostridia > Lachnospirales > Lachnospiraceae > Egerieimonas_A. The sequence goes on along the minus strand of CALWBA010000225.1, from coordinate 7,547 downwards.
TAAAACTCGCTGAGGCAATGGGAGCTGTGGGTATCCGTGTGACAAAGAAGGAAGAGGTCGTACCTGCGATCCGCAGAGCGATTGAGCTGAATACTACAGTTCTGATCGACTGCATCATAGACTGTGACGATAAAGTTTTCCCGATGGTTCCGGCAGGAGCAGCGATCGAAGAAGCATTTGATGAGGATGATCTGAATAAGAAATAATATCGGCTGTTTACAGGCAGAGGATTGAGGAGGTTATGAAAAAGATGAGCAGAGTATATAATTTTTCAGCAGGACCGGCAGTACTGCCGGAGGAAGTTTTAAAAGAAGCGCAGGCAGAGATGCTGGACTACAACGGAACAGGCATGTCTGTAATGGAGATGAGCCACCGCTCCAAGGCGTTTGACCATATTATCAGGGAAGCGGAGCAGGATCTCAGAGATCTGATGCATATTCCGGACAATTATAAGGTGCTGTTCCTGCAGGGAGGAGCTTCCCTGCAGTTTGCGATGATTCCGATGAACCTGATGAAAAACCGCGTGGCAGACTACATCGTGACCGGTCAGTGGGCGAAAAAAGCGTACCAGGAAGCGCAGAAATACGGAAAGGTAAATAAGATCGCATCCTCCGAGGACGAGACATTTTCATACATTCCGGACTGCTCGGATCTTGATATCAGCCCGGACGCGGACTATGTATATATCTGCGAAAACAATACAATATACGGCACGAAGTTCAAGACCCTTCCGAACACAAAGGGAAAAGACCTCGTTGCGGATGTATCCTCCTGCTTTTTATCCGAGCCTGTGGACGTCAGCAAATATGCCGTGATTTACGGCGGAGTACAGAAAAATATCGGACCTGCCGGCATGGTTATTGCGATTGTGAGAGAAGATCTCATCACTGACGATGTACTTGAGGGTACACCGACGATGATGAAATATAAGACACATGCGGATGCGGACTCTCTGTACAATACTCCGAACTGCTACTGCATTTACATGTGCGGTAAGGTGTTCAAGTGGTTAAAGCGCATGGGCGGACTCGAAGAGATGAAGCGACGCAACGAAGAAAAAGCAAAGATACTTTACGATTTTCTGGATGCGAGCAGGTTATTCAGAGGAACCGTCAGAAAGGAAGACCGCTCTTTGATGAATGTACCGTTTGTGACAGGTGATAAAGATCTGGATGCAAAGTTTGTCAAAGAAGCGGAAGCGGCAGGACTTGTGAACCTCAAGGGTCACCGTACTGTCGGCGGCATGCGTGCAAGTATCTATAATGCAATGCCCAAAGAGGGCGTGGAAGCGCTTGTTGCATTTATGAAAAAGTTCGAGGAGGAGAATCTTTAATATGTGGAAGTATCATTGCCTAAACCCCATTTCTCAGGTGGGACTTCAGAATTTCAGCAGCGATTATGAGAGAACAGAGCAGATAGAAGACGCTGATGCAGTGCTCGTAAGAAGTGCAGCCATGCATGAGATGGAGCTGCCGAAGAATTTAAAAGCAGTCGCAAGAGCCGGAGCTGGTGTCAACAATATTCCGCTTGAAAAGTGCGCGCAGCAGGGTATCGTGGTATTCAATACCCCGGGAGCAAATGCGAATGCAGTCAAGGAGATTGTGCTTGCCGGTATGCTGCTTGCATCCCGTGATATCGTGGGCGGTATTGAATGGGTAAAGCAGGAGAAGGAAAATGAGGATGTCGCAAAGCTCGCGGAGAAGCAGAAGAAGAAATTCGCCGGCTGCGAGATCAGCGGCAAGAAACTCGGAATCATCGGACTTGGCGCAATCGGTGTACTTGTGGCAAACGCCGCAGTGCATCTGGGCATGGAAGTTTATGGGTATGACCCATACATCTCTGTGGAGGCAGCATGGAATCTCTCCAGAAATATCCGCCATATCCAGAATGTGGAGACGATTTATAAGGAGTGCGATTATATTACCGTCCATGTGCCGCTTCTGGAGTCCACAAAGAAGATGATTGATGCGGAAGCGATTTCCATGATGAAAGACGGAGCCGTAATCTTAAACTTTGCAAGAGACCTGCTTGTAGATGAAAACGCGCTTGTTCAGGCACTGCGTGCAGGAAAGATCCGCAAGTATGTGACTGACTTTGCAAATCCGACCGTAGCGGGAGAGGAGAATGTGCTTGTGACTCCACATCTGGGAGCTTCTACCGAAGAGGCGGAGGATAACTGTGCAGAGATGGCAGTCAGGGAGCTCCGTGATTATATGGAGAATGGAAATATCAAGAACTCCGTGAACTACCCGGCATGTGATATGGGCGTATGCCAGGCAGCAGGAAGAATTGCAATTAACCACCGGAACACCGTAAACATGATCAGCCAGTTTACCAGAGTGCTCGGAGACGCCGGAAGAAATATTTCTGATATGACGAACAAGAGCAAGGGTGACTATGCGTATACCATGATGGATCTGGAGACACCGGCAGATGACGAAATTGTAAAGGCACTTGAGCGTATTGACGGCGTATGTAAGGTTCGTGTGATCAAAAAATAACTAAAAGGAAAAAAGGTATCGGTTTGTTCCGGGAACGGAAAATACTGATGCCTTTTTTAAAAAGGTATGATATAATGAACGTGACCCGTTATTATCAGAAAATAAAGAGATGGAAGCGGAATTATGCAAGACTTCAGAGCATCCGCAGAAACGGCACAAAGCTGCTGTGCGTGCTTCGGGTCCTTGCCGGAAAGAATAAAAAAAGAGGTTAGACAGATATGGCAGAGATTTATCCATTTCAGGCAGTGCGCCCTGCAGCAGAGCTTGCGGGTAAAATTGCAGCGCTGCCGTATGATGTGTACTCCGGCGCGGAGGCGAGAAGAGAAGTTGAGAGAAATCCTCACTCATTTTTAAGTATTGACCGCGCAGAGACCCAGCTTCCTGTTGGAATAAGTCCCTATAGCGACGAGGTCTATGAGACTGCATCGCAGACGCTGCAGCGAATGATAAGAAACGGCGAGCTGATCCGGGAGGAGAAGCCGTCGCTGTACCTGTACGAACTGACAATGGACGGAAGAACCCAGACGGGCTTTGTGGGATGTGCGTCCGTTGCGGAATATGAAGAGGGAATCATTCGGAAGCATGAAAACACCCGCGCTGAGAAGGAGGATGACCGTGTGCGCCATGTGGATGCATGTAATGCACACACAGGCCCCATTTTCCTGAGCTACCGCGCACAGAGCGAGATGCGTGAGCTTGCAATGAAGATCCGAGAGCGGACGCCGCTCTACGATGTAACATTTGAGGACGGCGTGCGCCATCGGATTTTCCGAATTTCAGAGGCTGAAGAGATACATGCGGTACAGCATGCATTTGCTAAGCTTACCAGAGTTTATATTGCGGACGGACACCATCGTGCCGCCGCTGCCGCGCGAGTGGCAAAGATGCGCAGACAGACAGATCCCGGCAGTGAGGCTGAGCACTTCCTGGCAGTATTTTTCCCGGACGATGAACTTAAGATTTATGACTATAACAGACTTTTAAAAGATCTGGGCAATTATACAGCGGAGGAATTCATCAAAAAGCTGCAGGAAGATTTTTATGTGGAAGAAGCGGATAAATCGCCGTATGCTCCGGAGAAAAAAGGTGAATATGGTCTGTATCTGTGCGGACGGTGGTACCGTATGACACGGAAGGAAGATCTGTCCACGGAGGATCCGGTAGAGAGTCTGGATGTCTCTGTTCTGCAGCAGCTGGTGCTCGATAAGATTCTGGGGATTCGGGATCCGAAAACAGATCCCCGCATCGGTTTCGTGGGCGGTATCCGTGGGCTCCATGAGCTTGAGCGCTGTGTGGACAGCGGTGAAGCTGCCGCAGCGGTATCAATGTATCCGACATCCATGGAGGAACTGTTCCGAACTGCAGATGCCAATCTGTGTATGCCGCCAAAATCCACCTGGTTCGAACCGAAGCTTCGCAGCGGGTTTTTCATTCACGAGCTGGGATAAGAAAAAGAGAGAAATATATTTGATAAGAAAACACCGCGATGCGGTGGGGAGGTATTTATGGGAGACAAAGTTTACGACTATATGGACTGGGCAGAGATTGAGGCTGTCATGTATTCGGAGGAAAAATATCCGAGAAATATTCTTGGACCGAAGATGACGGAGGACGGACTGCTGATCCAGTGTTATTTTCCCGGCTTTGATGCCGTGAGCGTGCGCACGCCGAATACCGGCGAGACGTATGCGATGATTCAGGAGGAAGAGGGATATTTTGCAGCGCTGCTGCCTGTGGAAACGATTGTGCCGTATGAATTTATCGCAGTAAGAGACGGAGCAGAGAGTGTGTGGAAGGATGCTTACGCCTATCCGTGCCAGATCACAGAAAAAGAAGAGCAGCAGTTTAATGCAGGCATCTGCTATAACATTTACGAAAAGATGGGAGCGCATCCTATGACGGTAGACGGCACGGAAGGAACATATTTCGCCGTGTGGGCGCCGAATGCAATGCGCGTCAGCGTAGTCGGTGATTTTAACGACTGGGACGGACGCCGCCATCAGATGCATTATCAGGGCGCATCAGGAATTTTTGAGCTCTTCATTCCGGATATTCATGAGGGGGATATCTATAAGTATGAGATAAAAGCACAGGGCGGTCTGACGTATCTGAAAGCAGACCCCTATGCGAATGCCAGCGAACTGCGCCCGAACAATGCATCGGTAGTAGCTGATCTGAATAAATATGAGTGGCGTGACCAGAAGTGGATGAAGGAACGCAGAAAGCTGCAGGGGGATAAGATGCCGATGTATGTCTACGAGATGCATCTTGGATCCTGGAGAAAGCCCGACGATGGCAGATATTTCTACAATTACCGCGAGATAGCTCCGATGCTTGCAGAATATATAAAAGAAATGGGATACACGCACGTGGAACTGATGCCGGTGATGGAGCATCCGCTTGATGAGTCCTGGGGATATCAGGTGACGGGATATTATGCACCCACGAGCCGCTACGGCACTCCGGAGGACTTCATGAGCTTCATTGACACGCTGCATGAGGCCGGCATCGGTGTGATTCTGGACTGGGTACCTGCGCATTCCCCGAGAGAGACATTCGGAATGGCAGCATTTGACGGCACCTGCCTGTACGAACATCTTGATCCGAGAAAGGGAGCACATCCGCACTGGGGTACACTGATTTACAATTACGGAAGACCGCAGGTGACGAACTTCCTGATTTCTAACGCGCTCTTCTGGGCAGAGAAGTACCATGCCGACGGCATCCGTATGGACGCTGTTGCATCCATGCTGTACCTGGACTACGGCAAAAATGACGGCGAATGGGTGGCGAATATTTACGGCGGTAATGAAAACCTTGAGGCGATCGAATTCCTGAAGCACTTAAACTCCATCTTTAAAAAGAAACATCCGGGTGTGATGATGATTGCCGAGGAGTCCACGGCGTGGCCGAAGATCACGGGTGACATCGAGGATGACGGACTCGGATTTGACTATAAGTGGAATATGGGATGGATGAACGATTTCATTGGGTACATGAAGAATGATCCGCTTTACCGCGGCAGCCATCATGGAGAACTGACATTCAGTATGATTTACGCATACAGTGAGAAGTTTATGCTGAGCTTTTCTCACGATGAGGTTGTTCACGGCAAGGGCTCCCTGCTGAATAAGATGCCGGGAGAGCCAAAGCTGAAGTTTGCAAATCTGCGTGCAGCATACGCATTTATGATGGCACATCCTGGAAAGAAGCTGCTGTTTATGGGACAGGATTTTGCTCAGCCGGAGGAGTGGTCAGAGCAGAATGGTCTGCACTGGGATCTTCTGCAGCAGCCTGAGCATAAGCAGATGCAGGAATATATGAAGGAACTGATAACATTTTACAAGACGCAGCCTGCATTGTATGATAAAGATTTTGTACCTGAGGGATTCGAGTGGATTAACTTTACAGACTGGGAGAAGAACGTGGTTTCCTTCCTCAGAAAGGCCAGAAAATCTGAGGAGATGCTGCTTGTAGTATGTAATTTCTCTGATGTGGTATACGAGGATTATCAGGTAGGCGTTCCGTATGCCGGCAAATACAAAGAGATATTCAACAGTGACTCGAAGAACTTCGGCGGTGATGGCGTGACGAATCCGAGAGTAAAAATGGCAAAGAAACAGGAGTGCGATGAGAGAAAGTATTCCATCCGCATCAAGGTGCCGGCACTCGGAGTAAGCATCTTCAATTTCACAAAGGAGGTCGCTAAGCAGTCCGGCAACAAGGCAGCCAAGAAAAAAAGCACAGCACAGACAAAGACAAAAAAGAACTTAAAACAGGAACTTGAGAAGAAAATTGCAGAAGAGGAGAAATAACTAAATGTGGATACTTACGGCGGGGGGAGATACGCTCAGTGAAGTACAGGAAACGGCAGAAAAGGTAATAGAAAACCCATCCATGCTCCAGAATATGATTACGGATTTTTCGGAGGCGGCACTGAACCTGGCGGTAAAGATCGTGCTGACGATCATCATTTATCTGATTGCGACGCGCGTAATCCGCTTTCTGTGCAAACTGATCCGAAAGAACATGGAGCGCGTAAATATGAGCCGCGAGGCAGTTACATTTGTTACATCGTTTACAAAGGTGGCACTCTACGTCTTTCTCGTGGCTACCATTGCCGTTTCATTCGGTGTGGAGGCGGCATCGATCGCAGCGCTTTTCGCATCCGCCGGTGTGGCACTGTCCCTTGCACTGCAGGGCGGACTGTCAAATATCGCAGGAGGTGTGATCATACTGTTGCTCAAGCCTTTCAAGGCGGGTGATTACATCATCAGTGCCTCCAACAATCTGGAGGGTACAGTCAAGAAAATGGACATGTACTATACAACGCTTGGTACACTGGACAACCGAACGGTTCTGATTCCGAATTCGCAGCTTACGAATAACAGTATTGTGAATGTCACGGCAATGGATCAGAGAAAGCTGGAAATCAAGGTAGGTATTGCCTATGACGCTGATATTCGCCTTGCAAAGAAGATTCTGAAGAAGCTCATGGAAGAGGATCCCAGATTCTTTGATGAGGATCGTGTAATCTTTGTTGACCAGCTGGCTGACAGCTCTGTAATTCTGGGACTTCGCGGCTGGGTAAAAACGGAGGAATACTGGGCACTTAAGTGGGACATGAACGAGAAAATAAAATTGAGTTTCGATAAAGCCGGAATTGCGATTCCTTTTCCACAACTCTCGGTACATATACAGGGGGAAAATGCGGGGAAGGAGAAAGAATGAGAAATCAGCGGAAACCCTTGTTTTCAGGGCTTCCGCTGATTTTGCGTATATGAGCAGAATTGGACATAAAACATACAGAATAAGCCCTAATATAAGCAGAATAGGACTGAGAGCCGATTGGATACGAAAGTTATAGTATCATGTAAGAAAATATTTTGCTTTGGAGGTCTGGAGATATCCATGAAAATTGCTATAGTTGATGACAGCAGAGAATATCTGGAGATATTAGAACGCGAAATTTTAGATTTAAATTTATTCAGTGAAAGAGACGCTATAAGAAAATATGATAATGCAGAGAGCTTTTATGAAGAGTGG
>CALWBA010000224.1 GCA_944375815.1 uncultured Lachnospiraceae bacterium | reverse complement strand
TGGAATGTACAAAGCAGCCTTCAAAGAAGGACCATGGGCCCAAAATACACCCTGGTCCTTCTTTTAAATGGCAGGCGGTTATGCAGCATTTAATTCATTAATTAAGCAGATTACCCTTTTATGATTAAAATAGTTCAAACTTCTTCTTGATTTTATTTTTCAAGAAACCTTCACGTATATTCGGCACACCTCTTCGTAAAGTACCGCAGCCTCTTCGCTGACCTCCGGAATGCTCCACCGGCGGAGACGCTTCAGCGCTGCCATAAAGGATATGCTTCTCCATGCGGCGAGCAGAAGCGCTCCTCCGATCCACACTGTAAAAACTCCCCTGTAAATCCATTCTGACGGGATCCCCCGGAATCCCTGATCCTCGTTCTCTGCAAAATGATCCTTCTCGTCCGATGCCCTCGTCTCTCCAGTTCCAGCCACTGCTTCCTGAATATCTGTCTGCAACTCCCCTGTATAAGTTCCATCCTTCACCAGAACAGTTTTCCCATTCCCTGTCTGTGTCTGCTGCACCGGAATCTGAACTTCCCACATCGCGTAACTCTTTGACAGATCCACCGGCACAAGGAGCAGGGCGGCAATACAGAGCCAGAGAATATATCTCCACCGAACCGAGTACTTTCGACGCAGAAATCTGACCAGAATACAGGCTGCCGCAACTGCCCCTCCCACGAACAGATTTAATTTTATAATGTAGAAAATAAATTCTTCCATAAACCTCTTCCCCCCTTCGTTTTATTTATGCCGAGAATTTTTTTCTGTTTCCACTTCCCTTTCTATATTTGTAGAATCTTTATTTACTTATATTCTACAAATATAGAAACAATATGTCAACACTTATTTATGCATTTAATAAATTCGTAAGCTTTCCCTGTACAAAACAAAAGAACCTGCCGTCCGCCTTACGGCAAACAGCAGGTCCTCTAATTTCGAACTATTCTGCTATTCAGAACTTCATAGCATATCCGCTTTTTCGGTCTATCTGATTTCTGAGGGGATCCCCTTTCAGATATCTCGTCAGATTGTCTGCACAGATCTCTACAATCTGTTCCAGTGTTTCGGGAAGTGAAAATCCGCCGGAAATATGAGGCGTAATGACAACATTCGGTGCTTTCCACAGAGGATGACCTTCTGGCAGAGGTTCCGGATCGGTAACATCCAAAGCAGCCCCCGCTATCTTTCCCATACTCAGACATTTGAAAAGTGCCTCCGTATCCACGGCACTGCCGCGCCCGACATTTAAAAGCACTGCAGTCTTCTTCATCAATCCCAGACGGCGTTCATTCATGATACCTCGCGTTTCATTATTTCCCGGAAGAGAAAGCGCTACAATATCCGCCAGCGGCAGCTCCCTCTCAAGCGCTTCGGCGGTATACAGTTTATCTACATAAGGCGGCTTCTCTCCGGCTGTGCGCTTGATACCTACGGTAACAGCTCCCAGCGCCTTCATTTTGCGCAGAAACGTGCTGCCAATGTCTCCCATGCCCACGCTGAGAACACGACTGCCCTGCACGATTGCTACATGTCCTTCTTTCTTCCACTCTTCCCTCAGCTGATTAGCATAATACAGATGCAGCTTCTTGCGCAGCATAAACAGACATCCTATCATATGCTCGGAAATTGCGAGCCCGTAGGCTCCTGTCGCATTCGTAAGCTGTACATGAGGGGAAAGTATCTGCGGATCACAATATCCTTCCGTGCCGGCGTTATTCAACTGTATCCATTTAAGATTTCCGGCTTTCAGGAGCTGTCTGGGATCAGCCAGATTTCCTAAAATAATATCTGCCGATGCAAGATCTCCGGAAGTGACTTCAGATTTTATATGAAATATGAAATCCGCTCCGGGTGCCGCACTTTTAAGTAAGTCTTTCTGCCGATCATTGACCGGCATTGTGACCAGAATTTGCATTATGCCAGAGCCTCCTGACCTGTCAGATACGCCGCGAGCAGCAGGAATGTATTGCGGACACCGTCTTTGTGGCTTCTCTCATATCCGTGAGAGGCGTAAACGCCGGCGCCGATAAGTGCATGACGGATATCTGCCCCCGCGCGCAGCGTTGCCTCGACATCAGAGCCATAATGCGGATAGACATCTGCTGCGTAATCTATACCGTTCGCTTCCGCCAGAGCAATCATCTCACCGACCATATCGTAATTATATGGTCCGCCTCCATCCTTCACGCAGATAGAAACCTGATGCTCTGTACAGGAGAGACCGTCTCCGACGCATCCCATATCCACGGAAATCGCATCCTTTACTCCCGCAGGAACTGATGCAGAACCGCCGTGTCCTACTTCCTCATATACCGTAATATGCTGATATGTTCTTCTTGGAAGGGTAATGCCTTCCTCCTTTACATATTTTGCAAAACCTAACAGTATTGCCACACTCAGCTTATCATCCAGAAAACGGCTCTTAATATAGCCGCTGTCTGTAATGCGCGTGCGGGTCTCAAAGAATACCATATCGCCTGTGCGGATCCCCAGTTTCTTTGTATCTTCTGCCGAATTCACCGGCTCATCCAGCACAACTTCCATCGTGTCAAAATTGCGGGGGGTATCACTGTAACCGCCGTTTACATGAATGGATGCGTTCTTTAACTGGAAGCATCCCTCGTAACGCTTCTTCTCCCGTGTCAGTACCGTACAGTTCTCCGCCTCAGTATTATTCGCATTCAGACCGCCAAGAGCTGTGATGCGCAGTCTTCCGTTTCCAAGAATTTCCGCTACCATGCCTCCAAGCGTGTCTGTATGTGTCTCGACCAATATACCGTTTTCTCTGTCATTGCCTCCCAGATCCACGATCAGTCCGCCCTTCTGTGTCAGCTGCGGATCATATCCGAGCGCCCGATACTCTTCCTCAAGCCACTTTACAGCCTCGCATGTGTAGCCTGTAGGACTGTCAATCGCGAGAAGCTCCTGCAGGCGGTCTAAAATAAATTTTTCATAGTCAGCATAATTCTTCATGAAATCTCCTCCTGATATAATTACTTCCTCTTAATAATGATATATCATATTTTGCGTTCTGAAAAGTCATTTTTGCACATCTGTCGTTCAGGTTTACATAACCATTTTATGTAAACCTGAAATTAATTCTTGTATTTTCGCCAAATTTCGCATATGCTATTAGGTATGGATAATAACGAAAGAGAGGAACTTAACATGATACAGGATATTGCACCTCATACTTATCACAACGAATATCACACCGCAGAGCCTTCTGACGGAAGCCCTGTCTTCATCTGCGGAAACCGCACAGTGCTCCTGAAAATAGAGGATAGTCAGCTTGTCTTTCCTCTCTGGAAAGAAGTTCGCGCATCCCTTCCGGATGCATCCTCGCGCTGTCGTTTTCTTTTTTCAATTGACGGTATAGACTACTTTGGAATAATCGGAGATGCACCGCAGCCGTTTTGCGGTTATACATACGAAAGACTGAGTTTCCTGCGCACAGCACAGCCCCAGCATCTTGCCTATGCCGGAATGGTGGCACACCAGCTGCTGGACTGGTACCTCACCTCCAGATTCTGCGGAGCCTGCGGGGCAGAAAATATACACTCTGACACAGAACGCGCAATGGTATGCCCTGTCTGCGGGCGCGTAGAGTACCCGCGTATTGCTCCAGCGGTTATTGTGGGGATTCTTCATAATGGAAAACTGCTTATATCCTGATATCAGGGACGGGAATATAAGAAATTTGCTTTGATCGCAGGCTATGCGGAGATCGGAGAAACGATTGAGCAGACCGTACACCGTGAAGTTATGGAAGAGGTCGGACTGCGTGTAAAAAATCTGCGCTACTATAAATGTCAGCCCTGGCCTCTCTCCGGCACACTGCTCTTCGGATTCTACTGTGACCTCGACGGAACAGACGAAATCACACTTGATCAGAACGAACTGGCAATGGCACAGTGGTATCGCCCGGAGGAAATAGACCTCTCAGGCGATAATATCAGTCTCACAAAAGAGATGATTACACGGTTCTGCCGCGGAGAAATCTGCTGATTTTACGCGAATGTATTCTCATCCAGAATGACCGTAAAGGGACCGTCATTTACAAGCTCCACATCCATGTCGGCACCAAAGATACCTTTCTGAACAATCGGAACACTTTTTGCAGCTTCAGCAAGCAGATACTCATAAAGCTGTTCTGCAAGCTTTGGCTCTCCCGCTTCGATAAAGCTCGGACGGTTTCCCTTACGGCAATTCGCATACAGTGTAAACTGAGATACCATCAGAAGCTCTCCCTGCACATCTGCAAGAGAGAGATTTGTCTTGCCGTTCTCATCCTCAAAAATACGGAGTCCGAGCAGCTTTTTTAAAAACTTATCTGCCTTCTCTTTTGTATCTCCATTTCCAACACCTACAAGTACGAGAAATCCTTTGCCGATCTTCCCGACAATCTCGCCGTCCACTGTCACTGAAGCGCGTTTTACGCGCTGTATCACAAATTTCATTTTTCTGTATCCTCCTTACGTGATGTCTCTTTCTTCTTCTCTTTTTCTGTGCGGTAACTGAATACCTCGTCACGGTTAATTTTGCTTTCCGGAGCAGGGTAAACCGGTTTCAGCGTTTCTTCGTCTATATGGTCAATGTTCTTGTAATACTCTCTGTCAGACGGCAGATGGGCTTTCTCAAGCCTTCTGCGCAGTATATTCTGTACGATTGTCAGAATGACTGCAAAGATCGGCACCCCGACAAACATTCCAAAAATACCGAAAAAGCCGCCGAAGATCAAAATGGCTACAATAACCATAAAGCTGGACATACCAGTGGACTCTCCCAGTATCTTCGGTCCAAGAAAATTTCCGTCAAACTGCTGCAGAACTAAAATAAAGATAACAAAGTAAACGCACTGCAGCGGATTTACCAGCAAAATCAGAAATGCACTGGGCACAGCTCCCAGATACGGTCCGAAGAATGGAATGACATTTGTCACGCCGACAATTACACTGACAAGCAGCGCATACGGTGTATCCAGAATTGTAGTACCGATATAGCAGAGAATCCCGATAATTACAGAGTCAATAATTTTGCCGATGATAAAGCCGCCGAAAGTTTTATGAATATACTGAAAATCGCGGATGATGTTGTTTGCAGTCGCAGTACTCACAATGGAATACAAACCTTTTTTGGAACTCGCAAGATACGATTCCTTATTATAGAGCATGTAAATAGAAATCATTGCACCGATCAGCAGGTTCTTCAAAAATATGAGGAAGTCAAACAATCCGGTGGAGAAATTCAGCACAATCTGATTAAGGTGCGGCAGAAAGTCTGATGTCAGCCACGTCTCGAATCGGGAAGAATAGCGTGTCACAAGGGCAATGGCGCTTGCCTCCAGATCCGGATTGTCTTTCAGCATATCGGAAAGCCAGTCCTGAATGTTCTGCATATATCTTGAGGAGTTATTTACAATGTTCATCACACTGTTGATAATCTCCGGAACAAGCATCGCAATCAATCCGTATATACATAAAATGGCAATTACTAAAGACAGTATCACGCATACCATGCGAGTAACTTTGCGAAGACGCTCACGAATAGTAATCCCTGCCCGGCTGCAGAGCCGAAAAATAACACTCTTCTCCAGAAAATTCACGAGTGGGCAAAGCAGGTAAGAGATGGCAGCTCCGTATATAAGCGGAGTGAGAATCGAGTAGATCTTCCGAAGTCCCACTGCCAGACTGTCCATACGGAAGATAAAAAAGTAAAACAGAATACTGCACACCACAACAAGAAATGCAGTAATTCCCCATGCAAGATATTTCTTGTCCCAACGAAATTTCATATGACTCCTCCAAATAAATTTGCGTACTGTTATCAGTATAACACATTTTATTTTTTTTGTCCCTATGCAAAACGAGAAAATTCAGATATAATATGCTTGCCAGAAGAAGAATGGAGGTTCTAAATGAAATTACAACAACTGCTCAGTTATACGAGAAAAGCTGTGGATGAATACCAGCTCATCGATGAGGGAGATAAAATAGCGGTCGGCATCTCCGGAGGCAAAGACAGTCTGACCATGCTCTGCGGTCTGCACGGGCTGATGCGCTTCTATCCAAAGAAGTTTAGCATAGAAGCAATCACCGTAGATCTTGGGCATCCCGGATTTAACACGGATAAGATCGCTGCATTTTGTAAAGATATGGGTGTTCCTTACACTGTTGTACATACACAGATTGCTCAGATTATCTTTGATGAGCGAAAGGAGACGAATCCCTGCTCACTGTGCGCGAAGATGAGAAAAGGAGCCCTCAATGAAGAAATCAAGCGTCTCGGCTGCAATAAAGTTGCATATGCTCATCACAAAGATGATATCATCGAGACAATGCTGATGTCCCTGCTTTTTGAGGGCAGATTTTATACCTTTGCCCCAAAGACATATCTTGACCGTATGGATCTTACCGTAATCCGCCCGCTCATGTTTGCAGATGAATGGGATGTATCGGCCTTTGCAAAGAAGTATGATCTTCCGGTCGAAAAGAGTCCATGTCCGGCGGACGGCTACACCAAACGTGAATATGCCAAGCAGCTCGTGCGCCAGCTGAACAGCGAGCATCCCGGTGCCAGAGAGCATATGTTTGCCGCTATTTTAAACAGCGATATCAAAGGATGGCAGGAGCGCATCAAAAATCCGAGAATGAATCTAAAATAAAGCAACGGAGCCGCTGAAGGCGGGAGACATCTCCCTCCTTCAGCGGCTCCTTACAGTTCAAATCTCTCAATCCGGAAGATCATGTCCCTGTCCTACCGGGTTAACGTAGATCTTCTTCTTGCCGGAACGCTCTCTTTCCTCTACGGCTCTCTTGATTATCTCGACAGCTCCGTCTACGCCGAACAGCCCGCTGTCCACGCAGAGATTATAGCTGTCAATATCTCCCCAGCGCTTGCTGGTATAGTAGTTATAGTAGCTTGCACGCTTCTTATCCGACTTCACGATTCGGTCCTTGGCTTTTGCATCTGTCAGATCATACAGCGTTGCGATTCTGCGGATACGATTCTCCATGCTTGCGTGAATAAATACACTCAGCACATTTGGATACTCCGCAAGAGCATAATCTGCGCAGCGTCCTACCAGAATACACGGACCTTCGTTTGCAATATTCTTAATACTCTCAAACTGTGCGAGGAATACCTTCTGGTTGATTGGCATATCTGAGAAAGAATTGGAAGCGTAGCCGAACGAATATGTATCCATAACCAGAGAATACAGAAAACTGTTCGTAGGTTTCTCGTCGTGATTTTCAAAAAGCTCCTTGCACATGCCGCTGTCCTTGGCTGCACGGTCGAGCAGCTCCTTATCGTAACACTTAATGCCGTAATCCCTTGCAAGTCTTAAGCCGATTTCTCTTCCGGCACTTCCGTACTGACGTCCAATGGTAATGATGGTATTCATATATGTCACTCCTTCCAAAGCATTTGTAAAGCAGAAATGAACTGCTTCTCTGGATATATTATAAAACAACTTTCAGAAAAAGTACACAATTTTATGCAAAATATCTAAAAAACATACATTTTCCCGACATCAATTACCGCATGCGGGTTCGCAGTTTCTCTAAAATAGCTGTAAAATATTCCGGCAGAGGCGCTGTAACCTCGAGGTATTCCCCTGTAGAAGGGTGGATAAATCCCAGTACCATTGCATGCAGACACTGCCCCTGGAGTCCTGAAAACGGACATTTCGCCGGTCCATAGACCGTATCGCCCAAAAGCGGATGGCCGATATGAGCCATATGAACACGGATCTGGTGCGTACGCCCTGTTTCCAGTTCGCACTCTATATATGAAAAGTCTCCGAATCGCTCCAGCACGCGGTAATGCGTAACTGCGTCTTTCCCATTTCTGACGCCTACGGCCATCTTCTTCCGATCTGTCGGGTGCCGTCCTATATCACCGGTCACTGTACCGGTATCCTCTTTAAATCCTCCATAGACAATGGCCCTGTATCGCCTTGTGATAGAATGAACAGAAAGCTGTTCAGCGAGTGACTGATGCGCAGTGTCATTTTTGCATACCGCAAGAGCTCCCGTCGTGTCCATATCGATACGATGTACAATGCCTGGACGGAGCACGCCGTTAATACCGGAAAGATTTTCCCGGCAGTGATACAGCACGGCATTGACAAGTGTACCTGAGTCATGTCCGGCGGCAGGGTGGACAACCATCCCTTTTGGTTTATTGACAATCAGAATATCATTGTCCTCGTACAGAATATCGAGAGGGATATTCTCAGGCTTTACGTCCAGTTCTTTCTCTTCCGGAAGGTCAAGTGTAATTTCATCGCCACTTTGTACTTTATAGTTTGCTTTTACGGGCTTTCCATTTACCATCACGCCCTGCTCTTTCAAAAGCTTCTGCAGATAGGAACGTGAAAAGTCCGAAAGCTGATCGGAAAGATAACGGTCAATGCGTACCGGAAGGACTTCCCCTGCTGCAGTCAGTTCCAATTTTTCACGCATCCCTGCTGCCCTCTTTCTTCTTTTTCTCAAGAAATACAAAATCTTCTTCTTTATATACGAAGAAAATCAGGATAAGCAGCACTGCCATTCCCACAGTAACGAAGATATCCGCCACATTGAAAATAGGGAAGTCAATCAACTCAAAGTAAATAAAATCAATAACGTATTTCAGGCGGACACGGTCGATGAAATTTCCCAGAGCGCCGGCCAGAATCACAACACTTAAGATGTGCAGCGGCAGATAATGCTTTGTGCGCGGCAGCCGGCAGTAAATCCAGACAATCACAGGCACAATCACAACTGTCATTATATAGAAAAATGTCTGCTTATTCTGAAACAGTCCGAACGCCATACCGCGGTTTTCCAGATACTGAAGACACAGAACCCCTGAAATCAGATCGATACCGTCCGTTCCGGCGAGATAGCGCACAGCAAGGGCTTTTGTCCCCTGATCCAATAATATCAGGACAGCGGTCCCGATCAGACCGAAAAGCAGATATCGGATCCGCAGATTTCTCTTATTCTCCATTCAGCAAATCTCCATTAATAAAATTAATTGCCTCCAAAAGCTCCTCATCTGTCACAGTGCGATCTACAACCGCATGTCCCATGGACTCGAGCAGTATGAACTTGATTGCACCGTTCTCCATCTTCTTATCAGATTTTGTTGCCGCGAGGATTTCCTCAGGATTAAGTCCGTCAAAGTAAATCGGCAGGTCAAATCCTACATTCATATCCCGGATTTCATAAAACTCCTCAGTGGAGAGCTTGCCGCGCTTAAACGATATGTATGCTGATGCTACGGTTCCCAGAGCAACACACTGTCCATGCAGCATCTCAAAATTTTTCAGCTTCTCAATGGCATGTCCGATCGTATGTCCGAGATTTAAAACTGCACGTTCACCCTGCTCATCCGGATCCGCTTCCACAACTTTCCGCTTGATATCGCAGCACTTCTGGATCATCTTTACAAGAACAGGATAAATACGGTCATTAATTTCCGTCATATGCTCGATCACCCATCCGTAGAATGCTTCATCGCGAATCAGTCCGCTCTTTAGTACCTCTCCCATTCCGCAGGAAAACTGCTCATCCGGAAGTGTCTTCAGGGTATTCATGTTCATATATACGAGGCGCGGATGGTGGAATGCACCTACCATATTTTTGTACTGATCGAAGTCCACGCCTGTCTTCCCGCCGATACTGGAATCCACCTGTGCCAGCAGTGTTGTCGGGATCTGAATAAAATCCACACCGCGCAGATAAGTTGCCGCCGCAAAGCCTGTCAGGTCTCCGACAACGCCTCCTCCCAGTGCAATCAGAAGATCTTTTCGATCAAAATGTTCCTCGATTAAATGTGTGTAAAGCTGTTTTACCGTATCAAGGTTCTTCCTCGCCTCCCCGGCCGGAAACACAAAGGATGTCACCTTTGAAAAAAGACTGCCGCAGGCATCTGCCGCATCGGACAGGTACAGCGGCTCCACATTGGAATCTGTCACAATGCATGCTTTTCTTCCTTCATAACCCAGGTTCTTTAAGAGGACCGGAAGCTGAGAAAAGTTCTCCTCCCATACAATTTTATATTCAAACATGCCCTCTCTTTTGACTGTAAGCTGTTTCATTGTCTACCTCCTAAATATATCGGTATAGAGATACCAGATTGCGTCCTTTTTTTGTCTGGGACAGGACTTCCCCAAAACGAAACTTTCCCTTGCCCCGCACAGATACAATATCCCCGTCTTTGAGATTATATCCGTTGGATACGGTCATTTTTCCGTTTACAAAGACTCTGCCGCCCTCAATCAGAGGAATCATACTGCTTCTTGATGACTGAAATGCAAGGGCAATTATGCTGTCAAGCCGTACAGACGCTACTGTACCGCGAATTTCTTCCTCGTCAGGCCGAAATGTGTCAGGACTGTCGCAGCAGCAAACAGCATTCATTTGTGTGTGACGGACGCGCGTGATATTCTCGGCCAGAAAATCCGCCAGTTTTTCATGACAAAACAGATATGCGGCTTCCGGCCTGACGAGTATATCTCCTGTCTTTGCACGGTCAATTCCAAGATTTAAGATTGCCCCCAGATAATCCCGGTGTGTCAGGGGCTCGGCATACTTTGCCGCAAGCGGTGTGATCTTCAGGACAGCTATGGGATATTCCCATTCATAACAAAGAGCATCAGGCACAAAAGCTGCAATCTGACGCTCTGCTGTCTCATACCCGCCGAAGAGCGCAGTTCTGACGCCTGCGCTGCGCTTGACGGAGGTATTTACAATATGAAGTTCATTGAGATCCAGAAAATCGGTAAATGTCACGATATTTCTGTTGTACG
>CALWBA010000223.1 GCA_944375815.1 uncultured Lachnospiraceae bacterium | reverse complement strand
AGTGATAAGGGAAGTGTTCACTTAAAGGATAAGGGCGGCAGGCAGTTTGTCTGGGAGGTGCCGCAGGAAAATGGTTCAGTTCAGGAGATACCGTTAAAAGGAGATGTACGATTTCATGATGTGACTTTTGGATACAGCAGGAAAAAAGTGGTGCTTAATGATATTAATCTGTACGCAAAGCCGGGACAGAAGATTGCTTTCGTAGGTTCTACAGGAGCGGGCAAGACGACCATCACCAATCTGATCAATCGTTTTTATGAAATTCAGCAGGGAACGATCACATACGACGGTATTGATATACGGAATATCTGCAAGGATGACCTGCGCAGATCGCTTTCCATGGTTATCCAGGACACGCATCTGTTTACCGGTACGATTGCGGACAATATACGGTATGGAAAGCTGGATGCCACGGACGAAGAGGTGCGTGAAGCGGCACGCATAGCTAACGCGGATTCGTTTATCCGCCGCCTGCCGCATGGATATGATACCATGCTTGACAGCGATGGAGCAAATTTATCGCAGGGTCAGCGCCAGCTTCTTGCTATTGCCCGGGCAGCCATCGCCAGCCCGCCCGTACTGATTCTGGATGAGGCGAC
Source organism: uncultured Lachnospiraceae bacterium (assembly GCA_944375815.1). Lineage (GTDB taxonomy): Bacteria > Bacillota > Clostridia > Lachnospirales > Lachnospiraceae > Egerieimonas_A. Next base: position 10,407 of record CALWBA010000223.1, on the reverse strand, counting down.
AAGCTCCATTGATACGAGAACCGAACGCCTGATTGAGAAAGGAATGGATGCGCTGATGGAGGGCAGAACTGTATTTGTGATTGCACACAGACTTTCCACTGTACGCAATTCAGAGGCGATTATGGTGCTGGAGCACGGAAATATTATCGAGCGCGGCAGCCACGACGATCTGCTGAAACAGAAAGGGCGGTATTATCAGCTGTATACAGGACAGTATGAGCTGGAGTGACAGATGAGGAGGTAATAGTATGAAAAAAGAACGTGAGTTAAGAGATCTTCTGATGGAAGTCGATGAGAACAGAAGGCGGCTGATGGGAGCATATTTTACAGGTTTAGGACTTACTGTAGGACAGGGCCAGCCGAGAATTCTGAATACGCTTCTGGATCGGGAGGGTATTACTCAAAGGGAGCTGGCAGACGCGTGCCGCTTTGATGTAACCACGATTTCACGGACACTCAATCATCTGGAAAAGGCAGGTCTCATACGGCGTGAAACAGATCCGCAGAGCCGCAGATGCTATCTTATTGTTCTTACGGATAAGGGACGAAAGACGGCTCAAAAGGTACGCATAGGATTTGCCGGACTGGAAGATATCCTGTCTGCAGGTATGGAGAAAGATGAGAAAATGAGACTGAAAGAGGAACTTGAAAAGGTGATTGCAAATCTTAAAAGTGTGGATGCAGTGGTAAAGGAGGAAGAATAGGACATATTCGGAGCATTTTGAAACGGAGATATTGACAGAAAAATCAGATTTATATAAAATAAAATCAGAAAAAATGATCGAACAGGAGGGGGACTATGACTATGGCATTTAATATTATGAGTATCTTTGCCGGAATTATATGGCTTCTGGCAATTGTGTTGCAGATTTTTGGGCTGATTCTGATTGTTCTGTTGATTCGACTGTCGTTACTTCTGATTCGGAAATATAAGAGAGAGGAAGAAGAAAGATAACAAAACGCTGCGGTGTCCGGTTCGGATAACCGCAGCGCTTTGCTTTTAATCAAGATAAGGAGTTCCTGGAATATATGGATAGCTGCCCATAGAAACGAGAAGCTGCAGACCTATACTCCTTGCTGTAAGTACCGCATTTTTTACCGCGCTGGTATCACCCATGACGGCCAGAATCACTTCATTGGAATGACTTGTACCGACATCAGGCGTCATATATTTTACAATCTCCACCTGCGCTGACTTGACTGCGAGATCAGCCATTACCAGACCGATAGCTGCAGGCGAACCGCACAGAAATCCGAACGACTGGCCGATGGGCACACCGAATGCCATGTGGATAGCCTGGTCTGCGCTTGCGGAAAAGGCAAATTCCAGATGGCCTGCCTCGCTGATATACAGCTCCCCGGCATTTCGATTTGTAAGTTCAAGTGATATCTCCACCGCCCTGCGCACATCGGAGACGGTATTTCCGCCGAGGATAATAAAATTTCCGTGACCGCCCCAGCCTTTCGTGTCGCGGGGAAGCATTATGGAGAGCACTTCTGTATTTGTTGCCTTCACAGCATCGTCCACCGCCGTAATCTGTCCTGCAGCTCCGGTGCGTGAACTTAAGAGTCCCAGCGCTTTGTAGGGCTTTGGCAGTTTCATCTGAGCGAGCAGCGAGTCATCCGCTCCCGCGATGACCAGTCCGATTGTGTCCAGAACTGCAGTTCCGACAAATTCAGAGAGCTGGCATTTCATACTGATTGCATTAACTTCTTCCTGTGTCATACGGATACCTCGATTTCATCTTTATATATTCAGTATAGGGAGACACGGTGCAAAAGTCAAAAGAAAAAATAAAAAAATGTGGATAAGCACTTGACGAATTGTCAAATCTGAGGTATTGTATAACCGCATTAACAGAATATCATTAACAACATTGCTTTTCTCTTATTCAGAGTGGCGGAGGTACAAAGGACCTGAGAAACCACGGCAACCCCCAAAGCGGAAGGTGCCAACCTGAGCGAGTAATCGAACAATAAGAGGATTTAATAAGAACTATTGAGTCCATCTTATACAGATGGGCTTTTTCATATTTGAGAAAAGCAATACCAGAAAGAGAAGGAGAAGAACATGGAAAAAAGATTATTTACATCCGAATCCGTAACTGAGGGACATCCGGATAAAATGTGCGATGCGATTTCCGACGCGATCCTGGACGCGCTGATGGAGCAGGATCCGATGAGCCGCGTGGCATGTGAGACTGCAACCACAACAGGTATGGTTCTGGTAATGGGCGAGATTACAACAAACGCATATGTAGATATTCAGAAAATAGTAAGGGATACGGTTCGCGAGATTGGATATACCCGCGGAAAATACGGTTTTGACGCAGATACCTGCGGCGTTATCACAGCAATTGACGAGCAGTCTGCAGATATCGCTCTCGGAGTTGATAAAGCGCTTGAGGCAAAAGAAAATAAGATGTCTGACAAAGAGCTCGATGCTATCGGAGCAGGCGATCAGGGTATGATGTTCGGTTTTGCTGTCAATGAGACAGAAGAGTATATGCCGTATCCGATTGCTCTGGCGCATAAGCTGTCAAGACGCCTGACCGAAGTGAGAAAGAACGGAACACTTCCGTATTTAAGACCTGACGGAAAGACACAGGTAACAGTAGAATACGATGAGAATGACAAACCGATTCGTCTGGATGCAGTCGTACTTTCCACACAGCACGATCCGGATGTGACACAGGAGCAGATTCACAAGGATATTAAGAAATATGTTTTTGATGAGATCCTTCCGGCAGATATGGTAGATGATGATACGAAGTTTTTCATAAATCCGACCGGACGCTTCGTTATCGGCGGACCTCACGGCGACAGCGGACTGACCGGACGTAAGATTATTGTAGATACTTACGGCGGATATGCACGCCATGGCGGCGGTGCTTTCTCCGGAAAAGACTGCACCAAGGTAGACCGCTCAGCAGCTTACGCAGCGCGTTACGTAGCAAAAAATATCGTAGCGGCAGGACTTGCAGATAAGTGCGAGATTCAGCTTTCCTACGCGATCGGAGTAGCACACCCGACATCTATTATGGTAGATACATTTGGAACAGGAAAGCTTTCCGATACAAAACTTGTAGAAATCATTCGTGAGAATTTTGATTTAAGACCGGCAGGAATCATCAAGATGCTTGACCTGCGCCGTCCGATTTACAAACAGACTGCAGCATATGGACATTTTGGACGCAATGATCTGGATCTTCCTTGGGAGAAACTGGATAAGGTAGATGACCTGAAGAAATATCTGGCATAATTTTTTATTTCCATAGGATGAGATGCTCCCTTTTGGAAAGGCAGAGAAACAAAATCTGCCTTTCTGAAAGGGAGCTTTTTTGCTGCAAAAATATGTGGTCAAAAATGATACATTTAATGGTCGGAAATAATACAAGGTGATATAATGTGATAAAGTGTATATATAAAAAGAAAGGACAGAGGGGGCAAAATGATCGAGGTAAAAAATATAACAAAATCATTCGGTGAGCGCAAAGTGCTAGATAATATATCATTTTGTGCGGATAAAGATAATCTGACCACAATTGTGGGGCCGAACGGTATGGGAAAGACTACCATATTAAATATTATCTGCGGACTTCTGCTGCCGGATCAGGGAGAAGTAAATTTTGTTGACTGCGACTTAAAGAGAGATCTTTTCGCAGTTCTCTCAGGTGATAAGAATTTATATCACAAGAATACCGTTGAGGAAAATATATACTTTGTAGCTGCACTCAGAAATATTGGAAAGAAGCAGACACGAGAAAATATTGAGACTATGCAAAAAAGCTTTCCACTGTACAGTGAAGTGAAGCATAAATTATTTGAACAATTATCCTTTGGCCAAAAAAGACTCATGACGATTTTTGCTGCACTGGTATCCGAGGCGCAGATTCTGACCTTGGATGAGCCGACAGAAGGGCTGGATCTGGCACACAGGAAGGAGCTGACACAGTTGATGCTGTCACTGAAGAAAACAAAAACCATTATTGTCATTTCACACGACAGCAAATTTGTATCTGATATATCGGATAGGATTTTATTCCTGAATGATGGAAAGATCGTGCAGGAGAAACAGCGGCTCACAGAGGAGCAGTTTTTAGAAATTTACAACAAAATATATGAGCAGGAGGATAAGAATGAGAATCATATTTGAAGAATGCAAAACTGATCTTTTAAGAACCTGCAGGTATAAGACGGGAATTATATCCGATGTGGTTGTATTTACTGCGTTGCTGTGTTTTTTCTTTGCATCTAATACCGGAACATCTTTTCAGGAAAAGTATCAGGAAGTGGATTACAAAACCCTGCTTTTATTAGGATATATGGCATGGACCATTGCAAGTTCAGCACTTTCCATTGTTACATCTCAGATTTCTGCAGAGGTACAGAGGGGTACGTTCTATTTGAAAATTAACTCCAGATATCCGCTGCAGATTATCTATCTTGGAGATTTGATTTCTTCCATTCTTATACAGATTGTGATAGTAGCAGTCTACACTGTTATCACGCATTTTATATTCAAAGTAGATTATTTTATCAGTCCGGAAATAGTATTTGCGCTGATTGTATGCAGCATTGGAATGTATGGGCTCGGATTAGTAATTGCAGGTTTGTCTCTGTTCTATAAACGAGTTGGATCTATTATTTTCCTGCTCCAGCTCACACTGCTCTTTGTGACTGATACTGTTCCGACATCCAGCGCGGTGATGTATGTCACGAAATTTATACCGCTGACAAAGTGCAATGAGGTGATCAGAAATTGCTTCATGGGAACAAGCACAGTGCAGCCGCTTGGAGAATTAATTATTTACAGTGTATGTATGCTTCTTGCTGGGTATCTCATATTTGAGTTTTTCTTGCGCAAGGCAAAGAGAAAAGGAAATTTATTACTATATTAGAAGGACCAAAGAAGAGAATAATCGGGCTTCAAAAAAGTGAATATGCCCTGCCGGACCGCTCAATCAGGGAGGAATTACCTCTGAATTTTTTTTGACATTGCATTTTCAGTATGATACACTTATAAAGACTGTATATGTCATTTTTTCCGTAATAAGATGATAGCAAAACCGCGGATTTGTCCGCGGATAAAATGAAAGACAAGGTCAGAGGTGAATACGTTGGATAAGACTGAGTATCGAATGAAATTGGATGAAATTGGGAACCTGGTGGATGCCGGGGATTACGAAGGAGCTTTCCGGATTACGGAGACGATTGACTGGAGAAAAGTAAAAAGCATCCGTACCCTTTGTACTGTTGCGGATATCTATGAGGCGAACGGAAAACTGGAAGACTGCCGGCAGATTCTTCTGCTCGCGTACGACAGAGCTACAAAAGGTAAGAGTATCTTGTACCGCCTGGTTGAGGTGGCGCTGAAGATGGGAAGTTACGATGACGCTGTGGACTATTATCAGGAGTTCATAGATACAGCGCCCAATGATAATTCCAGATACATATTGAAATATAAGATCTATAAGGCAAAACGTTCACCGATTGAGGACTTGATTGCAATTCTGGAGGAATACAAGTCAAAAGAATATACCGAACGCTGGGCGTACGAGCTGGCAAGACTTTACAGCAAGGCAGGGATGCGGGAGAAATGCATTGAAGAATGCGACGATCTGATTCTCTGGTTCAGTGAAGGCAAATATGTGTTTAAGGCAATGGAACTGAAGATGAAGTATGAGCCGCTGTCCGCTGCCCAGAGACAGATCTATGACAGCCGTCAGGAGCTTATGGAGCAGGAGAAGCATCGCGTAGTGCGTGAGGCAGCACTTCAGGATATTCCTGAAGTGAAGAATCCATCTCCGGTCACTGTACGGTCTGTAGTTCCTGAGGCCGCCGCCTCCAGGGAAAAGTCACCTGAGAAGACGGCAGACAGTAAACAGCCGCAGGGCGGAATTGACCTGTCCAGTGTACTGGAGGGGACGCTCGAAGAGGTGGCTACGTCCACACATCCGCAGCCTGCTGCAATGCCTGATCCCAAAGAGCTTCAGGAGCGCTTAAGCAAAAGCTTCAAGGATGTATTTGCAGGATTCAGCAGACCGGAGGAGCCTGCTTCGGAAGAACCGAAGGAAGCTCCGGAAGAGTTTTCTGAGGATGAAATCCCCGTTGTTAAGGAGTTAGAGCCTGAGCAGAAAGAGACGGATGTAATCCCGAAGATTGATCCGAAAAAGAAAGTTGAAATTACCGCTGCAGTGGAAAAGAAACCTGCGAAGGAAGAACCCAAAGCAGAGGAAAGCAGCAGCACTGAGGATTTTGACCTTGAGGCAATTCTAAAGGAAACAGCCGGAAGTATGGCGCAGGAGCTTGCAACAGGAAACTTTGAGAAAAATGAAGTGGATATGCCGGAGACTGTACAGACGGCAGAAGATTTTGGAAAGACCAGGGACATTGCTGAAGCTGTAGCAAAAGAACAGAAGGAAAGTGCACCGCAGGATACACTCGCACAGGCGGTTGCAGATGCAATTGCCAATAATCAGCTGGCAAAGGTAATAGCAGAGATAACGGTTGAGGAAAATGCACAGGCAGAGAGCGCATTTGCTGAAAATATCAGTGAAGAGCAGGAGCAGCCGGAGAATGCACAGCTGGAAATGGACATTCCTATAATGAAATACGATCAGGAAGAACCGCAGGATGATAATGTTGTAATTACAGAGGATGCTGTAGAGGTCAAGGACCTTGAGGAGGAGACCATTCCGGATGCAGTAGTGGAAGATCCGATTCCTGCAGTTCAGGAGGCAGAAGAATCTGCGGATGAGGCCGATGTACAGGAAGAATCACAGGAGACAGAGGAGCCGGAGAGCCAGCCGGTTGACTTGATGGAAGAGATTCTGCGGGATGAGACGCCGGAAGAAAAGCGTCTGCGTATCTTAAATGACACACGTCCGGAGAAGATGAGCGAAGAGCAGAAGAAATTGTTCAGCTACTTCGCGAAGGTTCCGGGAATGAATCAGCAGATTCTGGACGCGATGAGCGGCGTATACGAGCACGCGGGAGACAAGACTTCCCGACGCGGAAATATAGCGATCATGGGCGGTCATGGCACAGGAAAGTCAAAACTGTCAGAGTCACTTGTTCGCGCAATCTGTCAGGATCTGGGATTGAAAGCTGTGAAGATCGCGCGGCTGGATGCCTCAGATTTAAATGCAAAAGATCCGGTGAGAGTAGTTGCAAAGCTTTCAGGAGGATTTCTGATCGTAGACCGTGCAGGTCTTCTTCACCCAAATACGATCAAAAGCCTCTCCAAAGCGATGGATTTCCGTACAGACGGATTGACCATTATTATTGAGGATGAGAAAACCAGTATGAGAACGCTGCTCAAGAATTATCCGGAATTTGCCGAGAAGTTTGCGACTGTAATTTCCATTCCGGTGTTCACAAACGACGAGCTCGTTACTTTTGCACGTGTCTATGCAACGGAAATGGGATTTAAGATCGACGATATGGGAGTACTGGCACTGTATACACTTATTGGTGATAATCAGTCTGAATCTGAGCCGATCACAATTCTCAAGGTGAAGGAGATGGTAGATAATGCAATCTCCAAAGCGCAGCGCGGAACGAGAAAGCTTGGAAGAAAGGTATCCAGAAAACATCTGGATGACGAGAATCGCGTTATCCTCTACGAAAAGGATTTTGATTTCTAATTCTAAAGGTGGAAAATAATAATATATGAATAATCATACACAATATACTGAGGGCGGAGCCGGGCTCCGTCCTCAGCCAACGTTGGGAAATCCGCAGAATACAATTGCGGTGCTGAATAAATACGGATTTAATTTCCAGAAGAAATTCGGGCAGAATTTCTTGATTGATACGCATGTGCTTGATAAGATTATAGCGGCAGCAGAAATCACAGATGAGGACTTCGTGGTTGAGATTGGCCCGGGTATAGGGACAATGACGCAGTATCTGGCTTATGCGGCGAGAGAAGTATGTGCAGTGGAAATAGACCGCAATCTGATTCCTATTCTGGAAGATACATTAAGCGGATATGATAATGTAACAGTGCTTAATGAGGATATCTTAAAGGTAGATATCTGCCGCCTTGCTGAGGAAAAGAATGGCGGCAGACCCATCAAGATTGTGGCAAACCTTCCCTACTACATTACGACTCCTATTATTATGGGCATTTTTGAGTCAGGTGTCCCGGTGGAATCTGTGACTGTAATGGTTCAGAAAGAGGTTGCTCTTAGAATGCAGACGGGCCCGGGCAGCAAGGATTACGGTGCGCTGTCTTTGGCTGTACAGTATTATGCTGACCCGTATATCGTGGCGAATGTTCCGCCAAACTGCTTTATGCCCCGTCCGAAGGTAGGAAGTGCGGTGATACGGCTGACAAAGCACGCAAAGCCGCCTGTTTCGGTGGAGGATGAGAAGCTGATGTTTGAAATTATTCGCGCTTCGTTCAATCAGAGACGAAAAACACTTGCGAATGGATTGAAAAATTATGCAGGACTTTCTTATACGAAAGAACAGATCGAGCAGGCGATTGATGAGAGCAGTTTCGAACCGTCTGTGCGCGGAGAGATGCTCTGCCTTGAAGATTTTGCAAAACTCGCCAATAACCTGAAAAAAATTGGGTAAAAGGGGCGAAGAAAGAATAAATTTGACGATTTAACCAAATAAAGTGGTAAAATCCAAAAAGAATATAAACAAATTTACGAAAATAAGTTGTTTGAAAATTTATAATGATGTATAAATATACAAAATTATGGGTTTAAACAAAAAGATTTTTTACTTGTTTACAAAAAGTTCATAAAAAATACATTGACTGTTCACAGAGGATTGCTATTATAGACGTAGTTCAAAGGCGAACTGTTATGTAAGTAGTGTATTGTAATGATTCATTACACATATAAAATTTTTTCATAATAATTGCCCCGGCATCTGATGTCGGGGCACTCCTCATTTTTTCAGGAATTTTGCTCCTGAAGAGCCTTTGCTTTTACGATTGCATTGTTCAGTGAAAGCATCTTCTCATCTAATTCTGCCACAATCCTGGCACATTCCTTTAACTCTCTGCTGATATAAGAGGGGGCATGACCTTCAAATTTGTATGCGATTTTATGCTCAAGGCTGGCCCAGAAGTCCTGTGCAATTGTGCGGATCTGAATTTCCACTTTTGTGTCCACAACACTGTCCGCAAAGAAAATCGGAACTGCAACGATCATATGATAGCTCTGGTAGCCGCTTTCCTTCGGATGCTGGATATAGTCTTTAAGATTTAAAACTTTAATATCCGTTCTTTTAGCGATCATATCCGCAAGCTGGTAAATATCCGAAGTGAAGGAGCAGGTGATGCGGATGCCGGCGATATCGTTGACGTACTGCACCATATTTGCAATTGTAGATTCGTGTCCGTTGGCGTGCAGCTTTTTCACAATACTTTCAGCTGTTTTCAGGCGGGCCTTTACGTGTTCAATGGGATTGTAGCGGTGTGTCTGTTGAAACTCATCATTCAGTATCATGATTTTTGTCTCAATCTCACGCAGGGCAGAGCGGTAGAGGAAGATCAGAGTTTCCCAGTCTTCAATGGCATCGTATTCTTTTTCGTGAATATTTGTTAACATAGTAAACCTATCCTTTGCTGATGTGAGAGGTTGCCTGCAAATACTATTATACCAGTCGAAACGGATCTTCGCAATCCGCTTTGCCGTCAGCGCTCAATTCCTTTGCGGGCAGCGATACCTCTGTCAAAAGGATGTTTAAGCTTTCGTATTTCAGATACATAATCTGCGCGTTCAATGAGATCCTGGCTGGGATCCTGACCGCTTAAAATAACTTCAAGCGATTCGCGTTTGGTGTCGAGAAAATTACAAAGCAGTTTTTCATCAAAAAGACCTGCACGGATCGTATAGATAATCTCATCGAGAAACAGTACATCGTATCCTTCGGATTCTGCCCGGCGTGTGACGGTGAGAAACTGATTTTCATAATACGCCTTTCGCTCCTCTTTTTCCTGGGGACTCATCTGGAAGCTGAATTTTTCCTGAGGAAGTCCGTCAATGATTGTAATATTATCAAGTTTTTCCAGAGCTTTCCGCTCACTGGTATTATTGTCCTTCATAAACTGATAGATCAGAACTTTATATCCGTAACCTGCAGCGCGGACACACAGCCCCATTCCGCAGGTGGTTTTACCTTTGCCGTCTCCGCAGTAAATGTGAATACATCCGGTTTCCCTTTCCATATGCATTTCCTTTCATTCCCAAAAAGAAGGGCTTCCTGTGCGGAAGCCCCACCTTACTATTCTTTAATAATTCTCAACCTTTCTCTCGAAATATGCTCTTGGATGTGCACATACCGGGCATACTTCAGGAGCTTCCTCGTCCATATGAACGTATCCGCAGTTGCGGCACTTCCATCCCAGAGGAGCATCTCCCTTAAAGGTCTTATCTGCCT
>CALWBA010000222.1 GCA_944375815.1 uncultured Lachnospiraceae bacterium | reverse complement strand
TTAGAATTAGACTTGTTAATAATTATCATCGCAAGTTAATTTTAACACAAAAGAAGGACCTTGGGCTTATTTTTGACCCCTGGTCCTTCTTTATTTTTAGGCTATGCTTTTTTCACAGCCCCTTTTATTAACATCCTATCAGCTCATCCGGAGAAATGCCCTGCAGCAGATTCTCTATCACATAGGCAACACCATCGTCCTCGTTGGAAAGTGTTACGTAATCTGCAACAGCTTTGATGGATGCCTGAGCATTCTGCATGGCTACACCGCAGCCGGCATACATAATCATCGACTTATCGTTAAAACCATCGCCAAATGCAATCATATCCTCTCTGGAGTATCCCAGACAGTCCAAGAGTCTTTCCAGAGACTTTGCCTTATCAATACCCTTCGGAAGAAATTCCAGAAAATACGGTTCTGAACGATATACATCAAGCTCATTTCCCAGAAGCTTTGCCATACGTTCTTCCACCTGCGCCAGATAAACGCCATGTGCCATCATCAGGCACTTCGGTACCGGAAAATTAACATAGGAACCAAGGTCCTCTACATATTTCGCCTTCATACCTGTGCAGATTTCTTCTTTATGCACATATTGATTTGCGGGATCCGGCGTCAGTATATCATTATCATGATATGTCACAATCGTTACATTTTCCTGACGTGCCAGTTCGCTCAATCTGGCAACCATACCGTCAGGCAGCATCCGCTCAAAAAGTACATCTCCTGTAGTACAGTCCTCAATTCTGCCGCCGTTATACGAAAGCATACATCCATGATACTTTTCCAATTCCAATTCTCTGGCAAGCGGAGCCACTCCCGGAGTAGGACGCCCTGATGCCAGAACCACAATACCTCCTGCTTCCTGATACGCCCGTAAAACCTCTTTCGTATGCTCCGTAATTTCCTTCTTGTTATTTGTCAGTGTACCGTCCAAATCAAAAACAGCTATCTTATATTTCATAATTCCATCCTTTTTCTTTTATATTTTCTTCATCATACAAAATATTCTGCTGCTTGTAAAGAGAACCTTTTATCGAAACGATCTTGTCACAATTTCTTCTGCGTATGCTGTACGCATCCGCTTCTCTTCCCTGTCATTTTTCTCAGCGCGCAAAACCCTCCGATAGCCGCTGCCGCCACCAGAACTCCGATGAGCCACGGAGTGCTTGTCGCCGTGCTTTTAAGTATCATAATATCATAGGAAAACATGGTGCCCGGCTCGATCACGCTCATCTCTCCTGTTGCAGTGTTCCGGACATCAATATCCTTATCCAGAGATATCACATATTTTTCTCCATCATAAATAACAAGCGCCATCAGAAAGTAATGAAATCCCGGCTGACTGTTGAAAAAATATATCTCCGACTCATTTAGCGAAATTCCATTCTCTCTCAGTGCGTCTTCCGTCATCTGAATATAGTCCGCATGGTGGTCTAACCACTGAATCCCAAACGCAAATTTTCCAACCTTTTCCTGCCTTTTCTTAAGTTCATCTTTCGAAAGGCTTCCATCTTTCATCCCCTTTTTTATTTCCCTGACAGACTCCTCACTTAATTCAGGATTTTTATAAAAAGATATCATACTGGTTTTTTCACCGCTATAGATTGGTACCTTCCATTCATAAGAGGACTGCTGCATGGCATCATATATCTCATCTGTTGTCAGATCGTCAAATACGTCCGCATCTGTATAGACTTTTATAGCTTTGTCATAAGCAATTTCTCCATCCTCCATACTCAGAAGTTCCTGTTCCAGCGCCGCTGCCTTCTCATAATCCTGAGAGTTCAGCAAATCACTGTCATCCAATCCCGCAGCCAGTACATTCTGCCCTGACATCCAGATTGCAACACTTAAACATAAACTGACCAACCACCTTCTCCGCATAGATATCCCCCCTTATATAATCTTTATTTACTCTACATCAAGCATACAAAATATGGCTGTATGAAGCTCGGAAATCCGGACGGCCACCGTATAGAGATCTCCATGCAGCTGCGTGGAGAAGCTCCCGTTCCCCATGTAAAGCAAAGGAGACAGCACTCAGATTCATGCTGTCTCCCTGTTAGGTTTTTACAATATTAAATTACTTATTATAATTCACGATTATTATCCGTAGTTTACAATCATCCTGAAAAACCCGCAATCTATCATACTTTTTAGAGGTATACAAGTCCAACTTGAACTGGTCCCATTCTACATTTCTAATAACATACTCATCTTATATGCTTTATTTAGAATATCTTTCAGAATAATACGTCCTTGCCTCTTCCAATTTTTCCTGAAAATTATTCCACTCTTTCTCTTTCATCTCCGGTTCTATCACCTCGGTTACAAAAGTTGTGTAATACTCATCTAAGTTATTACATACTTTTTCCCCTACCGTATCCTTTCCGTCACGAAATTCCTTTTGTCTGGCATTATATACCTGCTGCATGATCATATGTGCACGTATATATTCTTTGTATTTCTCAAAGCATTCCTCTACTGTAATCCCTGCCGTCTCATAAATCTGACGATAATCCGAGTATTTTTCAGAGTTCGTATAGTCTTCCACATACTCGTCTATAAGCAGTTCCAGTTTTTGGTCTGAAAATCCATATCCCTGTTCAAGAGCATACCGATATAATGCCCAGTCATTCCACAAGTCTTTTTCCACAAAATTTATGGCTTCTTCTTCTGAGATTTCCTGAGATTTCATATTTCCACGAACACCCAATACATAAAAGTAACGCATATCCAGTGTTTCGTCAAAATCTTTCTGTAATTCCAGCACAAGTTTTAAATTTTCCACGGGCATGCCCGCTACTACTTTAGGATTCAATTCTCCGCCATTCCTGCAATAGTCATTGATAAATTCTGCCTCTTCATAAAAATAACCATCTTCTGTTTCCAGATACCAGTTATCACCTTTTTGAAAAAAATAAAACATATTTTTTGTTCCATCTTTATAAATCAGTCCTATCGGAGTATAGTCTTCACCTCGTTTCAGGTCCTTCGATTCTGCATCGTTCACCGGGGGAGCCTCCTCCAGATCTTTCACCAAACTTGTAAGCTTTTCTTTACTATATTGCTCTTCAATGTCTAATCGCATAGAATTTAACTGAATCTGCTTAATGCTGTCTATTTCTGGTATCTCAATGTATTTTGCTTGTATTTCCTTGTTGCTGCATGAAGTAAGAAGCAGAAAGCTTAAGGCTATTACACCTAACATAATCTTTGCTGTATTCATGCATTCACCCCCACTTGTATTTAGCTAAAATTACTAAAACCCTGTAATTTTAATAGAACCTCCAGTAAAACCCATTGGAATCACCTCTTCCTTTCTGCCTTCCCCATTATTCTTTTTTGCCATGATATTACCTTCACATTACCTATTATCACTTTAAAAATTTTCCTTTATTACCGATTCGAAAAGTGATAGCCAGAAGTGATGTTGGTAATATTATAAAACACCACTATCCACATCTCAATCAGTAATTTTCTACAAATTTCAATGTGTTTAGTGGTGTTTAATAGGATGTTATTTGGTTATATTTACTATAACAGCTTCCTTATTTATAGTTTACGATTTTTCCGAAATCCGGCTTCAGAGAAGCTCCGCCAACAAGTCCTCCGTCAATATCCGGCTGAGCGAATAACTCCGGAGCTGTTGCTGCGTTTACAGATCCGCCGTACTGAATACGGATCTCTGCTGCTGTAGCATCATCATAGATCTCTGCGATACATTTACGGATCTCTGCGCATACTTCCTGAGCCTGCTCAGTTGTAGCTGTCTTTCCGGTTCCAATTGCCCAGATCGGCTCGTAAGCGATTACAGCTGTCTTAGCCTGATCAGCGGTTACGTTTAAGAAACCAACTTTTACCTGCTGACGAATGAAATCCATTGTTACGCCCTGCTCTCTCTGCTCCAGAGACTCGCCGCAGCACATAATCGGAGTAACTCTATGCTCGAATGCTTTGAGCATCTTCTTATTTACAGTCTCATTTGTCTCAGCAAAGTACTCTCTTCTCTCGGAGTGACCCAGAACAACATATTTTACGCCTGCATCTGTAAGCATTGCCGGAGAAATCTCGCCTGTGTAAGCACCTTTCTCCTCAAAATACATATTTTCTGCACCAATCTGGATGTTGGAGCCTTTAGCAGCCTCAACAACCGGAATAATGTCGATTGCCGGAACACAGAATACTACATCTACTTCTTCATTAGCTACTAACGGCTTTAAAGTATTAACGAGCTCTACTGCCTCAGTAGGAGTCATGTTCATCTTCCAGTTTCCTGCGATGATTTTTTTTCTTGCCATGGGAATGACCTTCTTTCTTTGTAATATAAAGTCTTATTTATCGTTTGCTGCTGCTACGCCCGGCAGCTCTTTTCCTTCCAGGAACTCCAGGGAAGCACCGCCGCCTGTGGAGATATGGGTCATCTTGTCGCCGTATCCCAGGATATTAACAGCTGCTGCGGAGTCTCCGCCGCCGATAATTGTAACGGCATCTGTCTCAGCCAGAGCTGCGGCAACCGCCTTGGTGCCGTGAGCAAAGTTCGGCATTTCGAAGCAGCCCATCGGTCCGTTCCATACTACGGTCTTCGCATCTTTTACAGCGTCACAGAACAGTTTCTCGGTATTCGGCCCAATGTCCAGTCCTCCCCATCCATCCGGCAGCTGTCCGGTCGGACCCACCCGTCTGTTGCAGTCACTGGACAAT
>CALWBA010000221.1 GCA_944375815.1 uncultured Lachnospiraceae bacterium | reverse complement strand
TTAGAATTAGACTTGTTAATAATTATCATCGCAAGTTAATTTTAACACAAAAGAAGGACCTTGGGCTTATTTTTGACCCCTGGTCCTTCTTTATTTTTAGGCTATGCTTTTTTCACAGCCCCTTTTTACATTTATAGACAAGATGGTATGGTGCAGTTATTCACAAATACAGAAAAGCAATTGCTAAATTTACAATCTTATAGTATATTTTACTTGATATATAAATCGTGAAATTGTATTTTGCAGGAGGCATAAATGGCAAACTTAATTGTTGTTTGCGGACCACAAGCGGTTGGAAAAATGACTGTTGCGGAAAGCATACGAGATAAGCTGAAATATAATCTAATGATGAATCATGACAGTATTGAAGTATCCGACAAAGTGTTCGGTTTCGCCACACCTGCACAAAAGGAATTTAACCGATTCTTTAGAGAAAAGGCATTTGAAATAGCAATAAAATACGATGTAGATTTGATTTTTACATATGTGTGTGCTTTTGAGATGCAATCAGAAAAGGACTATTTAACAGCATTAGCAAATCAATTTATATCCAGTGGTGGTAATTTCTATTTCGTTGAATTGAGTGCAGATATTAGTGTGAGATTGCTAAGAAATGAAACACCTCACAGAATGGAAAGAAAACCGTCAAAGAAAGATATAATATGGAGCAAAGCGAATTTATTAAGGGATGCGGAACATCATAGATTAAATTCAGAGCCGAATGAAGTATGGTTTAAAAATCATATAAAGATAGATAACTCTAGTTTAAGTCCTGATGAAGTTGCCGATATTGTTATAGAAAAATTCGGTCTTGTTCCAAATGAAAAAGAAGAAAGTGAATATCGATATGGTGTGTAATTCTAAACTGTCTTTGGGCGTGTATTTATTACCTTGAAAAAGTGAGGAAAACTTTCAAGAAGTTATAAGGCGATTTTCGTCTATAAAAGCAATAAAAATACAAATGAAAACTGCCGCAGATTCCTTGAAAGTGGAATCCGCGGCAGTTTTCACTTTCCGCCCAGGGATGATGTCACAGAGAGGAGTTTGCCCTTCTCAGGTTTGCCTCTTTGCGCAGAGTCCTCTTGGTGGCGGCAGCTATATCTGCAATAATTCGGATTTCGTAGTCATCGCAATCCTTCAGGATGGATTGGATCTCATCCTCAAAAATGGGCTTGGACTGTACTACGCTGTCCGCGAGAAGTTCGTCGACGGACACGTGGAGAGCATTTGCAAGGTGGATGATTGTCGGAAGACTAAGCTTCGTGGAACCAGTCTCAATATTGCTCAAGTGGCTTGGAGACAGATTAACCAGCTCGGCAAGCCGCTCCTGAGTAATGTCCATCCGAATGCGTGCGGTCTTTATCCGTTTTCCAATAGACTGGTAATCTATATTCATGCTTTCCTCCTTTTGCATGTAAGCTGTACACAGTTATTTTAGCGACCGAGTTGCCAAAATATAATAACCTGAGTGCATAATTTACGGATATGGAGCATTTTTTTTCTTGAAGTTTTGTATGGTATCCGATATAATAAAGAAGCAAGTTGTACAATCCATTTCCGGGAGATGCCAATTTTATTTGGATCTCCCGGTTTTTGTAATGATAATAAAAGAGGCTGTCTGCAGACAGCCCCTTTATGCATTATTCTTTTCCGTCCCAGCAGTATGTACACAGTTTACACGGCGCAATACCGATAGATTCGATCATGTCATCCAGTCTGTGGTAGGAAAGAGTTGTGAAATTGAGTTCCTTGCGGATTTCTTCCAGCATCTCTTTGTAATTCTGGGAATCCGGATTTGCGTAATCTGCCAGAATCTCACTGCTGCAGTTGTCTCCCTCACGTTTCTGGATTACGCGGCGGGTAATCAGATCCAGCTCTGATTTTGAGCGGGAGAAGTTCAGATACTTGCATCCGTGCAGAAGCGGCGGACAAGCCGGGCGGATGTGAACTTCCTTTACACCGCTGTTATACAGGAACTCTGTTGTCTCACGAAGCTGAGTGCCGCGCACCAGGGAGTCATCGATGAGCAGAAGGCTCTTATCTTTGATCAGGCGATGCACAGGAATAAGCTTCATGCGGGCAATCAGATTTCTCTGACTTTGCTGTGTAGGCATGAAGGAGCGTGGCCATGTTGGCGTATATTTGATGAACGGGCGGGCAAACGGAATTCCGGAGCGGTTTGCATATCCGATTGCATGTGCGATACCGGAGTCCGGGACACCTGCAACGATATCCGGCTTCACCGTGTCACGGCGTGCCAGCATGTCGCCGCATTTGTAGCGCATTTCCTCGACGTTGACACCTTCGTATGTGGAGGTCGGATATCCATAGTAGATCCACAGGAAGGAGCAGATTTTCATTTCCTTTCCAGGAGCCTGCTTGCATTCCATGCCGTCGGGTGTGATATAGACGATCTCTCCCGGTCCCAGCTCATGATAATCTTCATAACCTAAATTGATGTAGGCGAAGCTCTCGAAGGATGCGCAGTATGCGTCTTCCTTTCGGCCGATAATCAGAGGCGTTCTTCCGAGACGGTCGCGCGCTGCGTAAATGCCGTCAGGAGTCATGACAAGCATCGTCATGGAGCCGTCGATCATCTCCTGGGCGTAGCGGATACCTTCAACCAGAGAGCTTTTCTGATTAATAAGAGATGCCACCATTTCTGTGGGATTAACGGCCCCGCCGCTCATTTCCAGAAAATGTGTACAGCCATTCTTATAGGAATGCTCAATCAGAGCGTCCATGTTGTTGATCTTTCCAACTGTTGTCACAGCGAAGCTTCCGAGATGAGACTGAACCAGCAGAGGCTGGGGTTCATTGTCGGAAATACAGCCGATTCCCAGATTTCCCTCCAGCTCCTCCACATCGCGTTCAAACTTGGTACGGAACGGGGAATTCTCAATGTTGTGGATGGCGCGGTCAAAGCCCCTGGGGCCGTGCACTGCCATACCGCCTCTTCTTGTTCCGAGGTGAGAATGGTAATCAATTCCGAAGAACAGGTCTAAAACACAATTTGATTTTGAAGCTACTCCAAAAATTCCACCCATGTTTTACTCTCCTTTATATGTATTCAGTTGCCGCCGTTTAGAAATACGGCAGTATCTTATTGGAATGCTGAGAAATAGATGTCTCAGCTATATAATTATAAAGAAATAAAAAAGAGAAGTAAAGAAGCCGCAGCATAAAAATTTGTGGAAATTTTAAAATATGATGCCGAAAGTTAAGACAAGTTCCACAAAAATCAGCTTGTATTTTTTCCTGGGTGGTTTATACTTGACAGAGAAGGAGAGATGAAAAATGAGACAGATGGAATTCAAAATGGAGCGAGAGGGACTTCTCACTGTAGGACAAGAGGTCGAGGTCACAGAAAGTGCACTGCCAACATCATACTATTATACCATCACCCCGGCAGTGGGAATGAGCAAAAATTATCAGGCATATGAGCGCCTGAAATCAACGCACGGCATTGTCCGGGAAATTAATCAGACAGACAGGGGGTTTTACACGATTGTCGAGTTCAATGAAGAGGAATGACATACAGACAGCAGTGCATGAGATTCCGCCTGTATATGATGAAAATTCCAGAGTCTTGATTCTGGGAAGCTTTCCGTCTGTGAAGTCCAGGGAGGGAAGATTTTTTTATCACCATCCGCAAAATCGTTTCTGGAAGGTGATTTCAGCCGTTCTTGGCGTTCCGGTTCCGACCAGCGTGGAAGAAAAGAAAAAGATGCTCCTTTCAGGGCATCTTGCTGTGTGGGATGTGATTGCATCCTGTACTATTGCCGGTTCCAGCGACAGCAGTATTCGCGACGTAGTGCCGAACGATATCAGTCACATTCTGATGGAAGCTGATATTCGTCAGATCTTCTGCAATGGTACAGCATCATATAATCTGTACCGAAAATATATACTGCCCATGACAGGGAGGGAAGCCGTTAAGCTTCCCAGCACCAGTCCGGCGAACGCTGCCTGGGGGCTGATGCGCCTGACAGAGGAGTGGTCACAGATCAAGCAGTGGCTTTAAGAACCGGATGATTATGAGCGGAAAGTCAGGGAGTCATCAGTCATGGAATCGATGATTGCAAGGGACTCAAGGCGTACACCCATATCGCGGATGAGCTTTCCTCCCTGCTGGAATCCTTTTTCGATTACAATGCCCGCGCCCTCAAGCGTCGCACCGGATTTTTTCACAATATCTAAAAGTCCCAGCATAGCGCAGCCGTTTGCGAGGAAATCGTCGATCACAAGTACATGATCCTCTGCTGTGAGGAACTTTTTGGCAAGTATTACGTCATATACCTTTTTATGAGTGAAGGACTCGATCTTCGTGCAGTACATCTCGCCGTCGAGGTTGATACTCTGCGTCTTCTTGGCGAATACGACAGGCACGTTGTCGAAATACTGAGCCACAATACAGGCGATACCGATGCCGGATGCCTCGATGGTGAGAATCTTTGTGATCGGGCAGTCCGCAAAGCGGCGCTTAAATTCCTTGCCAATCTCATTGAGAAGCTGAATGTCAATCTGATGATTCAAAAAGCTGTCGACTTTGAGAACATTTCCGGGTTTGATCGTGCCGTCTTTTAAGATGCGTTCTTTTAAAAGCTGCATAGATATTTCCTCCATAGAATTAGTCTGTAACATTGTTTAAAGTACGTTCTGCGTACAGAAGTTAATTTTTATCTTACGACATTTGACGACAGAAAACAACTGTTTTTTTCAGGCTCTATCCCCTCAGGCGGGTTGTATTTTTCAGAGAGGCTGTTATAATGAATAATGACTGCGGAAAATTGTAGAAAAAGCGCAGAGAAGAAACGGAGGCAAGGCTATGAAGGAATATGAGATGATCCGTCAGATTTTCAACGAATGTCCGAATAATAAGACGAGGGATAACTTTATAGAGGAAATCTGCACTGACGATCTGGACGTATTTGTGGAGCAAATGTTCCCGGATAAGATGCTCCGTGTGGAAAAGATGGTCTGCGCGGATGGTTCTATCGTCTATGATGTGGAATCCGCCGGGCTTCACCAGAGACTGACATTTACAGAGTTCTGAGAAAGCAGGGGTGACGATGAGCGAACAGGAAAGACAAACACATACCCATGTTCTGGAAGATGGGACGGTTGTGGAGCATTCCCATCACCATGGACATACGCATACGCATCAGAATACGAAGGCAGTCTTAAATCGCCTTTCCCGGGCAATTGGGCATCTGGAATCCATCAAAAGAATGGTGGAAGACGGGCGCGACTGCAGTGAGGTGCTGATCCAGCTCTCGGCAGTGCGTGCGGCGATCAACAATACAGGCAAGGTCATTCTGCAGGATCACATTGAGCACTGTATCGTGGACGCCATAGAGAGCGGCGACCGTGAGGAACTTGCGGAGCTAACGAAGGCTATTGACCGCTTTATCAAATAATCATGGAGGAATAAAAAAATGGCAAAAGAATGCAGCAGTACAACCTGTACAAAGGAGAGCTGTGAGGGCTGCCCGAGCAAGCAGAGCGCGCAGCCGAACTTTCAGGTGGAATTAAATATTTATTCAGAGGTAAAGCATGTAATCGGTATTGTCAGCGGCAAAGGCGGTGTAGGAAAGTCCTTTGTGACAGCTTCTCTGGCGAACCGCATGGCAGAGAAAGGATATCGTGTAGGTATTATGGATGCAGACATCACAGGACCGTCTATTCCGAAGATGTACGGCTTACAAGGACCGGCGCGTATGGAAAACGACAATATTCTGCCGCTTGAGACGGCGAATAAGATCAAGGTTATGTCCATCAACCTGCTGCTCCCCGATGAGGAGACACCGGTAGTATGGAGAGGACCGGTTCTTGCAAATATGGTTAAGCAGTTCTGGAGTGATGTTATCTGGGGAGACCTGGATTATCTGTTTGTTGACATGCCGCCGGGAACCGGTGATGTGCCGCTGACTGTTTTCCAGTCCCTGCCGGTAGACGGAATTGTGATTGTATCTTCACCGCAGGATCTTGTTCGCATGATCGTAAAGAAGGCATATAATATGGCAGAGATGATGCATATTCCGGTGCTTGGTATTGTGGAAAACTACAGTTATGTGGAATGCCCGGACTGCAAAAAGCAGATTAAAATCTTCGGTGACAGCCATATTGAGGAGATTGCAGCAGAACTGAATGTCCCGCTGCTCGGTAAAATGCCGATTAATCCGATCTATGCGGAAGCGGCAGATGCAGGTGCATTCCATGCAGTAAATAATGAATATCTCGAGAAGGCAGAGGAAGCAATGCCGAGATAAGAGAAAACAGAAAGCAGATAGAGGCATTGTCCCTGGCATATGCAGGGACAATGCCTATTTTTCAGGATAAAAATGATCAAGATCAGCCAGGAGTGTTCGAAGCGGCAGCGAGACTCTGCGCTGGGAATTATAAATAACCTGAACTGAAAGCTGGATCTGATAATCTTTCACACGAATCAGAGAGATATCACCTTTAGCCAGTGCCTCCTTTAAGGTAAACAGCGGCAGCAATCCGATTCCCAGCTGGCGGGATACGGCGTTGATAATAAAATCCGTATGTCCGATTTCCATTGCACAGTTGAGGCGTTTTCCGGCAGAGGCAAGATCATTCTCAAATACATCTCTGTAGTTGCAGCTTTGTTCTGTCAGAATAAAACGTTCCTGGAGAAGCCGGTCTAAGGATACGGAGGATACTCCAGCAAGCGAGTGACGGCTGGAACAGAAAAAGGCAATTTCAGCTGGAAATTCTTTGGAAGTAACCCAGTTCGGCCGCGTAATTTTCTTATCGAGAAGAAAAATCAGATCGAATTTGCCCTTGTCGAGATCTTCCATTGCCTGCAGAGTAGTCACAATCTCCAGATACATGGTAATCTTCGGGTATTTTTCCTGAAAGGTATAGAACAGATCTGTGTATTCTGAGGAACACAGCGTATCCATCACCCCTATTTTCAAATGTCCTTCCGGTTCCTCCGTGCGATGAAAATGTTCAATTGCCATGGACTCGTATTTGGAAATCTGATATGCGTACTTTAAAAATTCCCGTCCCGCGGCAGAGAGAACAATGCGCTTTCCGTAGCGCTCAAACAGGTTGGTACGGAGTTCATTTTCAAGCTGCTGAATCTGCAGAGTAACTGTAGACTGGGCATATCCAAGCTCTTTTGCCGCTTTTGTAAAGTTCTCATATTCAGCCACGCGAATGAAAGTATGAATATTTTTTAGCTCCATTTATACATTACTCCTTTTTGGGAAAACTGGTAAAACACCGAAAAAATTTCGGTGAGCATTTTTTTACTTATCAAAAATACTGATATAGCATATTATATATTTTCATTTTTAATAATGCAAGTTTTATGGTATAATCTTTCATGTCAAAAAAAGTCTGATTTACGTTTCTATAATACGAAGGAGCCTTATCGAAACGTACACGCATCCCTGTAAGAGGGAGGGTGTGTACGCTTTTTGTTATCTGGGAGTCCTGGCAGACAAAAAGGAGGGAGTAGACAGATGCGGCTGTCAGAAGATGTATACCGTACCTATGTGCAGATTCTCAAAGAGGAGCTGGTTCCGGCTTTTGGATGTACGGAGCCGATTTCGCTCGCATATTGCGCAGCAAAAGCAAGGGAAGTGCTGGAAAGGCTGCCGGATCGGGTGGAGATCCATGCAAGCGGAAATATTATTAAGAATGTTAAAAGTGTGATCGTACCGAATACAGATGGACTCAAAGGGATCCCGGCCGCTGCAGCAGCAGGTATTGTTGGCGGAAATACGGCTAAGAAGCTGGAGGTAATTGCTGATGTGACATCTGAGCAGAAGCGGGCTATGCGGGAATATCTGGAGCGTGTTCCGATTGAGGTGAAACCGCTTGAGAACGGTGAAAAACTGGATATTCTGGTGAAAGTGTATGCGGAGGGGCACAGTGCCGAGGTGAGGATCTCGAGAACGCACTGCAATATTGCATATATTCGAAGAGATGGGGAAATGATTTACCATGAAGATGCTCCTGCAAGTGAGGGTAAGTCCACAAAGGCAGACAGAAGCCTGCTGACAATCGAGAATATTGTCCGGTTTGCAGAGGACATGGACATCGCAGACGTAAAAGAAGTGCTGGATCGTCAGATTTCCTATAATTATGCGATTGCGTTAGAGGGAATGCAGAACGACTGGGGTGCAAATATAGGAAGCACTCTGGTAAAGACATATGGCGATGATGTAAAGATCATGAGCAAGGCAATGGCTGCGGCAGGTTCAGATGCCCGTATGAGCGGCTGTGAGCTTCCGGTTGTAATTAACTCAGGAAGCGGCAACCAGGGAATCACTGTATCTGTGCCTGTAATTGTATATGCGGAGCGCCTGAGAAGCTCACAGGAAGATCTGTACAGAGCGCTGGCTGTTTCCAATCTGACAGCAGTTCATATCAAGCACGGCATCGGACCTCTCTCGGCATTCTGCGGAGCCGTGAGTGCAGGATGTGCAGCAGGCTGCGGAATTGCATACCTTTTCGGAGGCCGTGAGGAGGAAGTTTCCCATACACTTGTAAATTCTCTTGCAACAGTATCCGGAATTTTCTGTGACGGTGCAAAAGCGTCCTGTGCAGCCAAGATTGCTTCCTCTGTGGAAGCCGGAATTCTGGGATACTATATGTATACCAACGGACAGCAGTTCTACGCCGAGGACGGCATTGTCTCCAAAGGCGTGGAGAATACCATCCGGAATGTATGCCGTCTCGGCGGAAATGCTATGAACGAGACGGACGAGGAAATCATCCGTATTATGACGCACTGCGATTAAGCGGAGCGTTTAAATAAAAACAAGGAGGAAAGAAAATGAAAAAAAGAACAAAGCTTTTGTCTCTTCTCATGGCGGGAGCAATGGCTGCAGGCCTGCTTGCCGGCTGCGGCGGAGACGGAGAAACACAGGTAGCGACAGCGGACAATAACACTGCAAGCTCAGCAGACAATGCAGGACAGTCCTCTGACACATCAGGCAGTGACGGACAGCAGATTAATCTGCGCGCCGTTACCTTTGGAAATAACTATGATGTGCAGGACATGGGCTGGCGCTGGATGATGGCAGAGTGCTATGAGGGACTGATGCGTGCAGTAGCAGGACCGGACGGAGAGGAGTTTATTTACGCCGGAGCAGAGTCTATGGATGTATCAGAGGATGGTCTGGTATACACTTTCCATCTGAGAAAAGATGCAAAATGGTCTGACGGAAAGCCGGTAACCGCAATGGATTACGAGTATGGATGGAAGCGCCTGCTTGATCCCGAAAACGGATATGACTATGCGTCCTTTATCTTCAATGTGGTAGGAGCTGAGGAGTATTACAACGGACAGGGATCTATTGATAATGTTGCAATCAAGGTTATTGATGATTATACCTTCGAAGTTACATTAAAAGAAGCAGATCCGACATTCCAGGCAAAGCTGGTTGCAACCCCGCTTTATCCGACGCGTGAGGACGTTGCTGAGGCAGCAGGGGACAACTGGGGCAAGGACTGGAAGCTGTGCGTATATAACGGACCGTACTGCATGACCGATCTTGTGGAGGACAACTCCATGACCTGGACAAAGAATGAGAACTACTGGGATGCAGATGAAGTGAAGCTGGATCAGATTAACTGGTACTGTGTACCGGAGGATGTAACGGCAGCAACGATGTTCGATAACGGACAGCTCGATGTATTTGACGCATCCGGAGATTATATCGCAAAATATGATGCAAAGGTAGAGTCTGGAGACATTCAGACACTCTCCACAGAGTATCCGACAACTGCAATGCTCTGCTATGAGCACCAGAACGGCGGAAAATCCGGACTGATGCAGAACACAAAAATAAGAAAAGCCATTTCTTATTCCATTAACAGAGAAGAGATGGTATCTGCCGTATACGGACGTTACTCCGCAGCATACGGCCTGGTAGCCCCGGCTATTACTCTGGACGGCGAGTCTTACCGCAGCCAGGCAGAGGAACCGATCAAGGCTGAATATGAAGAGTACGCAGGAAATCCTGAAAAGCTGCAGGCGCTGTTCCAGGAGGGACTTGATGAGCTCGGTGTGACAACTGCGCCAAGCGATATTACGTTAGTTCTTCTGGACTACGGAAATACGACAGAAGAGCAGATGGAGAGAGAATATATCCAGCAGTCCTTACAGCAGAACCTCGGCGTAAAAGTAGAGCTGAATACTGTGGGTGATTATGCTATGTTCCAGTCTGAGAGAGACGCGTATAATTTCGATATCTTCCTGTGGAGCTGGTCCAGCGACTATAACGATCCTCTGGATTTCTTAAACATTATGAAGACAGGCGTA
The DNA here is from genome assembly GCA_944375815.1 of uncultured Lachnospiraceae bacterium. GTDB lineage: Bacteria > Bacillota > Clostridia > Lachnospirales > Lachnospiraceae > Egerieimonas_A. The sequence continues at coordinate 13,586 of CALWBA010000221.1, read as the reverse complement.
TATCCGTCTTATGGCCGCTACAGCAATCCGGAGTATGATGCGATGATTGATTCCTTAAACGGAGTGCAGGATTCTGCTGAACGTCTTGCAAAATACCAGGAGATGGAGAAACTTCTGCTTCTGGATGACTGTGCATGTGCACCGATCTACTACGGCGACAAGCATTTCTACTATCAGAATTGGGTAAAGGATTTCAACACATCCTCCTTCGGAGCAAGCCAGGAGCTTTACAGAACCTACATCGAGAAGTAATCAGGCAGTGTTGAAGCTGTGATAAGTTTGTGCAGGGAAGAGCTTATGGTGGTGTAAGCTCTTCTTTGCTATAAGAAAAGGGAGAAAATCTATGGGAAAATATTTAATCCGCCGCCTTGCAGAGATGATTCTGACGCTTTTTCTGATCGCAACGGCTACGTTTTTCCTTCTGGAAGCCGTGCCGGGAGATCCGCTTTCCGAGCGTGCGGACAAGCTGTCTCCTACCGTAAAGGAGAATCTGTATAAGAAATACGGGCTCGACAAGCCCATGATGGAACGTTATGCCATCACCATGAAAGGAATCTGTGTCGGGGACTTCGGAGAGTCTTTTGTTTATGCAGGACAGACCGTAGGGGGCCTGATTCATGACCGTCTTCCAGTATCTGCGCGCTTGGGTCTTCAGCAGGTGATTCTCGGCGTTGCTGTGGGTCTTCTGCTGGGAATCTTAGCGGCGGTTAAGAGAGGTACGATAGCTGATTATCTTGTTATAGCCTTGTCGGTATTGCTCATATCGGTCCCCCATCTGATCTTCGGATTGCTGCTGCAGAAGGTTTTCGCAGGAAATCTGCAGTGGTTTCCGACGATCGGATGGCCTGCCGGCAAGGATCTGTGGTTTGGAGGCTGGGAATATACAGTGCTTCCAACGCTGACCGGCTGTTTTACTTATATTGCAACGTATGCCCGACTGTTAAAAACATCCATGCTGGATGTTATAAACCAGGATTACGTGCTGACAGCGGAATCCAAGGGGCTTAGCAGAGCAAGGATTATCCGCAAACATATTTTAAGAAACTCGTTCATTCCTGTTATCACACAGCTGCCGATGTCCATCGCGATGTGTATTACCGGTTCCTTCTTTATCGAGAGCATCTTCTCCATTCCGGGAATCGGACAGTATTATGTAACGGCGGTAAATAACCAGGACTTATCGATCATCATGGGTGAGACGGTCATTCTTGCAGCAATGTATATCATTGTGCTGTTTATCACGGACTTACTGTACGTTGCGATTGATCCGAGAATCAGCATGACCGGAAAGAGCAGGTAGGAAGGGAGAGAACTATGGCAGCATTAACACCAGATAAATTTAAAATCATCGGCTATACGCAGGAAGAGGCAAACCGTATTGACCGCCCCACAATTTCCTACTGGCAGGACGCCTGGAGGAGACTGAGAAAGAACCCTGTGGCAATGGCATCTCTTGTGGTTCTGGGACTTCTGGTTATCATGGTCATTATAGGGCCTCTTATCCGGGGCTACGATTATGAGTCCATGAATGTCATGGAGAAGAACCTGAAGCCATGCGCCAAATACTGGTTCGGAACGGATAATCTGGGACGAGACCTTTTCTCACGTATCTGGGTAGGAGCCCGCGCTTCTCTTGTAATCGCTATAGTGGCGACAGCGTTAAAGCTGATTATCGGAACGGTTTACGGAGCGCTGATGGCGCATTTCGGAGGCTGGGTGGATGAAGTCCTTATGCGTATTATTGAGGTTATCAACTCCATTCCGTCCCTGCTTCTGACAATTCTGATTATGATGGTACTGGGCAACAATCTTTTTGCGCTTCTGGTGGCGTTAAGTGTCACGGCATGGTGCAACACGGCGCGTCAGGTGCGAGGAATGATCAAGCAGCTAAGAGAGTCTGAATACGTCTATGCGGCAGAGGTACTCGGAGCAAGTCCCGTACACATTATCATGAAGCACTATATTCCGAACATGCTGGGAATCCTGATCCTCGATACGGCGACTGCGATTCCGATGTTCATTTTTACCGAGGCCGGATTAAGCTTCCTGGGCATAGGTCTGAAAGCGCCGGCAATCAGCCTTGGCGTATTGATTTCCATGGGACAGCAGAATATGGAGTTCTATCCATTCCAGCTTTTATTCCCGTGCCTTGTACTCTGTATCATCGTTATGGCGTTTAACCTTTTAGGCGACGGACTGCGCGACGCCCTGGATCCGAGATTACGTCAGTAGAATGCGCAGACAGGAGAAAGAAATATGAGTGAACAGAAACCAATTTTGGAAGTGAAAAACCTGAGAGTCTCCTATCACACCTATGCGGGAGAGGTAAAGTCGGTGCGCGGTGTGACGTTTTCCCTGAATAAGGGAGAGGCGATTGCGATCGTAGGAGAATCCGGCTGCGGAAAGTCAGTAACGGCAAAGTCCATCATGGGGCTTATCAAGGCTCCGCAGGGAGAAATTAAAAAAGACAGTGAGATTCTCTATAATGGAACGAATATTTTAAATTACGATAAAAAACAGTGGAAGAATTATAAGGGAGGAGAGTGCGCAATCATTTTCCAGGATGCCCTTGCTTCCCTGAACCCGACGATGAGAGTTGGAAAACAGATCATGGAGAACCTGATGGGCCACAAAAACATGACAAAAAAGGAAGCTCAGAAGGAGGCTGTTGAGATGCTGCGTCTTGTGGGCATTCCTGAGCCTGAAAAGAGAGTTCGCCAGTATCCGCATGAGTTTTCCGGCGGAATGCGTCAGCGTGTTATGATCGCGATTGCATTCGCCTGCGATCCCAAGATCCTGATCTGTGATGAGCCTACAACAGCGCTCGACGTAACGATTCAGGGCCAGATTCTCGATATCATCAAGGGACTGCAGAAGAAGAACGATACGTCTGTTATCATGATCACGCATGACCTCGGCGTTGTGGCCAACATTGCACAGAGAATTGCGGTTATGTATTCCGGCGTTATTGTGGAGAGCGGTACGTGTGAAGATATTTTCTACCGTCCGCGTCATCCGTATACCTGGGCACTGATCCAATCCGTTCCGCGCCTGGACCTGAAGAACAAGCAGGAACTTGCCACAATTCCGGGAACGCCTCCTGATCTGCTGAATCCCCCGGTCGGCTGTCCATTCTGTACTCGCTGCAGTTACTGCATGCCGATCTGTAAGGAAGCGATGCCTGAGGCAACAGACTTTGGCAATGGTCACACTGCATCTTGCTGGCTCCATCATCCGATGGCGCCGAAAGTGGATATGCCTGCTCTGAAAGGAGGAGAATGAGATGGCTGATAAAGAAGTTCTTTTTTCCGTACAGCATTTAAAGAAGTATTTTAAAGTTGGAAAAAATGCCATTTTAAAGGCAGTGGATGACGTGAGCTTTGATATTTATAAGGGAGAGACACTCGGCATGGTAGGAGAGTCCGGATGCGGTAAGACAACATGCGGACGTACCTGCATCGGTCTGTATGACAAGACGGACGGAACGGTGCTTTATAAAGGAAAAGATGTACACTCCATGACCGGCAGGGAACGCTTCGCGTTCAAGAAAGACGTGCAGATGGTGTTCCAGGATCCGTACGGTTCTTTAAATCCTCGTATGACAGTTGCGGATATCATCGGAGAAGGTATTGATATTCATCATCTGGCAAAGAATAAGAAGGAACGTCAGGAGATTATTTATAAGTATCTTGAACTTGTAGGACTGAACCGTGAGCATGCCAACCGTTTTGTGCATGAGTTTTCCGGAGGACAGAGACAGCGCATCGGCATTGCCCGCGCGCTCGCAGTGCAGCCTGAGTTTATGGTGCTCGATGAGCCGATCTCCGCGCTCGATGTTTCCATTCAGGCTCAGATTGTCAATCTGCTTGTAGAGCTTCAGAAGAAGATGGGGCTTACATATCTGTTTGTAGCTCACGATCTGTCCATGGTTAAGCACATTTCCGACCGTGTGGCTGTTCTGTACCTTGGAACACTTGTGGAACTGACAACATCTGAGGAGCTTTATGCGAATCCGCGTCACCCGTACACACAGGCACTGCTGTCCGCGATCCCGATTCCGGACCCGGAGGTTGAGGCTGAGAGAGACAAGAACAAGATTCGCCTTGAGGGCGAGGTTCCAAGCCCGATCAACACGAAACCGGGCTGTAAGTTCCGCGGCAGATGTAAGTATGCAAAGGACATCTGCGGACAGGAGATGCCGCCGCTGCGTGACATCGGAAACGGTCACTTTGTGGCATGTCATTTTTGCGGCAGTAAGGAGTTTTAAAGATGAATAAAGCAAAAGATCTGCTGCGCGACGGAGCAAAAGCGTTCGCGATCGGTCTGCTCTTCTCAGCGGCATTTGGCTTAGTGCTGTTTCTGGCCGGATTCCTGATCAGGGGAATGGCAGTAGCAGCCGGACTGGAGGTCATGAAGGACGGTCTGCTTTTAGTTGCCGCCCTGTCCATGTTTATCATCGCCGGAATGCTCCTGGTCAAAGGCAAAAATCCGGAGAAATTTTCCCAGAAAAACGGCTGGCGGGAACACTTTAAGGTCATGGGGTATAAGACTGTAATGGGCATTATCTGTATCGCTATGCTGATTGCAGCGTCGGCGGCAGATTATATGCTGCTGCTTATGAGAAAATAAATGAAGAAATGAGAAATCCCTTCGTTTGGGCGTGTGAGTGCCTGGCGAAGGGATTTTTGCTGGAAATTAAGTCGTGGCAGCAGGTACAGGAATAAAATTTAAATTGAGATAATTTATTATTTTGCCGTAAAAAACTGAGCAATATAGTTGTGATTTTCTGAAGTAACTGTTATTATACATATGTTTTCTTGTTGGTTTTGAGCCATTATGCTCAAGTTGAAAATAAGAGGAGATAATAATGAAGGGGTTATATTTTTTGATAAAATATAGTTGGAAACATCAAAAAACATACATCATATTCAGTATACTGAATCAGTTGATTCAGGGCAGTATTCTTATTGCCAATCTGATATTGCCCAAATTTCTGATTGACGGTTTGACCAATCATCAGTCTTCGGAAAAGATTTTGATGTGGATAGGCATGATCGTGGGAAATAATGTAATTGGAAAAATTACCAATAATTACTTTACGGGGAAATGTTTTATATTAAAAGGAAAGCTTTTTACCGATTTTCAGGTGGATCTGGCAGAGAAACTATCGAAATGTGATTTTGAAAGGCTGGAGGATAAAAACTTTCTGGATACGAAAGAGCGTGCAAGAAAATTCCTGTATGCCAATGGACAGGGATTCGGCGTGGTAATGGATAGAGCATTTAATATTATAGGAAAGGTGTTCGTGTTCGCGGGTATTATTACGATTCTGTCAACGCTGAGCCTGGCACTCGTAGGGCTATTTATTCTGTTGATTCTTCTCAATACAAAATTTGAGGGAATCACAAGAAAAAATTATGTGAAGCTTGATATGGAGAAAGTACCAATAGAACGCAGGACATCATATCTTTTGAATTTAGTGGAGGATTTTTCTTTTGGTAAAGAAATCCGGATTTTCGGTATTCGCAACTGGATTATAGAAAAAGTGCGCTTTCATCTGAATGAATCTGATTCATTTTATAAAAAGCAGATGGGAGAGGAGATGAAAGCTCAGTATTTTGCTGCTGCTATCAATATGATCCTCGAGATTGTATCTTATATTACAATTGGATGGAAAGTATTGGCCGGAGCAATTGGAATTGGTGATTTTTCAATGTACATTTCCACAATGGCCAGTTTTACTTCTGCGATGACAGATGTAATGCAGAGCATCTTAGACATGAAACAGTTTTCGGGCTACTATGATGCACTTGAGCAGTATATGAATATTCCCTCCACAATGTATGACGGGAAGAAGGAGGCACCGACAAGTTTTCATACCCTTACCTTTGAGAATGTATCCTTTAAATATCAGGGACAGAATACATACGCGCTGAGAAATATCAGTCAGGTAATCCATTTTGGTGAGAGAATTGCAATTGTGGGAGAAAACGGTGCGGGAAAATCTACGTTTATTAAGCTTGTCTGCCGCCTTTATGAACCTACAGAAGGACGAATTCTTTTGGATGGAACAGATATCCGGGATTATAGTTATGATTCTTATATGAAATTAATTGGAGCTGTTTTTCAGGATTTCCGTTTGTTCTCATTCAGTGTAAGAGAAAATCTAATTTTTGATAAACAGGGGGTGAGTGACACAGCACTTATTAATCTTCTGGAAGAGAGCGGTCTGAGCGCAAAGCTTGAATCCATTGATTATAATCTGGACAGGTCGATTTATAAAAATTTTGATGAGACAGGCTTTGAGCCGTCCGGAGGAGAAGGGCAGAAAATTGCAATTGCAAGGGCGATTTATAAGGATGCACCGATTGTGGTATTGGATGAACCGACTTCTGCAATGGATCCGCGTGCCGAATATGAACTGTATCAGAGATTCCACAAAATGGTGGAGGGAAAGACAGCATTCTTTATCTCTCACAGAATGTCCAGTACAAAATTCTGTGACCGCATTATAGTCATTGACAGGGGGAAAATGATTGAACAGGGAACCCATGAGGAACTGATGGGGGCGAATGGAATCTACGCGGAACTTTTTCGGATGCAGGCGCAGTTCTATAATGATTGAAGTTTAAGCGCGCAGTGAAGAATGGATGCTGTTTTAAATTTTCCAAAGACCGCTATAAAAAGAGAGAGAAATGAGTAAAACGGACTCCTTAGAAAAGATACTCTAGGGAGTCCGTTTTTGGTGCTTGGTTATTTATGCAGCGGACGTGTATACTCTTTCAGCCATTCACGCTCTTCGTCAGTAAGATACGGAGAAATTTTTTCATATACTTCTCTGTGATAGTGATTCAGCAGTTCCACATCACCTGCTTCCATGTACTCGGTGCAGATTGCATCCAGATCGATGGGTGCCAGAGTGACAAATTCAAAACGCATGAACTGTCCGTATTCATTCTTAATGTCTTTTCGGCAGAGCATCAGGTTTTCGGTACGGATACCGTGACTGCCTTCAATATAAATACCGGGTTCATCCGAAGTGAGCATACCTTCCTCGAAGATTTCCTGCTCAGGGTGAGCAGCCACAGACTTCCAGCGGACGCCGTTCGGGCGTTCGTGGACATTCAGCAGATAGCCGACTCCATGTCCGGTACCGTGATTGAAGTTCAGTCCGCGCTCCCAGTAGACGCCGCGGGCAAGATAATCGAGATTTACGCCAGTACATCCATGAAGAAATCTGGCGTTTCCAAGGCGGAGCATACCCATTGCAGTCAGCGTAAAGTGCAGTTTCTCCTCATCGGTCAATTCGCCAAGTGCTACTGTTCTGGTGATATCAGTCGTTCCTTCGTAATACTGTCCGCCGGAGTCCACAAGGTAGAGCCCGCGCGGTTCCAGAACAGAATAGTTTTCCGGTGAAGCGCAGTAGTGGCACATTGCGGCATTCGGACCGTAAGCGGAAATCGTATCAAAGCTCGGTCCGAGATAGCCTTCCTGCTCACGGCGGAACTCTTCAAGCTTTTCGGCAACGGAGAGTTCGTCCATAGGGAATTTTCCTATGTTTGTCTTCAGCCAGTACAGATACTTTGTGACAGCTACGCCGTCCTTGATATGTGCTTTGCGGATATTTTCCATTTCTGTTTCATTTTTTACAGCCTTCATTAAGGAGGCGGGATTCATATCGTCCTTCAGATTGTTGCCGTCAGAAAGGATGCGGCACAGTGCATAGTTTGTGTGATCACATTCCAGTAAAATATTCTGACCGCTGATTTCTTTTGCATCGTCATAAATTGCGTCATAAGGCCGAATAGAAAGTCCAAGATTCGATACATAACTGCGGACCTCTTCTGTCAGAGCGCTGTCCATCACGTAGAGTGTGCCGCCCTTCATTGTAAGAACGAGATAGGAGAGTATAACCGGATTACACGGTACGTCGTCGCCGCGAAGATTCAGCATCCAGACAATATCGTCGAGGGATGTCAGTACATGCATATCAGCCTTGGCTTCCTGCATCTTTTCACGCACGCGCGCAAGCTTTGATGATGAGGCCTCTCCTGCCCATTTCTCCTCCAGAATCCATGCCGGTTTTGAGGTAAGTGCAGGACGGTCTTTCCAGATCTCACCTACGAGGTCGCAGTCATAGACAAGTGTTATGCCCTCGAGCTCTTTCTCAAACTTTTCCCCCATAGAACCGCTTATAACACGTCCGTCAAAGGCAAGTGTCTGTCCGGCGGAAAGGTGAGACTTCAGATAGTCCTCTACTGTCGGTACCTCCGGCTCTCCCATACGCATCAGGGTAAAACCGGTTCCGTTGAGTTCCTTTGCTGCCTGGACGAAATATCTTCCGTCTGTCCAGAGGCATGCCTCATCTTTCGTTATAATTGCGGTTCCTGCTGATCCGGTAAAGCCGGAGATGAATTTTCTGCACTTAAAATACGGTGCTACATACTCTGAACCATGAAAATCTGAGGTAGGAACCAGATACACATCTACCCCGCGTGCATTCATCAGTTCACGCAGAGCAGCAAGTCTTTGCTTAATCATAAGATTCACTCCTTAAATGTAATTTTTCTACACGGTACATTTTAGCACAAGTTCCAAAGATATGGTAGAAATCTTTGACAGCCGTTTGCCGAGATGATATCGTAAAATCATAGAAAACCGTGAGTGAAGGGGGATGCTGCGATGAAAAAAACGGGAAAATGGATACTTGGCGCGCTGTTTTTGATGTTGCTCGGAATTTTCAGTGGATGCGGAAAGAAGGAGAATGCTATAGAGGAGAAAAACATGCCCGGGGAAGATTTCTGGGATTTTGTTGAACGGAAATGTGATTCTCTGAAGCCGGATGTGCTGCCGGAGAAGATGAAGTTTCTATATCTGGGAGGAGCGAAAAATGAGGAAGGAGGAGAGATTAAGTTTGAAAAAGAGAAGGACAGGGAAAAACTGTGGGAAATTTTATCAGATGTACGTGTCATAGAAATGGAAGAGCCGGATGAAACTGATTATCCTCATCCCACCGGTGCCATAATCGTAATGGAAAATGATCCCTATAGTGAGGAGAAATGGATGCGCGTGGAAATAACAGTTTACGGGCATAATGAGAAGAATAAAGACGAAGATAGATATAGAGGATCTGGCATGATCCATTATTGGGGTGAGGAATCTGCCGGCCGTGGGATCTATTGCTATTTCACGCAGCCAAATCTTCCAAAAGGCGAACCGGATTTCGTTGAAGAATTGCAAAACTGGTACTCGGAAATTTATGAAGAAGTGCAGTCTGCATTTCCTGAGGAAGGCATGATGCTTCTCGATGTGCTGCCTGAGAAATGGGATACGGTAAGTATGAGAGGGGGATTATTAGATACAGAATATGAATTGAAAAAGGAAGATATAGAGAAAGTGAAAGAGATCCTCAAACCTGTGCATATCGGTAGGCAAATCCCATACAGCAGTTTTGGCGGAAGAATAACACTGATAATTAACGGCGACAGCTATACCTGTTGGAACGGAGTGATAAACTCCACAAATGCTTACAAGACAAAATGGAACGTACTCTGGAAGCTTGACGGAGACTATGGCTATACCGGCTATCTGGAGAAGCTGGAAGAACTGTATCGGACGTATGATGCAGGCTGATAATCGCTGCAAGTCTTGTTCAAAATATGGGCATATGTTAGAAATTCACAATTTTTCAGCATCAAATATGTAAAATATCGTTTTTTTCCGGGGTTCTTCTGTGTTGGAACCGTTACCGATCATACGAAAAAAATACAATTTTTATGGTGAAAGGGAAAATGAGAATGCATAACCTGCACAAAAGTCCTGCAATTGTCTGAATTGTTTGGAAAAATTTAGAAGCATTGACAAATAAAGGAGGCAGTGCCATAATGTTGGCTAATCAGAAAGGAGAAGAACCTGCAGGCAGCACAGAGTACCGATCCTGGCTGATAAAAACAGTATAATGCCGGCAACGGCATAGATTTAATAAGAAAGAGGATGATCATATGTCACAGTGTAAAATCAAATTAAATGCAACAGATGTAAGAGAGTTTGTAGATGCTGCAAGTAAATGTGACTTTGATATTGATATTTTTTATAATCGCATAATTATTGATGCAAAGTCTATACTTGGTATCTTGAGCATGGATCTTACGAAGAACCTGACCGTACAGTGCTACGGGGAGAACAGAGAGTTTAACAAGACTCTGAAGAAGTTCGCAGTCGCGTAAGCAGACAAAAAAATTAGGCGAGAAAAAGGCATTCCGCACGGAATAAAAATCCGTATGCGGAATGCCTTTTTTACGCAGCAAAAACAGAAAATTAATCTGTCACAACGCCTTTCTGCAGCATGATATTTGCATACAGTGCAGACTCTCCGGTTGCAATGATGGCGTAAGCTTCTCTTGACTCGTCATAGAATTTGAAGCGGTCGATATTTTCAACTGTATCAGCACCGCGTTTGTCGTACTTGGAAATGATCTCCTTATATGTATCCCAGATCGGTGTTTCTACAGTATCGCCAGCTACGACTTCCATCAGTGTTACCGGTTTTTCCACATAAGTGTCAAGCGGGAAGAGCTGTAAGATCGCATCGAGAATCTCCGGCACGCCGTGACCGTCACAGCGGATTACAATGGAATCTCTTCCCATGGACTCTGCAGGAAAGTTTCCGTCAGAGATTACGATACGGTCGCCGTGTCCCATCTCAGATAAAACCATAAGCAGCTCAGGTGAAATAATTTTTGGAATTCCTTTTAACATAGTAATATTCTCCTTTCCAGATGCCTGAATTCTTTTAGTACAACCATAGTATAATTTTTCTGAAATTGCAAGTCAAAAATACCCTAAATTATGTAAAATTTACAGGAATATAGACAAGCACCTGATTTTCTGATAAAGTGATAATAATTTCAGATGTAGATGTGAGTGAGGAGGAAAAGGGATGTATCGTGTACTGCTTGTGGATGACGAGATTCTGGTCAGAACCGCTATGCGGGAGAATATCGAGTGGGAGAAGCTGGGATTTGAACTGGCAGGAGACTGTGCAAATGGAAAGGAAGCGATTGCATTTGTACAGGAGCACCCCGTAGATGTGGTGCTTACCGATATTTGCATGCCGTATGTCGATGGCATGGAGCTGAGCCGTTTTCTGTATGAAAATTATCCGGAGATCGTAATTGTGGTTTTCAGCGGCTTTGGAGAATTCGAGTATGCGCAGAAGGCTATTCAGTACCGGGTCAGCGAATATCTTCTGAAACCTGTAACCGCGACTGAGCTCACGGAATTACTTACGCGTATCCGCCGGAAGCTGGAACAGGAGCGGCGCCAGGAAAACAGGCTGCGCCGAATGGAGCATGCAACAGAGGAATACCATAAGAATATGGAGATGATACGATCCCAGGCTATCTCTGATCTTGTGACAGGCACGTCCGACCCGGAACAGTGTCTGGATCGCCTGCAGAGGCTGGACATTGTATTCCGCTCGGAATATTACCGTGTTGCGGCAGTGGAGATAGATACTTACTCCGAATTCTGCAGCCCCGATGACAAGGAGCGGCAGGAAAGTTCTCTGATGGCGTTTGTGGTAGGAAATATAGCCGGCGAGATTTTAAGGGGCTGCCAGGCAGGAATTGCTTATCAGGAGAGCAGCAATTGCATATACATCATTTTTGAAACAAACCGCCGCAGAGAGTTTATGGAAAAATGCAGCAGAATCTGCCGCCAGATTCAGGATAAGGTGCAGGAGGTCATGAAACTGGAGATTTCCATTGGAGTCGGCATCTATGTGCGAAGTCCCGAAGAGCTGCACCTGTCCTATGCTTCTGCAAAAGCAGCACTTGGCTACCGCTATCTGCTCGGCAGCGGGATGATTCTGGATATGGAGACAGAGCGCGGAGAGGAAATCTCTATCTATGAAGATTTAAGAGAGATTGCAGGAAACGCCAAAGCGGGAAAGAGCGATGAGCTTATTGCATCCATGGAGAAGGTTCGTATTCGTATTCGCAGCGCTCTGGTGGGAAAGAGCAGAGCATGTATGTATCTGCAGCAGATTGTCCGCACACTTGCAGAAGTGCAGGAGAGTATGCTGCCCGATGAAGGAAAGGGACGGCAGCAGGGGGAAGATATCTTAAACCGCCTGATTGCGGAGCGTACATTTGACCGTGCTTTTGATGTTGTAAAAGAGTATGCTGTCGGTGTGGCGGAGAAGCTGGGTGAACAGAATGCTACGAGCGGCAGCCGGCAGGCACGTATGGCTCTGGACTATATAGGAAGAAATTACAGTGATCCTGATTTGAGCTTAAATTCTGTCTGCTCGTATATCGGAATCAGCACAAGCCATTTCAGCACGATATTTAAGGAAGAGACAGGCAGTACATTTATGGAAGTACTGACAGGAATGCGCATGGAGAAAGCGAAGGAGCTGCTGGCGAATACAACTTTGAAGAACTATGAAATAGCCGAAAGAGTGGGATTTTCTGACCCGCATTACTTTGGCATTGCATTTAAGAAGATGACCGGAAGAACACCGACAGAGTATGCAAAGGCGAGGCGATAGAAAATGAAGCATGGCAAAAAGAGAAAAAGCCTGCTGGGTCAGATGCCAAGTATCCGGCAGGCGTTTTTCCTGGTCCTGATGATTCTTGTACAGGCGGGAATCGTGATCGTAGTTTGTATTTCTCTGCGCTATACAAATTCTATGGTATACGAAAATTCAGTCGCATATACAAAGCAGATTGTCAGTCAGGTCAACGACGATATAGATTCTTATATTCAATACATGGAAAACATATCAACGATGGTATCGTCAGATCCGGATCTGCAGTCCTACATGTTCGGCAGAGATCAGGAGGCCGGAGAAAGGCTGGAGGAGCAGTTTGCAATTGCGCTGCAGAGTCATACAGATGTGCGCAATATCGGAATCATTGCGCCGGATGGAAGGTATCTCATCAACGATACCCAGACAAAGAGAAATCTTTATACCGTGCTCTCCGAGCAGCCGTGGTATCAGGAACTTCTGGAGGCACCCGGCGGCACGGCACTGTCATCCTCTCATGTACAGAATCTCGTTGAGGGAAAATATCCCTGGGTGATTACATTAAGCCGGGTAATTCACAGTCCGGAAAAACCCACTGAACAGGGGCTGTTCTTTATTGATCTGAACTATGAGTCGATCAGCAGGCTCTGCGATAATAACAGTGTCGGGAGACAGGGCGAGGTCTTTATTCTTGACAGAAAGGGAAATATTGTTTATCACCCGAGACAGCAGATGCTGTACGGAGGGCTGCTCACAGAGTATACCGAGGAGATTATGGCGTGCAAAACCGATTCGATTCGTATCGGTAAGGGAAGGCATGAGAAACTATATACAATATCCCGCTCGTCGAAGACAGGATGGACTGTTGTCGGCTCCATCTATACGGCTGAGCTCTTAAGAGGCGATGCACAGACAAAGCTTTTATACTTACTGACGGCGTTTGCGCTGTGTGTAGCGGCGCTCCTGATTGCAAACGCTCTTGCACGCAGCATTACGGGACCGATTCAGAGACTCAGAAATTCCATGGCGCGCATTCAGGAGGGAAAATTTGACC
>CALWBA010000220.1 GCA_944375815.1 uncultured Lachnospiraceae bacterium | reverse complement strand
TTAGAATTAGACTTGTTAATAATTATCATCGCAAGTTAATTTTAACACAAAAGAAGGACCTTGGGCTTATTTTTGACCCCTGGTCCTTCTTTATTTTTAGGCTATGCTTTTTTCACAGCCCCTTTTTTATCGTTCTGTTATAAATACCCCTGCTGACTTGCAGCAGGGGTATTTCAATTTACCTGTTATCTTCCGCAGCAGAATTTATACTTCTTTCCGCTTCCGCACGGACATGGATCGTTTCTTCCGATTTTTTCTCCCTTGATCACTGTACCTGATTTCTTCTGCTCAAGGTATAATGCTTTTCTCTTCTCCTCAGTGAAGATATTCTCCCACATCGGAAGCTGATACAGCCAGTCTGCTCTTGCATCTACCATGTTTTTGTAAAGAAGTTCCTTATCGAATCCGAGATTTACATTTGTGTTCTCATCCATCTCCTCAATCGGGTTCTTTACTTTTAAGCTGTCATTGATTCCATCAAGGAAACCTACCATAGTCATCAGATCTACACCGTACTTCTCAGCCAGCTCCTTCACTGTACCGTGTACTACCTCATCCGGATTAGTTAAAAGCTGCTCATAAATGCCCTTTTCAACTGTGAAATACTTTGTCCAGAACTTCTGAAGTCTTGCCTTATCTGCTTCCTGAGAGTACGCCATGTCTCTCCAATCCTGTAATAATCCCATATATCATACCATCCTTCAATTCATTGTAATTTTCCCTCATAGGGTTACAGCAGGTATAGTATATACGAAAACCACGGAAAATGCAAGGTTTCCGCGGTTTTTTTCTTACACAGCAGGGCTGCCCCGGAATCGGGACAGCCCTGCTTTAAAAGGGGAGGATAAGTATTTTCTTTTTCTCTTTTGTCTTCTGACGAATAAAGAGCGCCACGCTTTTGTGCCTTCCCTTTATAAGTCATCTACAGTATGACCCATATATGCGCGGCTTATACACATTCTTTAGAAAAATTTATCATAGATACCGTATCCGAAGATAAACAGAACAATCAGCGGAAGGATAAATACCAGCCAGTAACGCATCCAATCCTGTATCTTAAAACCTTTTCCGGTATTTGCCTCTGCCTTAAAGTTTTTCCATCCCCATCCGTACCGAGTCACACAGAACAGCAGGTATACTAAAGAACCAAGCGGCAGCAGGATATTGCTGACCAGAAAGTCCTCAAGGTCCATGATTGTTCCGCCGAATGGAGCGAAGATGTCTGCCTTCCATACATTGTAGCCCAGTACGCACGGCAGAGACAATACTGCTACAAGCACAAAGTTTACAATACTTGCTTTCTTGCGGCTGCATCCTGTCAGATCCATACTGCAGGAAATCAGGTTCTCAAATACCGCAAGTACTGTAGAAAGTGCTGCAAATGCCATAAACAGGAAGAACAGGCTTCCCCATACGCGTCCCAGCGGGATATGGTTGAAAATGTTCGGCAAAGTAATAAAGATCAGCGCCGGGCCGCTCGTCTGATCCACACCGAATGTAAAGCATGCCGGGAAAATGATCAGTCCTGATGTTACAGCCACAAATGTGTCGAGCACGGCAACATTTACAGCTTCACCCAAAAGGGCGCGCTCTTTTCCTATGTAGCTTCCGAAGATTGCCATTGCACCGATACCCAGACTGAGAGTAAAGAACGACTGGTTCATCGCTCCCACAATTGTATTTCCGATGCCGACTTCTTTCATACGTTTAAAGTCAGGGATCAGATAGAAGCTCAGACCTTCCTTGGCACCATCCATTGTAAAGCTGTTGATGGCAAGTATGACCATGATTATGAGCAAAGCTATCATCATAACCTTGGTGACTCTCTCAAGACCATTCTGAAGACCTCTTGAGCAGATGAAAAATCCCACTGCCACAACAAGCAGCATCCATGCTGCCATTACACCAGGCTGTCCGAGCATTGCATAAAACTGATCTTCCACTCCAGATGCATCCAGACCATCAAATTTTCCTGCCGCCGTCATATAGAAGTAGTGCAGCATCCAGCCGGTTACCGTTGTGTAGAACATCATCAGAAGATAACATCCGATTAACGTAATATAGCCATGAATATGCCACTTCTGTCCCGGTTTTTCCAGTGCATTGTATGCACGCACCGGGCTCTTCTGGCTCGCTCTTCCCACGGAAAATTCCATTGTCATAATCGGAAGTCCCATAACCACCAGGAACAGAATGTAGAACAGCACGAACGCGCCTCCACCGCCCTGTCCCGCCATATACGGGAACTTCCATACGTTTCCGATACCAATTGCACATCCCGCCGACAGTAAAATAAAGCCAAGACGGGATTTGAGTTTTTCTCTCTCCATTGAGAAACCTCCCTCATTTTGATTTTTATGGTTAAACCTGCATCAGCAGCAACAGCAGCACGGAGCTCCGCAGCCGCCGCAGCACATGTTCAGCAGCAGACACTGGCAGCACAAGTTTCCTGAAGACGGATTCTGGCGCTCATAGCCGTATCCCTGTCCCATGTCCATGTACCATTGTCCGCCGTTCTCAAGCTGCTGCAGCAGCATCTGATACTGCTGGTTGTTCGGTTCCAATGATACCGCGCGGCGCGCATCCTCAACAGCACTGACATTATTGCCCATTCTGGAGTTTGCAACCGCATGCAGATAATACCACATAGCTCCGCGGTCCCTCATCCCGTCGAGTACGTTCATCGCCTCACGGGCATGACCATTGTTCAGGTAGTTCGCCGCTGCCTGGTACTTCAGACTCTCCTCATCTGAGCCTGACGCGGTCTGGCTTCTGCCTCCAAAACCGCCGTACGAGCCGGAGGAACTTCCTCTCTCCCGCTCATCTACAATCTGCTCATACGCCTGCTGGACAAGCTTAAACATCTCTTCTGCTTTTTCCTTGTTGGGGTTATTGATATTTGCGTCCGGATGATACTTCCGGCTCAGATTGCGGTATGCCTTCTTAATCTCGTCCATACTCGCATCCCGCGAAACACCCAACACCTTATATGGGTCTGACATCCCGATTTTCCTCTCATTTCTCTTCTAATCTTTTCCCGGAAGACTCCGCCGCCTTTTGACGTTTCTTCACAATTTTGTCGTATCGTTCCCAGATACCTGCATATAAAATATTTCTTAATATATCCGCGTTTTCCAGTACCGGAAGCCGCTCGAATGCCCTGGCTGCCTCAGCCGCCATCATGGTCAGAATTCTGCCCGCACGCTCTTCAAAATCTTCGCAGTGCGCCAGTGTCTCAAACGGATTATAGTTGCCCGTCTGCCGGTCCTTTTCCACGTCTTCATATGCGTCCATCAGGTAAATAAACTTACCCAGATAGAATCCGATGCGCCGCAGATCCCTGGCCCAGATATCTTTCTTCCAGGCAAAAATCTCGCCCATCAGCTCTCCTGTATATCCTGCGGCCAGATCCAGATTATCTTCCCTGTGCTGCTCACACTCATGGAGCCGTTTCAGATACATTCTGACTGCACGCGCCTTCTTCGGATACTCCTCCAGGACTCTGCGGCAGGATTTTCTCAAAACCTTTGCTGCCAGGTAGCTCCTGCGGCTTCCTTCATCCCGCCAGTTATCCAAAAGATTATAATAGCAGAGCATGAGATTCATATCCGCTGCATACTCTGTGCAGATATTTCTCATACAGGGATGCCTGCGGCCCGGATGTGCCGGACAGAAATGCTTTTCCGTCGAAGTCTCGCTCTCGTAAAGTCCTGACAGCAGAACAGCGAGAAATGTCATGTCATAAGTAAGCGTCGGCTGTGCCTGCATCCCGAAACTGTCCTTCAGGTCCTGGCAGACACCGCAGTAATATGCCTGGTACTTTGCAAAATCTTTCAGCTTGAGTTCTTCCTTCTTAATTGTCACATATCCAAACATAAGTGTCTTCCTTCCATTGGATTATGTCCGCTTAATAAATTCGTTCCCGCACTTCGGACAGCGTATAGCGATTTTTCCCTTTCCTCTCGGAACCCTCGTCTTCTGACCGCAGTTCGGACATTTGAAGATCTTATGATTCGGGTCTCTCTGTTCCCTGAACCATACCTTTATATGCTCCTTTGCACGCAGGAACTTCTGGTTTTCCTCATATCTCCTGCTGATATTTTTGGAAAACATGCGGTAATATATCCAGACCATAATCAGGATTGCCGCCCAGTAAAAAATGTCCATGCGCAGAAACAGAGACAGCACCAGACATACGGCAAACGCCCAGAAACCCACACGGCTCAGATCGTCGCCTCCATACCTTCCCATCATAAAGTTCCGCAGTTTTTCTTTCCATTTGTTCATAGTAATCTCTCCTCGCCTTTTTATTCAATCTTCATTAACTTTACCGCATTCTTTCCGGTATAACAATAAAATTTCCGTGAAACTTTTATGAAATCCGGGCAGCGAGTGGAATCCTGTATATCGTACCACTCCTGCGGGGGAATGTAAACAAAGTTAGGTGATTTTTTGCCGTACTTTTGCAGGGCTGCTTGTATTTTTCGCAGGCAGAGGGTATAATTGTTATGTATGACGCTAAGATTCACATGAGGATTACAAGGAGGCTTCCATGAAAACCCTGCAACGTATTTTTGCTCTCGCAGGCGCTGTGCTCCTCGCGGGACTGTATATTATCACACTGGTACTGGCTCTCATGCATTCAGAACTTGCCGGCGCACTCTTTCGCGCCAGCTTCGCTTTCACCATATTACTTCCTGTCCTGCTTTATGCCATGACTCTGGTATACAGACTTCTGAAGGACAGATATAAAAAGGAGGATATTCATGATTGATTCCATCATTTTTGATGTAGGACGCGTCCTTGTAGGTTTTGGCTGGGATGCTCTTATCGAGCGTCTCGGATATGACGAGGATGTAAAAAAGGATCTTGTAGAGGCAATGTTTTTAAATCCGTGGTGGAACGAATTCGACAGCGGCCGATATTCCACCGAAGAGATTCTGGAGCACTTTATTGAGCGGAAGCCTGAGAGAAGAGCACAGATTCTTGAGGTTTTTGAGCACCTTGACGAGACAATATGGCTGTTCGATTACACTGTACCGTGGATTGCAGATCTGAAAAAGCGCGGCTATAAACTGTATATTCTCTCCAATTACGCAGAATATACGTACAATCGCACAAAAGATAAAATGAAATTTCTCCCGTATATGGACGGAGTAATCTTTTCTTACCGCCATAAGCTTATCAAACCGGAGCCGGAGATCTTCGAACTGATTCTAAGCAAATATGATATTGATCCGAACCGCGCCGTATTTCTCGATGACCGTGCGGATAATATTGAAGCCGCAGCAAAGTTCGGCATTCATACCATTTTATTTGATTCCTACGAGAACGCTTCTCAGAATTTGGAAAAGCTGCTCGCACAGTAATAGGGATACGCCCGCAAAGGGCGTATCCCTATTTCATTACCGATAAGATTTCCAGACTTTTAAAATGTTTTTCCACATATCTGTGCACGCAGCGGTCTATAAGATTCGAAAGTTCCCTCAGCACCTCGGGCGTCACCGTAAACGTATAAAGTTTCTCGATCGGAGACGAGATAATATACTGCATCGCATACAGAGCCGATGGGCTGATTCTCTGAAGATCTGGTGCCAGGCGGGTACAGGAAGCACAGTATACGGCTCCCGCCCGCATGGAAATACCCTCAATATTTTCCATGCTGCCGCACGCATTGCAGGAGAATACCTGCGGATATTCTCCATTGATAACCATAGCTTTCAGCTCAAAGATCCGACGCACCAGCCGGTCATCCAGACTTGGACGCAGAAGCGCCCGCAGAGAAGCATACAAAAGATTAATCATCTGGGACTCATCATTTTCCTCCTGCCCGTAATAGTCGGCGAATTCGAGGAAATAAAAACCATAGTACACGCCGGGATACTCTGAGACAAGCTCAGTAAAATAATTTCTGACATTTGCCTGAATGAGATTATAGGCACTTCTCCCCTCATACAGGCGGAATGTTCCGAACACAAAAGGGTTGGCCGCTGCCAGAAGCATGCTGTTCTGTCTCCTTGCGCCGCGGGCGAATGCCGTGAT
>CALWBA010000219.1 GCA_944375815.1 uncultured Lachnospiraceae bacterium | reverse complement strand
CTCACGGTCGGATACATTCTCAATAATGCCGTATTTCTTACGGAACTGCTGTACCTGCACGCCGCAGAGATTCTCTGCCGGAGTGCCGTAAATCGCATACAGATGACCGTCCTCTTTCTTAAACTGGTTGATCTTCTGATTAATATGCTCCATAACCTCCAGTGCAAATCTGCCGTCTTCCGCAAGGGATTTCTTGTTATAAAGCTGCTGCAGCTCATTGAGCGCTGTGATTCCAAATGAGGCTGTCGCCGTCTTTAACAGAGGCTTTATCTTATCATACAGTCCGAGATTGCCGCCGTAGAAACCGCCCTCACAGTACGCAAGCGGGTTTGTGGAAGCCTTCATCTCTCCCAGATATTCGTATGTGCGGATGTGCAGCTGACGGATCAGCTCCAGATAATAGTCAAGCACTTCATAGAAGTCTTTGCTCTCCTGTTTTGCCTTTGCGTATATCATCGGAAGATGCAGGCTGATTGCACCGATATTGAATCTTCCGACAAAAACCGGCTTGTCATCAGCGTCAGCCGGATTCATGCCGCCTCTCTCGTACCACGGTGAGAGGAATGCACGGCAGCCCATAGGGCTTACGATCTTGCCATACTGCTTGTACATGCTTGCAACGTAACCTTTTCCGGTAAGACTTAACCAGTCAGGATACATTGTTCTGCGTGAGCACTCAATACCCGCCTCAAAAACATCTTCCAGCGGCTTCCCGGGGCCATGCAGGTTTTCATCATAGAGGAACACAATCTTCGGGAAAAGCACCGGTTTTTTATGTCCCGCTTTTCCCTGTCCTTTTCTGCGGACCTCAAGCATTTTGATCGTTGCAAGCTTACCGTACTTGGTGGTATTTGTTCCGGCTGTCACGGTGATAAACGGATAATCGCCGCGGCTGGAGGATACAGAGTTAAACTTGTATTCCCATCCCTGGAATCCCTGTTCCATCTCCTTTTCAAGATCCTCCCAGGCAACTTTCTGCACAACCTCCTCCGGCAGTCCGAGTTCTCTGTATTTTTTAATATATTTCTCGTGTGACTTCTGCGCGTAAGGCGCCAGAATGTCGTCAGCGCTCGGAACTGTAAATCCGCCGTACTGCTGGCTGGCTGCGCTCAACACAATATCTCCGATCACATCGAATGCCGTATCGAGCGTCTTGGGCTCATTATACCAGAGATTTCCCATCTCAAAACCGCCGGTCAGGACATTCTGAACATCGAACAGACAGCAATTCATGGTATCGCGTCTTGCGGACATATCATGAATATAGATATATCCGTCGCGGATCGCCTGAATCTCCTCTACGGTAAGGAAAAACTTCTTATACAGCTCCTTATTGAGCTCATTAAAGATCAGGCTTCGCTTTGTGGATACAAGTGCACTGTCCGTATTGCTGTTCTCCTTGTCTCCGATATACATGATGGACTGGCTCTTCTTATATACCTCATCAAGCATGCGAACGAAGTCCTGTTTATAGTTTCTGTAATCGCGGTAGCTCTTTGCCACTGCGGGGTTTACCCGGTCAAGCGCTCCTTCCACGATATTATGCATCTGTGCAATCTGAACCTCATTGATGTTCATCTCATGCACCTTATTCTCTACAAACTTACAGATGAAATCCAGCTCTTCATCCGTAAACTTTACCAACGCACGGTATGCGGACTTATTGACTGCCACAACGACCTTCTGTACGTTGAAATCCTCTTTTGTTCCGTCCTTTTTTACTACTTTGATCATTCCACGCCGTTCCCTTCTGCAACTATATTTAGTAGATTATTTTTCCCAAAACCACTATATGGTGTGTCGGTTACTAATACTACCACTATAATTTCCGTATGTCAATCCTTTTATGCCGACGTCAGAGTTTCTTACAGTAGCGGACACCCTCAGCCTGATAGTCTCCCTCCAGGTATTTCCCGGCATCTTTCACGTATCCGTGGCGTTCATAAAATCTGCAGGCCGCAGTATTTTTTTCAAACGCCCATATCAGACACTCCTGAAATCCCTGACGCCGCGCTTCCTGCTCCGCGAACGTCAGAAGCTTGGTACCGATTCCCTGCATGCGGGCATTTTCGCATACATAGATGCGCCAGATCTCAAAAGCACGCGGTTTATCTCTGTCTTCTGTCTTGCCGAATGTCAGAATTCCCTCGATGCCCTCCTCCTCATAAATATAGTTGTCCAGCCGCCTGGTGTTAAATTCCTGGCGAAGCTGCTGAATTCTGCGCAGATCCCATTTCTCCGAGAACATTTCCGGGGACAGGATCTCCCGATACGTCCGGCGCCAGCCCTCATTCAGAATTTCTCCCACACGCTGCAGATCCTGCTTCTCCAGTTTTCTCACCGTGCCGATACGAATCTCCGCTTTATAGGCTCTGGGCGGGCAGCTTTCTTCTGATTCCGGAACGCTCTGTGATGCTCCCTGCAGCGTAGAAACTGCTGCTGCCGGATCCGGCTGCATCACCTGTGCTGCGCTCTCCAGAAGCTGATGAAGCCGGTCAATCTCCCGGCTGAGTACTTCCCGGCCTTTATCTGTAAGCTCATACAGGCGTTTTCTATCCGTTGCATCCGCATCTTTAGCTTCACTGATCCAGCCTTTTTTCAGCAGATTGGTCGCAGCTCCGTACATTGTTCCCGAGGTAATCTTTACTCTCCCCTGTGACAGCTGAGCAGTCTCCCGCATAATTCCGTAACCGTGCTTTCTGCCGTTATACAGACAGAGTAAAATATAAAAATAGCTTTCTGTAAGTGATTCCAATCCGAATTCCCCTCTTCCTGCATTTTTTTATTAAAGCAGACGAAAAGGAGCTGCGCTTTGGACAGCCCCTTTTTCTGTCTTTTTTCTTTTTATATCGTAGCACGAGTGAAAATTTATGTCAACAATGCATTGTCCCTTGCAGAAACATTCGTCAAAAACGAACAATCGTTTTCCGATATGTCGTTAATCTACACTTCTCTTCTGGTGAATCCATCAAATGCGGTCCACAAAAAGATTATCATATAAACAATAAGAGTTCCTGCTGCAAACGTCACACTTTGGTTCGGAAATGTACTGTATCCGGATCTGATCTGTCCCAGATTCATGTTTGCAAAGATCAGATATCTGCCCCAGTCACAGCCCAGCTCAGCCAAGATCTGCGTCACCATGGTTCCTCCCATCAGAGCCGCCACGCCGACACCGATGGCAACTGCAGAGCTCCTCAGCAGTGAGGAAATCATAAACGCCATGGCCGTCATTGCAAACATGCCCACGCTGTTTAAGAGATACTGCTGCAGCACATATAAAAAGCTGCTGCCAGCCGTTACAACACCGTTCTCAGCAGTCAGATACGGCACATTAAAGTCAGCGCCGAAGCAGATCGCATCCGTTATTCCGGATACCACATACACACCGGCGAGCAGCGCTATCGCAAGCAGCATCAGCATCAGAAATTTGCTCCAGATGATCTTGCTCCTTTTTACAGGGTTAATCAGCAGAAACTTAATTGTTCCGGAGGAAAACTCATTTGCCACACAGCCGCCGGCAATCACAATCATCAGTACGCTTACGACAGTCAGAAGAGATGCGCTCTGCAGAAATGCATACCAGAACATGTTGCCGGTTTCACCTTTCTCGTCAATATAGTTCTCCACATTATGCTCCAGACGGTAGTTCAGAAGCGCAAGGCTGTTTTCCGTTTCCTCGAGTACGCTGTCGCTGATATATGAACCTGCTTCCTGCTGCTTCTGATAGTTATACTTTTCCTCCTCAAGGCCGGCTATCTGTTCCGCTGCGCTTTGCTGCCACGGCTTATCGTCAGGATTCAGACCGTGTTCCTTCATGTAACGATACGGAAAAGTGCGGATCTCCACCAGTTCGCTGTCCGCGCCGCTGTGCTCAATCGCTGCTATTTTGGCATCTGCATATGCATTCCAGTCTCCCGATAGAATGGCAGCTGTTACAGCATCAAAGTCCGCTGACAACTGTGCTTTCTTATCCTCCGTGATCTGATCTGTCGGATACACGAGATCATACTGATACGTCTGAAACGCATCGGCCAGTGCATTGTACTCCCAGGAACCAGTGTCACGCGCTGTATCGTGGTCACGCATAAATTCATAACGCATAATATTCAGCTCATATCCCGGTTCGCGGCTGCTCTCCAGATAAGAGATTTCACTTGCGATATCCGCATCCGTATATACATAGCTTTCATAAGAGCCGTTCATACTGATCTTCATCAGTACCGAAAATCCTATCACAAAAATCAGTACCAGAGCAAGCAGGACGTATGTACTGATCTTAGAGAAAACTTTTATCCATTCGTTTTTTATCAGTTTAAGCAATTTGCGTCTCCCCCTTTGTCAGTTCTATGAATGCGTCTTCAAGCCTCTGTGTCTCCACCGGCGAAACCGTATACAGACCCACTCCTGCATCAAAAAGCGTGCGGTTCAGCTTTAAGAGAACCTCCATTACATCTTCTCCCGAAAGTGTAATCTCCAGAGTGTGTTCGTCAGACTGAAGGCATTGCTGACCTTCACGGCTAAGCACCTGGGCCGCATGTGCAGCATTGTCTACAAAATAGCGGTACCGTCCCGCATTTTTCTTTGTCTGATGAATCAGCTCCTCCACCGAGGTGACCTGCAGAAGCTTTCCTTTGACAATAATTCCCACACGGTCACACATAAGCTGCATCTCGCTCATCAGGTGACTGGACACCATGACACAGACATTCTCACGGTGCGCGAGATTTCTCAGAATATCTCTCAACTCACGGATTCCCGCAGGATCCAGTCCATTTGTGGGCTCATCCAGAATGAGTACCTTCGGATGGTGCAGCAGTGACTGTGCCACACCCAGGCGCTGGCGCATACCCAGAGAGTATTTTGAAACTTTTTCGTGAATCCTGTTTGTAAGTCCCACAAGTTCAACGACTTCACGGATACGCTCTTCCGTAACGCCCTTGCGCATTCTTGCATACTGACGCAGGTTCTGCAGCCCGGTCATATAGCGATATAACTCAGGGTTCTCTACAATGCCTCCAACGTTTGCCATAGCCTTTTCAAACTGGGTGCGCACATCTGCACCGCATATGGAAATCTCCCCTTCATCAAAATCAATCAGCCCTACAAGCATTTTAATTGTTGTGGTTTTGCCCGCACCGTTCGGGCCCAAAAATCCAAACACCTCTCCGGTGTGCGTCTCCAGACACAGATCATCCACCACCCGGCGTTTTCCGAAATTTTTGCTCACATGATTCAGTTTGATTGCTGTCTCCATACCCTCTATACCTCCTCTGCATTTGCGGCATCTGCGGTACCCAGTTTCCACTCGCCGTCTTTTTCGTAGAAATAGAGAGTCACGGTCAGATTTTTATTTACCGTTCCGGCAGTGCTGCCGTTCTCCGCCTGCGCGGCTGTTTCCGCAGAACTTCCGTAGTAATAGTATCCTCTCTCCAGTCCAAGAATCTGGTACTGGTCTGTGAGAGGATCCATCTCCATGCTCACATCATACTGTATGGTTGCCTTTGCGGAACGGAAACCGTTCTTCTTCACGGTCAGTGAACGTTCCACATCAACAT
>CALWBA010000218.1 GCA_944375815.1 uncultured Lachnospiraceae bacterium | reverse complement strand
GCCCTTCCCGCTCAGCAGATAAAATGCACCGTAATATTCGAAGCAGAGAGTCTGGCTGTAAGATGCGTCCGGCTTAAAGAGAAAGCCGCAGCCGACCGTTCCGTTCACGGGGTCTCCAAAGAGATTCCCGTAGACTGTATCATTCTTAAAATAACTCTTCTGAATTTCCATTATGATTTCCCCCAATAATATACCAGATCTAACATGCATATGCCATTTCTGCCATTCTTATTTCCCATTCTACGGGATATACTCAGAGTATGTCAAGACGCCTGGATTTTGACGGTACATAACGAAAAAATCCAGAGACCATATCTGAAACGAGTGCAGGAAGGAGAATATAAAATGACAAAGAGAGAAAATCTGCTGGCATTGCTCAGAAGAGAACCATACGAGGAAGTGCCGGTAGAATTTAACCTGTGTCCCGATCTTGTCGGGATCTTTCGGGAAAAGACGGGGGAGACGGATTACAGGGAATATTTCGGTATACCGTGGCGCGGCATCGATGATATAGAGCTTTCGTATGATCCGGAAATTTACAGAAAATATTATCCGGGCGGATTAAAGGAAGGAACGTATATTGATATCTGGGGTGTGGCACATGAACCCGGAAGTGAAACAGCCAGACATATGACATATATGAGGAATCCCATGAAGGACATGGAAGAGCTGGAAGAAATCCAGTCGTATCCGTTCCCGGACTATTCGAAAGGCAATGATTCGCATCAGAAAGCACAGGTGGAGAACATCCACAGCCGCGGTCTGGCAGCAATGGGAAGCATGCAGATGACGATATGGGAAACAGCATGGTATATCCGCGGCATGGAAAACCTCATGGTTGATATGACATGTGAGCCGGAAATTGCCCGGTATATATTAGATCAAGTGACGGAACAGGCAGTGATCCGGGCAAAGGCATACGCCAGGGCAGGAGTCGACATTCTCTATCTGGGAGACGATATCGGAATGCAGAACGGACCGATGATGAGTCTGCAGATGTACCGGACATGGCTCAAGCCGCGGCTGAAGCGGGTGATTGATGAGGTCAGAAAGATCCGCCCGGATATCATTATTTTTTATCACAGCTGCGGGACAGTCACAGAATTTATTCCGGATCTGATCGACTGCGGTATTGATGTCCTCAATCCGATTCAGAGCGAATGTATGGATTTTGAGGAGATATATAAGAAGTACGGCGATAAGATTTCTTTCCACGGCACAATCGGAACACAGACAACCATGCCCTTTGCAACACCGGAAGGCGTCAGGGAGCAGGTGTGGAAAAATCTGGATATTGCCCGGGAACACGGCGGTCTGTTTGTAGCTCCGACACATCTGCTGGAACCGGAGGTTCCCTGGGAAAATGTGGAGGCATATGTGGCTGCGTGCAGAGAATACAAAATAGGAAAATAAACAAAAGAAAAAGGATTCGGGAATGCACAAGAGCACCGGATGCTATTGATAATCCTGAAATTGTGAAATACAATAAAGGGGATCAATTACTCTAAAGGAGGGGAATATGAATTCCAAAGCAACAAAAGAAGTAAATTCCAGCGTCGAAAATGTTTATAAGCTGGACGGCCGGGTTCCGCTCCGCAAGGCGATTCCATTCGGACTGCAGCATGTACTCGCCATGTTTGTCTCGAATCTGGCTCCCGTGCTCATTGTCTGCGGTGCAGCGCTTGTAAGAGGTACAGGGGAACATCTGACATCCGCGGAGATTACGCGGCTTCTGCAGAGCGCTATGTTTGCAGCAGGTCTCGGAACGTGTATGCAGCTTTACCCGATCTGGAAGATCGGCTCAAGACTTCCTATCGTTATGGGTGTAAGTTTTACATTCCTGGGAAGCCTGCTGATTATCTGCACCAACCCGGAACTGGGGTATGAAGGAATGGTTGGAGCTGTCATTCTTGGTGGTATTTTCGAGGGCTTGGTAGGTCTGAGCGCCAGATACTGGAAGCGGTTTCTGACTCCCGTCGTCTCTGCGTGCGTTGTCATCGCCATCGGTCTGTCGCTCTTATCGGTAGGCATGGATTCCTGGGGCGGCGGAAGCGGCGTGGAGGATTTCGGCGCCTGGTATCATCTGCTGACAGGAGCATTTACACTCGTTATATGTCTTGTGTCACGATATCTGCTGAAAGGTGTGTACAAGAACCTGAATATTCTTGTGGGACTGCTCGCGGGATATCTGCTCTCCATTATTTTTACTGTCTCAGGGATTGCTCCTATGGTGGATCTCTCCGGAATTTCCAGGACTATCCATGAGGTGGGATTTTTCAGTCTTCCTCAGATTGTCTTCTTCACCAGTCACAAGCCGGTCTTTGATCTGGGAGCATTTTTTACGATTGCGATTGTGTTTCTGGTATCCGCAGCTGAGACGACGGGCGCAACTACGGCTGTCTGCACAGGTGCGCTGGGAAGAGATATTGAAATGGAAGAGCTTCAGGGATCACTTGCTGTTGACGGTTTCTCCAGTGCGATTTCAGGCTGCTTCGGCTGCCCGCCTCTGACTTCCTTCAGCCAGAATGTAGGTCTTGTGACCATGACAAAAGTGATTAACCGTTTTACGATTTTTATCGGGGCATTGATTCTGATTCTGGCGTCCCTTTTCCCGCCGCTGGGCGCATTTTTCCAGTCTCTTCCACAGGCAGTACTGGGAGGATGTACGGTTATGATGTTCGGATCCATCATGTATGAGGGAATCAAAATGCTCAAAGAATGTGAGTTCAACGACCGTACCATGATCATTGTCTCTCTGGCGTTCTGCATCGGTGTGGGACTGACCCAGACGTCCGGGAACTTTTTCTCTGCGTTTCCGAAAGAAGTCGGAGATGTATTCAACGGAAATGCTGTTGCGGGCGTTTTTGTTGTCTCATTGCTGTTAAGCCTGTTTCTGCCGGGGCGCAGGAAAAAAGAAGAAGAAAATTCATAATCCGGCATGGAATGCCCGGGGATCAAAACAAAGATCACCGGGCATTTTTGCTATTAAAATAGCAATATCCTCTTGTGGTTTTGCGGAAAACCTATTATAATGAACGTGAATTCCATGAATGTTGACAAGGGAGGACACTATGTATTCTTTATTGATTGCGATTATTTATATCGCATTCATCAGCCTTGGACTTCCGGACTCGCTTTTGGGATCTGCCTGGCCGGTAATGCATGAGGGGCTGGGGGTTCCGGTCTCATATGCAGGGGCGGTTACGATGATCATTGCGGGGGGAACAATTATATCAAGCTTAAGCTCTGACCGCCTGACGAGAAAGTTTGGAACGGGTCTTGTGACGGCAGTCAGCGTGCTGATGACCGCATTGGCGCTGTTTGGTTTTTCCGTATCCGGTGAGTTCTGGATGCTCTGTCTCTGGGCCATTCCTTACGGTCTCGGCGCCGGCGCAGTGGATGCCGCACTGAATAACTATGTGGCGCTTCACTATGCATCCCGTCATATGAGCTGGCTGCACTGTTTCTGGGGTGTGGGCGCATCCATAAGTCCGTATATTATGAGTTTTGCTCTGGCAGGAGGCCACGGATGGAGCAGCGGATACCGCTATGTATCGATCATTCAGATCGTACTTTCCGTATGTCTGTTCGCAAGTCTTCCGCTGTGGAAACAGTCTCACACACAGAAGACGGAAGAAAAAGTGGAAGCAAGAGCGCTTTCATTCGGGCAGATGCTGAAAATACCCGGGGTTGTTTC
>CALWBA010000217.1 GCA_944375815.1 uncultured Lachnospiraceae bacterium | reverse complement strand
GTTTTGAATGTCTTTGTGGCGAGCCGCTCGCCGTCCGGAATATCAATCACAACCGCCGTGCCGCCCGAATACGGCAGCTCGCGGCAAACCTCGGAACCTTCCTTTGAGGTCATGCTGCGGGGTACGCTGTTGATCGCGGCTGCGCCTACCGGCTGCTCCAGCCCCGGCTTTGTGACCCGGCCGACTCCTCTGCCTCCGTCAATAACGATTCCCGGCTCCTTTAAGCGCTTCACCGAAGCGTAGATCAGGGCATTGTGCGTCACATCCGGATCGTCCCCGCCGTCCTTTCGCACGGCGCAGCGGACACAATCTTCGGTGCGCGTGATATCCTCGATCAGCAGATGCAGCAGAATTCCTTTCGGCGTCCCAAGAGCGACTTCCTCCACCTCCTGACCCGTAAGCAGCATCCTCGCAGCTGCCTTCGCAGCTGCCGCTGCACACGATCCGGTAGTATAGCCCAGCCGCAGCCTCTTATTATCCTTTACTACATATAGATCCTCCAGACCCGTCTTATGTTCCATGATATTCTCCTTTTGTATGGTATCACACAAAAAAACGCTGTCCCTGCGGACAACGTTCTCCCTTCCCGAAATTCAGGCGTAAGCATGCTCCCCGGTTGCCGCAGGGAAACATGCCTCCCCCGCAGTGCTGGTATCTGGCTTTTACAGTAACGGACTTGCACAGGACTTCCACCCGTTTCCCGAGGCACCGCAGAGTTATCATTTCTGGGATACATTATAATGTTTTTTATGGTATGTGTCAATCTGTTTCCACAGAGCAAAGGCACAGATTACCGCAGCAGTCTCAGCTACCGGAAAAGCAATCCATACTCCGGTCGTTCCCATGACTTTAGCCAGCACAAAAGCCAGCAGCGGCAGAATACTCATCTGCCTTAAAATAGAAATGGCCAGAGACTGTACGCCCTTTCCGAGCGCTTCAAACGTACCGGAATAAATCAGGCTGGGCGTCGAGATAAAAAATCCGATACTGATAATCCGAAGCGCACTGCTTCCCATCTCCATCAGCTCCGGCTGGGCGTCGAAAAGTTTCATAATTGCGCCCGGGAAACCTGCAAACAGGATGGTTCCCGCTGCCATTATGATACCTGTGACAATCATCGCGCAGTTTACCGTCTTCTTCAGACGGTCCATGCTGCCCGCTCCGTAATTATAGCTTGCGATCGGGCGCAGCGCCTGCACGACTCCGTTCGCCGGCATATAGACAAAGCTCTGCATTTTAAAATACAGTCCCAGCACCGCAATACCGGTCGCCGCATTTGCCATCATACTCAGAATTCCGTTCAAAACGCTGACAAGCAGTGACGGCATCGCCGTCATCATTGTGGACGGTATCGCCACCTGATAAATATTTCCGATCACAATTCTGCGGACTTTAAAACGGTGAAACTGAAGCTTCATGCCGTCTTTCTGCCTCTGCAGCAGCACAAACGCCAGCACGCATGCCGCCATCTGTCCGATACTCGTTGCCGCGGCAGCTCCCGCTACGCCCATGCGGGGCAGTCCGAACATTCCGAAAATCAGAATCGGATCCAGAATGATGTTGATGACTGCGCCGATCCCCTGCAGCACCATAGGCACAATCATATTTCCGGTGGACTGGAAACTCTTCTCGATTGCAATATGAAAATGACTTCCGAATGTAAGTGTAATTACAATCACGGAATACGTCACCGCCATATCCAGAATCTGCGGATCATCTGTAAACATAGCCAGAAACGGCCGCGAAAGAAACAGCCCCACAAGCACAAAGATCAGCCCGTGAATGGCTGCCAGAATAAAGCCGTGAGAAATCGCTTCCTCCGCTTTCTTTTTGTTGCCCTCTCCCAGACTTCGCGCCACACAGGAATTGAGTCCCACTCCTAGACCTACCGAGACGGCGAGAGATAAATTCTGAAGGGGATACACCAGGGAAACAGCCGTCAGCGCATCCTCGCTTAAGCGCGCCACAAATATACTGTCCACAATATTATACATCGACTGAATCAGCATCGAAACCATCGGCGGAAGCGCCATAGACAGCAGCAGCGGCATCACCGGCTTCGTACCCATCACATTAGCTTTCTGCTCCATTCAACAACTCCTCCTACTGTAGTATTCCACGCAAAAAGGGCTATAGATCTCTGTTTATCTCAGAAACAGAAAAACCTATAGCCCTGCGCATTCCCTATTATATTCAATTCTCCCGCCGGATGTCAAGACTTTCCTTTGCCTTAGCTGTGCTTATTCTTCTTTCGGGTTTTAAAGTCCACAACATCCGCCTTCTTTCTGTGAGGCTCGAGCTCTGCCTGCATATGCCCTGCCAGATCCCACTTTCTGATATACCGCCCAAACACCTCCAGCTGTTCCGCCAGCTTTCTCTTCTTCCTGGCAGAAAGCTGAATATTTATCATATCCAGCAGGTTCTCCACCTCGTCCCAGTCACAGTTCATTCGCACAATGTCCTGCATCTGACAAAACAGGGCAGACGCCTGATACCCGGAAAGATTCAGCTCCCGCTTCAGCCAGAGCAGGAAAAACTCCGTGTTCTCATCCGGCGCCTGCACCTGAAACTCTCCGTACTCATACAGCTCCTCCCTGCTCTGCGGCATATACGGTTCATACTGCTTCTGATCCTCCAGGAGAAAAAGGTACATGCCCTCCTCCACCAGATTTCCGTCCATAAGGAAGCTGCCGTCAAAGCAGTATGAATCATCTTCTTCCGTAAACTCTCTGAGCGCGCGCTTTAAATCCCGTACGGGAATCCTGTCCCCCTCGCAGCGTTCATACAGTTCTCTTAAACGCTCCAAAGTGACAACTCCGTACAGATAAACAGCCCCCTCAAAGAGGACCTCAAGATTCGCGCGCTTCTTCTTCGTCTCCAAAACCTCCGGCGTACAGATCTTCAGATACTGCTCCTGAACATCCTGCGGCACCTGATAAAAACCGGCAGGCAGGCTGATGGCTCCGTACGCGCCGAGGAACAGTGAATATTCCAGCATATCGGTGTCCGTAATAAATCCCTGCTCATCCACGGCACGCTGAAAAAACTCCAGTTCCTTCGCGCTGCACATTCCAATAGCCTGTTCCATAAAACTTCTGTCCAGCATCTTCTCCTTCAGCCATTGGGCAAGCTCCGCTTTTTTAAGCTTTGAATAACCGGAAAATCCAAAATACTTCGCAATCGCTGTCAGATCTTCCTTTTTATATTGCAGGAAGACATCACTGAGGGATGCAATCGGAGGAATATGTTCCCTCAGAAACTCTTCGTCCCACAGCTGGGAATCTTCTGTCCGTGTAAAATCCCACCGGCTCATCTTTTTATTTACCGCATCCATATCAAAGGGCTCCGCCTCATCGATAAAATTATAAAAGCCATAAATACCGCCGCAGTCCTCGATCATATTCGGACCGCTGTATTTTATTACCTGCGGAAAACGCTCACTGTACGCCACACATTTCTCCACTGCAATAACATGCCGCCAGTCATCTCCGAAATCATAAATATAGAAAAATTTACTGCCCACTTCCAGGAAATCATCAATCCCGTCTTCCACTGTGTTCTCTTCCTCTGCACTGTCCTGCATGGGATTCCAGGTCACACTCTGGCGAAGCTCCGGAAAATAGAACTTATACAGGTGCGCATGTTCCCATCCGAAAATCTCCTCAATAATTCTGTCCAGATCCTCAAAAGAAATCCCTGCGGGAATCAGTATCCTGCGCCAAATAGGCGGATGAGAGCCTTCAATTGTAATCTTCAGCTGATATCCTGTCATACCGTTCCTCCATACATTGTGCTTTTTTACATTCTTTATTTTTATTCTCCGTCATCATTACGAATACTTTCGATTATCTTTCCAATATTGCAGGTAATTTTACCTTTGCATTCATGAATATCTTCATTGATTTTCTTCTCTTGCAAAATTGCCACATCCACCTTTTCTGCCAATTCACCAATAGCGGAATTCTTCTTTGAATTTATGCCTGTTTTACTCAATAACAGTTTGTATAGGAAAGTTTGATTTCCTACCTTGTCGTTCTTAATAATTGCCTCTTCATTGGGAAGAATATACTGTTCATAAGTATTTTCAAAATGAAGTAAAAGGAATAATTCAAAAGCCGGGTTGCTTACTGCTATAATATTGCCCACTTCTCCCAGCGCAAGAACTTCGTCATAATCCTGTACTTTTTCTTCAAAAATATCTGCGTCAAATACCACAATCATCTTATCTCGTTCCCTATCAAAAGAAATTTCCGGATTATCTTTTTGTGATTCTGCGAAAGCAATCAGCTTTCTCGGATAACTTATATCCTTATCCTTCTCTGTCTTTTCCAGTAGCCGTATATCAATCAGAGGATGAATATTAAGAGATTTGCGAATGTCAATTAGTTTCTTAAAATACCAAGTCTCTGTATTTGCTCCTTCGCAAATGAAAAAATATTTTCGATACGGTTCTATCTGTTTTTCATTATCTGTTGTTCTGCTGTTCCAGTTAGTATAACTTCTGACAGGAGCCATTCCTATTCCTCCTCTTTAAACTCAAAAGAGGAAAACACTGGAATTGCGCCATATCTTCCATCCAAATATGCCTTACTAAGCACCTTGTCATAACGCTCTTTGAATCGATCCAAAGAATAAATAGTGCTTGCATTGTCTGCATCTCTCTCTACAAACCAAATCTCATCCCTACGGAAAATTGATTGATCCATGATTGATGATTCATGTGTTGTAAACAACAGCTGCATATGATCCTCTTTGTGCAGTTCCATAAAGAATTGCAAAAATCGTGCTGTCAATTTCGGATGCAGACTTCTTTCCAATTCATCTACAACATAGAGAATATCACCTCTTTTATTCAACAGCATATCCATTAAATCAAATAAGCGACGTGTACCATCTGACTCTTCATCAAATCCAAAATCATAAAATGATTTATTATGATGCAGCCGGATTGTTGTTACCTTGGGTTCATCGTGTCCTTTAACTTCAATGTTAAAAAAGCTCTCATTTGACCGCATAGTCATACGAAATGCAGTGTTATCATTCTCATCAATTCTGCTTTTCATATGACGCATTACCTTTTCAAAAATAGATTTTGGCATAGCATTTGCCAGTTCATCCAATGTAATCTCTTCGATTCTAACCTGACTAATACCTGTATCAAATGTTTTAATTAACTTATTGATTTGTTCCAGGGAATTCTCATCATAGTAATATTCCAAGTCAATCAGTGGTGTACTCGGTGTAATTACAGCAATAGATTTACATATCCACTCATATACATCCCTGAAAAAAAGAAATTTAGAACGAATAGTATATTTCTTACCTCTATTCATTTCTGTCAAGAACAATGTTGTTTCATTTCCCTCAAAGTCATCTGCATAGATTTCAAACCTATTCTTTTCAACATTGCTAAGCGTAATAGACTCATCCAATACCGGGCGCTTATTACCTTCTCTTTCAAAAAGGCAACGTGCAGTTCCATTCTGATAAAGTTCATAGAGCCATTCTGCAGTGATCTTTCTTTTACTTAAAATAGCAGAAAAACCATATGCATAGAATTTATCTCCTACGATTATCTGAAGTTCAAAGCTACTTGCGCTATCCTTATTTTCCTCACGGTTTTTACAAAACATCTGAACAGCTTCCAGAGGTATGCCAACCTGTACACATTTCTTGAAAATGCGAAAAAATTCCACGAGATTAGTCTTACCGGAAGCATTCGCCCCATAAACAACACCATATTTCAAAACCTGTGTACTTTTTATTTTTATTTTATGACTGACATTTGTGCGAATTTTGTTAGATGAAATCATGGTCAATTCTGTCGCATTGTCAAATGATTTGAAATTTTCTATACTAAGCTTCACTAACATGGCAATACACCTCCATTTACATTATATAAATGTCTTCTTTTAAAGTCAATTTAAATTAGCCTATTCAGAGATTTTTTCGTCATATGTTCGTTTTATTTTCATTATTGCCATTTCTTTTGATTAATAA
>CALWBA010000216.1 GCA_944375815.1 uncultured Lachnospiraceae bacterium | reverse complement strand
TTCATTTCAGATACCTCTTGTGTTTTTAGATTTTACCAACTCGCCAGGTCAGTAATAATCTAAATTTACTTGAGGTATTTTCTTTGGTCAACTCCTTGATTTAAAGTATACAGGAAGCTTTCTGTTTACTGCTTTTATTCTAAACTGCACACTTCCCAATGTCAAATGTATCCTTCCGAAAGTTCCCATTTCCCCGCAGATATGATATAATCCATTTCGGAATCCTTTCATCGATACCAATGCATTGGAGGAAATATATGGATATTAATTACGAATTATATAAAGTTTTTTATTACGTTGCCTCTTCTCTCAGCTTCTCTGAAGCTTCAAAGCAGCTCTATATCTCACAGTCTGCGGTCAGTCAGTCCATCAAAGTGCTGGAGAAGAAGCTTGGAATCAATCTGTTTATCCGCAGTACCAAACGTGTACAGCTTACCCCCGAAGGCGAGACTCTGCTGCGCCATGTGGAACCGGCCATGAATCTGATCAAGCGCGGGGAAAATCAGATTATGGAATCAAGCACTCTGGGAGGCGGACAGCTCCGCATCGGTGCAAGCGATACGATCTGCCGCTACTTTCTCGTTCCGTATCTGAGCCGCTTTCACAGGACATACCCAAATGTTCACATCAAGGTTACAAACCAGACCTCAACAAAGTGTGTGGAACTGCTTGAGTCGGGACAGGTTGATATCATTGTCACAAATTTTCCCAACTCTCATCTGCAGAACTCTCTCCAGTACCAGCCGATTTACACATTTTCCGATACCTTTGTAGCAAGCAGAAAGTTTTATCCGCAGCTCTATCAGCAATCGATTCATTTAAAGGATCTCCTTAAATATCCGATTCTGATGCTTGACCGCAAAAGTACCACAAGCGAATTTCTCCACAATCTGTTTCAGCTACATCAGCTGGATCTGGTTCCTGAGATTGAACTTGGAAGCAATGATCTGCTCATTGATCTTGCAACAATCGGTCTTGGTATTGCTTTTGTTCCGGATTACTGTCTGCCCGGAAGAGGGGAAGTCATCTCGATGGATTACCGGCCGTCTACTTCAGAGGAACTGTTTACTGTTGACATCAAAGAAGAGCTGCCCACCAGACAGCTCATCATTGCTCATAATCCAAAACTCCCTGTGCCTGTTGCCGCACGCGAATTTCTTCAGTTTTTCTCCCAGAATGACTGAAGCAGTTCCTGGACAGTGCGCAGCGTTGCCACAGAGCGTTCTGACCACTCGCGCGGGAACAGAGCTTCGTACTCGCGTGTGCAGAAACGAGCATCGAGCAGCAGGATTACTCCTATATCTTCCCGGGTGCGGATTACGCGCCCTGCAGACTGGAGTACCTTATTCATTCCGGGAAAACGGTAGGCATAGTCGAAGCCGTTTTCCCCTTTTTTATCGTAAAATTCCTTCAACAGCTCCCTCTCCTGTCCGATCTGCGGTATACCTGTTCCAACTACGATTGCTCCGATGAGTTTCTCCCCCGTAAGATCTATACCCTCACTGAAAATGCCTCCCATCACACAGAATCCCACAAGACTTTTCTCTTTGTTCTCACGGAATTTATCCAGAAATTCTTCTCTTTGTTCCTCTGTCATGTTGGAAGTCTGCACCTGTATCTCAACATCTTTTCCGGAATATTCACTGCGGTAAATTTCAAGAACCTCGTCCATCAGACGGTATGATGGAAAAAACGCCATATAGTTCCCGCTCTTCGCAGAAGCAGCGACATCTATGTACGCAGCAATTCTGCGGTATTCGTTCTCATTTCTGCGTGTATAGCGGCTGCTCACATCACGGCAGATCAAAAGGCAGCGGTTTTCGGATCGAAACGGTGAGTCAACATAGACAGCATAATCGTCCTCATGACTGCTGATCAGCTTTTTATAATACTGTACAGGGAGCAGAGTCGCTGAAAAAAAGATTGTACTCCTGCCCTTGTCGAGACACTCCTGTATATTTTCAGCCGGATTTACGCAAAAAAGTTTAAGCTTAAATCTGCTGTCCTCTTCATGCTGGGTATAAATCACATAGTTCTCATCCACCAGTTCGTAAATCATCAGAAAGCTGCG
Source organism: uncultured Lachnospiraceae bacterium (assembly GCA_944375815.1). Lineage (GTDB taxonomy): Bacteria > Bacillota > Clostridia > Lachnospirales > Lachnospiraceae > Egerieimonas_A. Next base: position 2,260 of record CALWBA010000216.1, on the reverse strand, counting down.
TACCTGAAAGTAGAATTCCAGCACCTGGCTGCGCAGTTCCTCGTCCTGTAGCGTCTCAAGGCATGTCTCCAGCTCAGACATCAGACTCATCAGCGGCAGAACAAAGTCAGAAATACTTTCCAGAACAACGCAGCCGTCGCATTCACGCTTATACTCCAAAAGTTTCTTGTTGCAGCGTTCGAGCAGGCGCTCAAGTTTTTTGTCGAAAAGCTTTGCAGTGTGCTTCATAGCAAGGAAGTCCTCCTTATAAAGTGATGCACTGAAAATATCCCTTCCCCTGTCAACAAGATTGTGTGCCTCATCAATCAGAAAAAGATAATTTCCTGTTACTCCCTCTCCAAAAAAACGTCTGAGCTTTACATCTGGGTCAAGAACGTAATTGTAATCGCATATGATGGCGTCACACCACGAGGCGATATCGAGGCTCATTTCATACGGACAGACCTGCCATTTCTCACTGTGCTCCAGAAGCCTCTCTCTTGTATACATGTCCTCGCCCGTCAGAATTTCAAATACCGCATCGTTCACACGATCAAAATGGCCTTTTGCGCGAGGACAGTTCTGCGGATTACATTGTACCTCATCGCAGACGCAAAGCTTCTCCTTTGCCGTAATTGTGAGTACCTTATATTTCAGTCCGTGTGCCATCAGAATCTGAAAAGCCTCCTCTGCAACTGTTCTGGCAATTGTCTTTGCCGTCAGATAAAAAATCTGTTCGGCAAGTCCTTCTCCGACTGCCCGCACGGACGGAAATACGGTGCACATCGTTTTTCCGATACCTGTAGGTGCCTGAACAAACAGCTGTTTTTCCCGCAGAATTGTGCGGTATATTCCCTGCACCAGCTCACGCTGTCCATCACGGTAGGGAAAAGGAAATTCCAGTCCCTGCATAGAATCGTTGCGAAGCTTTCGCCAGTCATACTGAAATCTGGCCCATTTATAATATTCGTCCAGCAGGCCGGCAAACCACAGATCCAGCTCATTCCGGCTGTACGTCTCACGAAAGTACTTCTTTTCCTCAGTATCAATGTTGCAGTATGTCATCTGAACACTGATTGTATCGAGATGATTTTGAAAACTGTAAATATAGGCATAGCATTTCGCCTGTGCCAGATGCACCGGCACTGGTGCAGTAAGCTGATCCAGATCCATGTATATCCCTTTGATCTCATCTATCGTCACTCCATCCGGCTCCGTCCATATTCCATCGGCACGGCCCTCAATGCGAAGGATAAATTCATCATATTTTTTCTCATATACCAGCGCCGCTTCCGCGCGGTAATTCGCAGGCATACTTTTTTGAATTTTTCTGTGAATACGGCTGCCTTTCTGCATTGCCTCCTTATCCGCAAAAGCATTCCGGCGGTTGTCCAGATTCCCGCTTCGGAGAAGGAATTCAACAAACGCGCGGACAGATATGCGGATTTTCGTTGAATGAGACATGCGAATTCTCCTTTACTGAAAACAATTTTTTATCATTGTATCACAGTTTTCCTGTTTCCAACAGTTTTTCCCTCTCATAACTTTTCGTTTTGTCTCATATCACGCCAAAAATTTACAGATTTTTCCCATTATTCCAAATTTTCTATTGAGTTCTCTCATTTTTTACATTATACTTTTAAAAAAGAGTATTGAATGGGAGGGGGATTTGCTTATGAGTTTTGCAACAGATTGTTTTGCAGCACTGGATCGTGAAAAAGTATTTGAGAACTCGGGGCACAGAACGCGTTTTAAAGAACTGCTGGATTGTTATGGGGGGTATCCTTTCTTCTCCAAAGGGCTGTGCAAATGCATGTATCTGTCCGCATGGGACGAACAGCACTTCTGTATTATGCTGGAAACGCTGATGGATATGACACTGGGAAAAGATAAGAATACAGACGAGATGCGTCAAAAAGGCGATCTGCTTGCGGAGGAGCAAAAAGATGCCGAGTATTACGTCTATGAACTCTCCAATTCATTTCTCGACAATAAGCCGTTTGTCATGGATGCTCTTGGCGACGTCAGCCCGGATATTATGTATATTATCTGCCGGGCAATGCATGCGGCTGAAATTATTGACAAAGTTTAAAAATTGCAGGGCTGAAAGCATATCGGTTAGCTTTCAGCCTTTAATTATACCAGCTAATACTATTCGCCTGCTTTCGCGGCATAAAAACACTTTTACTCTCATACCAATTGTATGAGATGATTCTATGAAAATGCAATCGAAATACCTGATTCTCTGTATTGCTATAGCGCTTGCAGTCGGCAGCCTGTC
>CALWBA010000215.1 GCA_944375815.1 uncultured Lachnospiraceae bacterium | reverse complement strand
CAGTGGACAAGACAGCCCCAAAGCTGTGAGATTTTTCAGAATAGAATTGAGATTGTTACCCGGCCTCATACCGATTTATGGCAGAGGACGTATTATCATTTCCGTAATGATAATGCTCCGGTACTTCAGATGTCTACGGAGGAGAAGTTCTTTTCCTTTTCGGTAAAGACAGAATTTTCCGAAAGTCATTGCCGCTTTGATCAGTGCGGCGTCGTTCTGTATCTGGACAGCGAAAACTGGATAAAAGGATCTGTTGAGTATGAGAATGAGCGTTTTCAGCATTTGGGCAGTGTTGTAACGAACCATGGCTATTCAGACTGGGCAACCACAGAAATTTCTGCTGATATAAAAACCATGTGGTATCGTCTGAGCCGCAGAGAGGATGACTTTTGCATGGAATGCTCTGAGGACGGTATTACGTTTCATCAGATGCGTGTCTGCCACCTGCATGAGGCAAAGGGTGAAATTAGGTTTGGCATTTATGCCTGCAGTCCGGAAGATTCTTCTTTTCGGGCAATCTTTACCAATATGGAACTTACAGACTGCAAGTGGCAGGCACATGATGGCCAGGCCCCTGATGAAGAATAATAATGATTTAAAATTTAATTCAGAACAGATTTTCTATTAGTTCAACACATTTATCGATTCCTAATACTCCGCTGTCAAGACAGAGCGCGTAGTTGTCTGCATCGCCCCAGGAGGTACCGGTATAAAGCTCATAGTAGGCTTTGCGCTTTTTATCCTTATCGTGAAGCCGTTTAGCGGGTGTTTCTTCATGCTGACCGTAAACAGATACAATACGTTCGGTTCTCTTCTCATCAGAAGCATGAATGAATACAGACAGACAGTCGGCAGTATTGCGGAGAATATAGTCAGCGCATCGTCCGACAATAACACAGGGACCTTCCTTTGCAAGCCTTGTAATAACTTCTTTCTGCGCCAGCCAGAGCTTATCTGCATCAGACTGCCCATCGTAGGTTCTGCCGGCAAGAGCGTTATTATACAGGTTATCGGAAATAGCGTACTCTCCGTATTGTTCAATATATTCTTTGGCAAATCCTGTCTCGGCAGATATTTTTTCAATAATCTCACTGTCATAGCATGGAATGCCAAGCTTTTTCGCAACTTCCCTGCCGATGGTTCTTCCTCCGCTTCCAAATTCACGGCTGATAGCAATTACACGGTTTGGAGCAGAGGGTACAGGATCATGGACAGGGGTTTCTTTTGCTTCCCTGATTACGGACTTTTTAAAGCGGGCATAGAGAATGGCCGCGATAACAAAGGAGACGGTGTCGGTAACAGCCTGTACCCACATCAGCCCTGTGACGCCCCAGAAGGCATCCATGACAAAGGAAAGTACGGTAAAGATAATTCCCAGACGAAGAACAGCCAGAAAAAGTGATGTTTTCCATTTGCCGACGGCCTGAAAAACAGAATTATACATATTAAACAGACTCATACCGATGACACACCAGGACCAGCAGCGCATGAAAGTTGCAGCAGTCTGGATGGTCTCGGCGTGGGGCGTGAATACCCCTGCAATTGCCTCCGGAACCAGCTGAACGATAATAAGAAATATAATGGAAAAGATCCAGAGAATCCGGAAGGAAAGTCTGCATACTTCGTGGACCCGCTTATGATTTCTGGCACCGTAGCTAAAGCCGATCAACGGCATAACTCCCTGTGCGATGCCAATACTGATATGAAGTGCAATTGTACCGCACTTGGAAGTAATGCCATAAGCGGCAGAAAGAATATTACCGTCCTCATGGCCTAACAGAAGTCCGTTGAGGACAGCGATGGATACGGATACCAGAAGTACTGAAACAGCAGCAGGAAAACCTACCGCACATGTGTCAAAAGCAACGTTTTTCTCCATGGAAAAGCGTCTGGGATTGATGCTTAAAACGGTATGTTTCCGAATCTTTGCCAGAATGACAAAGAAATACACCATAGAAATAGTATTTGAAATCATTGTAGCAACGGCAGCACCTGAGACATCCATGCCAAAGCCGAACGGCATGGTAAATGCGCCGTTAAACAGGGTATCTCCTTTTTCAAAGATAAAAATCGGATCAAGAATAATATTCATGATACCGCCGATAGAAAGACCGATACCGGCTTCCTTCGTTTTGCCTACAGCCCGGACCAGATGTCCCAGAATCAGGCCTGCAACCGTAGGAATGCCGCCGATAACAAAAACCCAGAACAAATATCGAGCAGAAAAGCTGAACGTAAATTCATCCGCTTTGAAGAAGGTAAGGATCGGCTTCATAAATACGCCAAGAACAACCGCCAGGACAGCTGTTACCGCGAAACTTGCCCAGAATCCGAAAGCAGATGCTTTTTTAGCGGTAGTTTCATCATTTTTCCCCAGGCTTCTTGCGATTACACTGTTTGCACCGATGCCGAACAGGTTGGCGACGGCGGTAAGAAGTGTGAAAATCGGAAATGTAATGGATAAGGCAGCCAGCTGGTTGGGATCCCCGATCTGTCCGACGAAGAAGGTATCTGCCAGACTGTATAAGATGACAACGATCTGACTGATCACTGTAGGGACGGCAAGTTTAGCGACCGCTTTGCCTACAGGCATTGTAGTAAATAATTCACTGTTGCTTTTTTGCATATGTATGCTCTTTCTCTAGATAGTGCCGAGTTCTGCATGAAGACCATTCAGAAAGCACTGTATTGCAATTTCTCTGCTTTTTTTTGAATCCACATCTTTATAGTAATAAAAATAACCCAGATCTTCCTGTGAAATGAATCCGTGAAGGATGGCACGGAGGACTCGCTGCCAATGGGCAAGCGCTTCATCGTGCAGTCCGTAATCGGACAGAAGATTTATGACGGTTTCAAGCAGGGGTACAGCCATTTCCTTTTCCATGTCGTCATTATCCAGTGGCATAGACATAATTAATCGATACAATCCTTTGTTTTCCATGGCAAAATTATAATATGCTTCAGAAAAAGCTCTGATTGCATCATCCTTTTTTCTGCCGGCAATGGCTGCATTTTGATTTGCAACAAACTTATCAATTGCATATCTGAAAACTTCATGCTGCAAATCCTTAGTGTTTTTAATGTGGTTGTACAAAGACGGTGTCTTTACTTCCAGCCTTCGTGCCAGCTCATGCAGAGAAATTGTTGAATGTCCGCTTTCTTCTATATACATAACGGCCTCTGCAATAATAATTTCTTTGGTTAAACCTTTGGAACGCATAGATCAATCTCCTTTAATAAACTAATACCATTAGTTATAATACAACTAGTAGTGTTAGTTTGTCAAGAGTACTGTAAACAGGGGATGTTTCCCCCGCCGTGTCTGGCGAAAATCTCCGTGAATATGCACAGAAAACAGAAGAAATATTGAAATTTATATCTGAAATAACGAATAAATACCATAAAAATTTCAATGTAGAGTGAAAAATATTCTATGTTTCCGGAAAGGTATCTGTGATACACTGTCAACGTAAACAAGGGGCACGAGAGGTGCCAGCGGAAGGGAGAACAGTTATATGAAGAAAAAAATTGTATTAATGACGATGGCAGCGATTTTGGCATTTTCAACAGCAGCATGCGGTTCCAGTGGGGAATCATCAAGCTCAGACACCACAACAAAGGCAGAGGACAACTCCGGATCAGACAACAGCGGATCAGGCAGCGTAGCTAATAAAGATAAACCGCTGGTATGGTTCAACCGTCAGCCGTCCAACAGTTCCACAGGAGAACTGGATATGACAGCGCTGAGCTTCAACAAAGATACCTACTATGTAGGATTTGATGCAAACCAGGGTGCTGAACTTCAGGGTACCATGGTAAAAGAGTACATAGAAGCAAATATCGATACAATTGACCGTAATGGTGACGGTGTAATCGGTTACGTACTGGCAATCGGCGATATCGGACATAATGATTCCATCGCACGTACAAGAGGTGTCCGAAAGGCACTCGGCACAGGCGTTGACAAAGATGGCGAAATCAACAGCGAACCGGTAGGAACCAATACCGACGGATCTGCAAAAGCAGTTCAGGACGGAAGCATTGAGGTTGGCGGAAAGACTTATAAGATCCGCGAACTTGCTTCTCAGGAAATGAAGAACTCCGCAGGAGCTACCTGGGATGCAGCTACAGCAGGAAATGCAATCGGCACCTGGTCTTCCTCTTTCGGTGATTCCATCGATGTTGTTGTTTCCAATAACGACGGTATGGGAATGTCCATGTTCAATGCATGGTCCAGAGACAAAAAGGTTCCGACATTCGGATACGATGCAAACAATGATGCAGTTGCAGCGATTGCAGAAGGCTACGGCGGAACAATCAGCCAGCATGCAGATGTTCAGGCTTATCTGACACTCCGTGTTCTGAGAAACGCTCTGGACGGCGTTGATATCGATACTGGTATTGGTACCGCAGATGAGGCAGGAAATGTTCTGAGCGACGATGTATATGTATACAGAGAGGAAGAGCGTTCCTACTATGCTCTGAATGTTGCGGTTACTGCAGAGAACTACAAAGACTTTACAGACTCTACAAAAGTATATGAGCCGGTATCCAACCAGCTGGATGAGAGCAAACATGCATCCAAGAAAGTATGGCTGAACATCTACAATGCTTCAGATAACTTCCTGAGCTCAACATATCAGCCGCTTCTTGAGAAATATGATGATCTGATGAATCTTCAGGTGGATTACATCGGAGGCGACGGACAGACAGAGTCCAACATCACCAACCGTCTTGGAAATCCGAGTCAGTATGATGCATTTGCAATCAATATGGTTAAGACCGACAACGCAGCTTCTTATACGGCTCTGCTTAATCAGTAAGAGCAGTTGACAAACGGGCCATTAGGGAGATGTATTTCTCCCTGATGGCGTGTTTTTGCGTGAAAGCCATGAGGGCTGACCGGCAGCAGGAAACAAGCATACAGATACAGGAGTAAAGACTATGAGGGATAAGAAAGAAGATATTGTCTTATCGATACGCGGCATGAGTAAGTCCTTCGGAAGAAACCGTGTTCTGGATCACATCAATCTGGATGTGAAGCGCGGAACGGTTATGGGACTTATGGGCGAGAACGGTGCCGGCAAATCGACTATGATGAAGTGTCTGTTCGGAACCTATCAGAAGGATGAGGGAACTATTTTTCTGGATGGGAAGGAAGTAAGTTTTTCCGGTCCGAAGGATGCGCTGGAAAATGGAATCGCGATGGTTCATCAGGAACTGAATCAGTGTCTGGAGAGAAATGTCATTGATAACCTGTTCCTGGGAAGATATCCGGTGAATTCACTGGGTGTCGTTGATGAAGGAAGAATGAAAAAAGAGGCCTCTGAGCTTTTCAGAAAACTCGGCATGACAGTTAACCTGACGCAGCCGATGCGGAACATGTCCGTATCCCAGAGGCAGATGTGTGAAATCGCAAAAGCGATTTCCTACAATTCAAAGGTAATTGTACTGGATGAGCCGACTTCTTCCCTGACCGTACAGGAAGTCGACAAACTGTTTGAAATGATGAGGATGCTGAAGGAACAGGGAATTTCTCTGATTTATATTTCTCATAAAATGGACGAGATTTTTGAAATCTGTGACGAGATATCAGTACTTCGAGACGGAAATCTGGTAATGACCAAATCATCCAGTGACACAAATATGAACGAACTGATCGCAGCTATGGTTGGACGTTCTCTGGAGAACCGATTCCCGCCTGTTGACAACACGCCGAAAGATGTGATTTTGTCAGTGCAGCATCTGTCAACCAAATTTGAACCGCATCTGCAGGATATTTCCTTTGATGTCCGGGAAGGAGAGATTTTCGGTCTGTACGGTCTGGTAGGAGCAGGGCGTACAGAGCTGCTGGAGACTATTTTCGGTGTCCGCACGAGAGCAGCAGGAAGAGTTTATTTCAATGACCGTCTCATGAATTTCAACAGTGCAAAAGAAGCTATGGATCACGGATTTGCAATGATTACAGAGGAGCGTAAGGCAAACGGTCTTTTCCTGAAAGGAGATCTTACCTTCAATACAACAATCGCAAATCTGCCTCAGTACAAAAAAGGAATTGCGCTTTCTGATACGAAGATGGTAAAGGCAACAGCCGATGAGATCAAAATCATGCATACCAAATGCCTTGGACCGGAGGATATGATTTCCAGTCTTTCAGGAGGAAATCAGCAGAAAGTTATCTTCGGAAAATGGCTGGAGCGCGATCCGAAGGTGTTTATGATGGATGAACCGACCAGAGGAATCGATGTCGGTGCAAAATATGAGATTTATGAACTGATTATCAATATGGCGAAACAGGGAAAAACAATTATTGTTGTTTCGTCAGAAATGCCCGAAATCCTGGGAATTACAAACAGGATCGGAGTAATGTCAAACGGACATCTTTCTGGAATCGTGAATACAAAAGAAACAAATCAGGAAGAACTTTTAAGACTGAGTGCAAAATACCTATAAATGAGGGAGCGTGACAAATATGGCAAGTGAAAACAGTAAGATTCTGACGGCCGAACAGGAAATGAAAAACCGCCGGCCGATCGATGAATATGTTGGTAAAATTCAGAAACAGATAGACGATTTGAGAAAAGAGGGAACTGACAAAGTTGTATCTCTCCAGAACCTGATTGACAGTATCAAAAGGGACAGAACCCTTACACAGGGAGAAAGAGAGTCCAGAATTTCAGCTGCCCGTGCGGAACTGCAGAAAGCAAAAACAGTTGAGGAAAATAATAAAGGTGCGATTTCACGCCTGATTACGGATGCTGAGACGTATCTGAAGGCGCACTTTGACAGCGAATACTACCAGCCTGTAAAGGAAAGCTGTGCGGCAGAGAAAATCATCGCAAAGGAAAAATATCAGAAAAAGATAGAGACTCTGAAAAAAGAGCATCAGGCGATTCTTGCAAAGCTTTCTGATCATCAGGAAATCAAGGATGAGAATTACGTTTATAAAAACCGTCTGTTTGATGCTAAAATGGAACTGGAAAAGGAACTGCAGCAGATTAAGGACAGACGTCATGCCGCTTATAGTCACAGATACCACCTGATTGACCTTCTGCGCATGTCTAAATTTACTTTTGCCGAAAAGCAGCTGCAGAAATGTGAAAACTACAGATATACTTTCAACCGCAGGGCGTTTTTCCTGCAGAATGGTCTTTATATTGCAATTATCCTGATCTTTATTGCATTATGTATCATTACACCGATTGTAAAAGGCTCACCGCTGCTTACCTACAATAACGTACTGAACATCCTGCAGCAGGCATCTCCCAGAATGTTCCTTGCACTTGGTGTAGCCGGCCTGATTCTTCTGACAGGAACGGACCTCTCCATAGGACGTATGGTAGGTATGGGTATGACAACAGCAACCATTATCATGCACCAGGGAATCAACACCGGTTCCGTATTCGGTCATGTGTTTGACTTTACCGGCATGCCGATCGGTGTAAGAGTTATTTTTGCTCTGGTTATGTGTATCATTCTGTGTACGTTCTTTACCACGATTGCCGGAATCTTTACGGCAAAATTCAAAATGCATCCGTTCATCTCCACGATGGCAAACATGCTTGTAATCTTCGGTCTTGTTACCTATGCGACAAAAGGTGTATCTTTTGGTGCGATTGAACCGACAATTCCGAATATGGTAATTCCGAAGCTGAACGGATTCCCGACCATTATTCTCTGGGCAGTAGCTGCGATTGTTATTGTATGGTTTATCTGGAACAAGACAACTTTTGGAAAAAATCTGTATGCAGTAGGTGGAAATCCTGAGGCTGCAGCTGTTTCCGGAATTTCCGTATTCCGTGTTACCGTAGGAGCTTTCATCCTTGCAGGTATCCTTTACGGATTCGGTTCCTGGCTGGAATGTGCACGTATGGTTGGATCCGGTTCTGCAGCTTACGGACAGGGCTGGGAGATGGATGCAATTGCTGCCTGCGTAGTCGGCGGTGTATCCTTTACAGGAGGTATCGGAAAGATTTCAGGTGTGGTAGTTGGTGTGTTCATTTTCACCGCTCTTACATATTCCCTTACAATCCTTGGAATTGATACCAACCTTCAGTTCGTATTTTCCGGAATCATTATCCTGGTAGCGGTAACGCTGGACTGTCTGAAATATGTACAGAAAAAATAACAGGATATTGTGAAAAAAGGATTTCAAAAATGCTTAAACAAGTCAGAAGAGCTGGATTTTTCCAGCTCTTTTGGCTTGTTTTGTGTAGAATTGCGGCAGCCTTTCGGCAGCCGAAGGATCAACTGTACATTTAATTGTATATTTGATATAATCATAAGGAAAAAATAAGAAAATTATGGAGAAAACTCATGGATAAATATACAGTGCTTTTAGTGGACGATGAGGAAGATGTCATTCAGGTGATATTAAAAAAGATCAACTGGGAGGAATTGGGATTTTCTGTAATCGGGTATGCCAATAACGGTGTGAAAGCCTTTGAAATGGTGGAGGAGTTCCAGCCGGATGTGGTCATGACGGATATCCGGATGCCGTACATGGACGGAATGGAGCTGTGCAAACAGATCAGAGAGGACTTTCCGGCAACCAAGATTCTCCTTTTTACGGGATTTGATGAGTTTGAATATGCCAAGGAAGCAGTACATCTTGAGATTGAAGAGTATATTCTGAAACCGCTGAATTCTGCTGAACTGTCGGGTGTCTTTGCGCGCCTGAAGACGAAACTGGATCAGGAAATCAGCGAAAAACGGAATGCAGAGGTGCTGCAGAAATATTATCTGGAATCGCTGCCTCTTCTTCAGACGAACTTTTATATTACGCTCATCGAAGGTCAGGTGCAGGAAAAAGATCTTGAGAAATATATGAAAGACTATCAGATTTCGTTTCCCGGACCGTTTTACTGCTGCGCAGTTGTCCATACATCTTCCACCAGAGTTCCCGAGCATATGAATTTTCCGCTGCTGTCTACATCTGTGGCAAGGCAGGCGGAGGAGTTTATCGGCAAAAAGTGGTCTGCCAAGAGTTTTTCCTATCTTGGAAACACCATACTGCTTGTGCAGATGAAAAGCGGGTTTGATAACCCGGAGTTTACAGATGACTGTGACAAATTCTGCCGATATACAAAACGTATGATAGGTGCTGTAGTAACAGTTGGAATCGGACAGGTCTGCGCAGAAATTCCGGATTTGGCCAGATCCTACAGCAGTGCAAGAGAGGCTGTATCCTACCGGGCACTTTACGGAGCCGGAAGGGCAATCAATATCGGAGAAATTGCGCCGAAAGAGAAGAGCACAGGGGAAGAAAACGACGCGGAACTTCTGAAATTATTTCGGACAGTCCGGGTGGGAGAAAAGCAGGAAATCTGTGATGCAGCCGGAACGTATCTGAAGCATATTTTCTCAGCAGACAGTTCACTGGAGCAGCATCATGTAACAGTGATGGAACTTGTAAGTGCAATGTATAAATTTTCCAATAAGAATGATATCCGGGTTGAGGGATTTTCCGGGGATATGAAAAATCTTTACAGCCGCCTGCTGGAAATGGATCCGGAGGGCCTGCGGAAATGGTTTACAGATCTTTGCCTGGCATTTCATGAAAAACTGTTCAGTGCAAGAAAGCAGTCTACGCAGTCGATCGTCGGAAGGGCCGAAGAATATGTAAAAAACCACTATATGGATGAGGGGCTGTCACTTGATGTGATCTGTCAGTCCCTCGGTGTCTCCAATTCGTATTTCTCCACGATTTTCAAAAAAGAGACGGGTAAATCATTTGTCGGATACCTTACGGATTATCGAATGGAGCAGGCACTGAAGCTGCTGATTGAGACAAATGAAAAAAGTTACATGATTGCCAAACAGACGGGCTATACGGATCCGAATTATTTCAGCTATGTATTTAAGAGAAGAATCGGGGTATCGCCTTCAAAATACAGAACGGAGCATACAGACGGTGAAAAATAAATGGTTCGGATTTTTGGAAAAACTGAAACCGAGAGGAATGCAGTCAACGGTTATGCTTGTCTTTTCGGCGGTCACGCTCTCAAGCATGCTGCTTTTGGGCGTGGTGCTTTATCTGCGTTTTTCGGCGGTATCCAGAGAAGAGATTATTGGCAGCACTCAAAAACTGATGGAACAGACCGGTGAAAATCTGGAGGACTATCTGGTCAGTATGAGACAGATTTCCGATGCGGTCTATTATAATGTCATAAAGGAAAATGATTTTTCCGGTGAAGATAAGGATCGATGCCCTCGTACACTTTGCCGCTGCGGGGGTTGGCCTGGACGC
>CALWBA010000214.1 GCA_944375815.1 uncultured Lachnospiraceae bacterium | reverse complement strand
GTCTTGCCTGTCTGCCAATTCCAGCACTCCCGCTTGACAATACATATTATACATCATTTGGAAAATTTGTCAACAGTTTTTTGAATTTTTTTTGTTTTTTATATTACTGGAATTTTATGCACAACATATAGTTCAAACATACAATTTTTTCGTCATACTCTGATAAAATAAAAATGCGCCACGCTTTCCTGCCCTCTGCCGCATCAATGAGAAACCGCAGCCCTGGAAAGCGTGACGAATATACTGTCAGCACACTGTTATATGTTCAGTCGGTAAAGATTTCCGATCTGCCTTTAATTAAGCTCCGCAATACGTGTTACGCCCACATAAATCTCCTGAATTTTATACCATGTCTGATAATCCACCACCCCGGTCTGCTGTAATCCAAAAACAGACTGGAAAATTCTAACAGCATTCTGAGTCGCCTCACCATATATACCGTCTGCCGACACAGCAGGGATGGCCGGATAGGCATCGGAAATTGCAGTCAGCTGCTCCTGAATCTGCCGTACCTTGTCGCCGCGGGATCCAATCTCGAGATTCTGTCCCGGCCAGCTGGCAGGAATACCGGAAATTTCTTCCGCAGTATTAATGTACATGTCCTGTCCGTAGTAATACCGCAGAATTTCAATCGTACTGTATCCCTGGTCACCCAGATACTTCGATCCCCACTGCGTCATCCAGTTCGGGCACTTCACCCTCTGACCGTCACAGTACTGCGTAAGAATAGGCTGCCGTACATTGGGACGCGACAGATAATTCTCAAACACTTCATCCACTATCCTGGAGATACTGTCGAAGATATTTCTTCCGGGCATGAATTTATGATCATATGCCGTGGAGGAAGTGATTGTAAAATCATAGCCTTTATTCCTGTACCATTCGGTATATACTCGATTCAATGTAAAGGACATAATCGCAAGCACATTCGCCCGGATTGTCTCATCCGGCCATGTAGCGTAAATTTCACTGCACGCTACATTTTTAATATAATCACGGTATCGAACATAGTAATCATTTGCCATCGTGTCATTGAGAGGTCCGTCGTGAACCACAACATATTCAGGAATTACCACACGGCTGAGTACAATTTCTCCCGTCTCATCTATGGGCTTTATCTCATCTTCGGGAATCTTCTCCGGATACTCTCCATAAAGTGTATGAGCCGGTATCACAAGATTCTCATACCCTTCCTGCGGCGTCTCCGGCTGCAGCTGTACGGGCTGGACAGTACGCTGTCCGGAAAGCATCTCTGTGCCGCTGACTGTAAAAGAAGCGAACCCCGCTGCACGTACCTGAATAGTAAACTCCGAATATGGCTGATTTTCTCCAGGTGCCATACTGTATTCCAGAGGCGGTGTGGGCAGGGAGAGCTGCGGACTGTTGCCTGAACTGTCCGTTCTCACTTCCTCAATGATTTCAGATGGATTTCCTGTATACGACACCGAAATCACTGCGCCCTCCACCGGACGGTTTCCCACTTCCTGCGTCACCTTTACCTGCAGCTCCCCACGGTCACTGCTGCCGTTTTGCATGGCTCTCATATAAGATTTTTTCATATACTACCTCGTGCTGCATGTCACTTCAGTATATGCGTGATTTTGCGGATCAGAACAGTCTCCTTACATCATTAAATAAAATTACCACCATCAGAACCATCAGGAGCATCATTCCCACAAAGTGCACCATCGCCTCCGCATTCTTATTCACGGGCTTCCGCCTGATAGCCTCAATGATCAGAAATACAAGTCTGCCGCCGTCAAATGCAGGCAGAGGAAGCAGGTTTACAACGCCGAGATTTGCTGAAATCAGAATCAGAATATTCAGCATTGACATCACCGTAATCAGAATCCCATCAGACTTTGTCTCCTGATACGTATCATCCACGACCTGTACGATACCTACAGGTCCAGCCATGTCATTGATACCAAGCTGACCGGTCACAAGCAGTTTTAAACTGTCAAATACGCTTCCGATCCAAAATTTCACCTCAATACAGCCATATTTCAGAGATTGTACCGGGGACATCTTTTCTCGTGCCAGATTATAGGCAAATCCCGAACTGTAGCTCGTCGTCATTTCAGGTGTAATGGTGATATCATACTCCAGTCCGTCGCGCCTGTATGTGACAGACGCCTCACTTCCGTCCCAGGGATGTGATTCCATATATTCGGAAAGCTCCTTATTGGAAGCAATCCGGGTGCCGTTAATCGCTACAATTTCATCGCCGACTTCAAGTCCTGCCTGATCTGCCGGTGAAGACTGCGTAATAGATGCAATCGTTGCAGCCCCCTCCTGATCCGGATAATAGGAATAACCCATAAGATATTGCTGAATTTCCACAGCATCAAATGAGATCGTCTGTTTTTCACCATCCCGTTCAATTACCAGTTCATACTGCTCAGGTACGCCAAACAGAGCATCTTTAAGATTGATCTCGCGGCCAATCGATACACTGTGTCCCTGGTACTTCACAATCCGATCACCGACCTGAAGCCCTGCTTCCTCTGCCGGAGAACCTTCCTGTACGGCAGTGACCGTAGACGGGTCACTTCCCATTACGCTGACCACAATCAGAGCGCCGATCAGCGCAAGGATAAAGTTAAAGATAGGGCCAGCCGCAATGACGGATATTCTTGCCCAAACAGACTTGCTGTTGAAGCTCCCCTCGGTATAATCCTCCTCATCCTCTCCCATCATGCAGGAACCGCCAAACGGAATCGCTTTCAGCGAATATCTCGTCTCTCCTTTAACTGTTGTCAGAAGCCTTGGCCCCATACCGACAGAAAATTCATCTACACGAATTCCATTCGCTTTTGCCAGCAGAAAGTGACCAAGCTCGTGTACGATAATCACAAGCCCCAGTATCAGAACTGCGATCAGAATCCCCATTTTCTTACCACCTGCTTTCTATCCATTTATATGTCTCCTGTTCTGTCTGCAGCACTTCCGTAAGATCCGGATCCGCGATTACATGATGGCGTTCCATGGAAGTGCGTATAATCTCATAAATATCTAAAAAGCGAATCTCTTTTCTCAGGAACTTAGCAACTGCCCGCTCATTTGCTGCGTTGAATACTGTCGGCATGGAACCGCCGGTTTTCGCTGCTGAAATCGCCAGAGGCAGTCCCTCGAACGTATCCATATCCGGCTGTTCGAACGTGATCTGCGACAGTGTCTGAAAATCAAGCCGATCACCCGGAAGATACTTTCTCTCCGGATAATACAGTGCATACTGTATTGGAAGTCGCATATCCGGCGTACCAAGCTGAGCCATAACTGCTCCGTCCTCAAATTCCACCATAGAGTGGATAATGCTCTGCGGCTGTACTACCACCTGAAGCTGATCCAGCTCAACGTCAAAAAGCCACTTGGCTTCCATGACCTCCAGGCCTTTGTTAACCAGCGTCGCAGAATCAATCGTAATTTTCTGGCCCATGCTCCAGTTCGGATGCTTCAGTGCGTCTGCCAGCGTTACGTCTGCCAGTTCCGCTCTTGTTTTGCCTCGAAACGGTCCGCCGGATGCTGTAATCAGGAGTTTGTGCACTGCCCCCCGGTTTTCTCCGTGCAGGCATTGGAAAACGGCACTGTGTTCGCTGTCCACAGGAAGGATCTGCACGTGGTGCTCTTTTGCGAGCGGCATAATCAGATGACCCGCTGTCACAAGAGTTTCCTTATTTGCAAGCGCAATATCTTTACCGGCGCGAATTGCTTCCATTGTGGGACGAATACCGATCATTCCCACAATTGCGGTTACCACAATCTCCATCTCCGGCTGCACTGCCATCTCTAAAAGTCCTTCCATACCGGAGCATACCTTAACATTTAAATCATTCACGCGAATTCTGAGTTCCTTTGCCAGCTCTTCATCTCCCACCACGGCAAGCTTCGGGGAAAATTCACGGATCTGTTCCTCCAGAAGTCTG
Organism: uncultured Lachnospiraceae bacterium; assembly: GCA_944375815.1. GTDB lineage: Bacteria > Bacillota > Clostridia > Lachnospirales > Lachnospiraceae > Egerieimonas_A. The sequence goes on along the minus strand of CALWBA010000214.1, from coordinate 9,096 downwards.
ATATTTCTTCCCGCACTTAAAGCTGTCACACAGAAATCTTCGGGATGATTTCTGACTACATCAAGCGTCTGCGTGCCGATGGAGCCTGTTGAGCCCATAATTCCTATTTTCTTCATTTCAATTTATCCTCTCTGTATTACATCAGGAGCACCAAAAGATAATAGATAATCGGCGCAATAAATATTACACTGTCAAAACGGTCAAGAATTCCACCATGCCCCGGAATCAGTTTTCCGTAATCCTTGATGCCCTGATTTCTCTTAATTGCGGATGCCGCAAGGTCTCCAACCATAGAAATCAGCGCTCCGACACCGCAGATCACTGCGTATGCTGTCTTATCGCCTTTGGTCAGATATGCAAACAGTACTCCCAAAAGCGCTGCCCCTACAACACCTCCCACTGCACCCTCAATGGACTTCTTCGGACTTAACACCGGGGCCATTTTATGCTTGCCGATCAGCATTCCCACGCAGTAGGCACAGGTATCGCAGCCCCAGGCGCTTAAAAAGATCAGCCATACATGGAAGCGTCCGTCCTCCATCATTCTTGTCAGATAAATATAGGAGAGCATCACGCCTACGTAGAACACGGCGAAAAACGCTGCCATAATCTGCTGTGCCTGATAGCGCGGATAGGTAAATACATAATACGCCATCAGCAGGATGACTACCAGCACGATTCCCATCATCTGGTATTCCCCAGCATTGACCTCCATCAGCCCGTAATAAACCGCAACGAGCAGCACTGCCATCAAAAACAGATTAAAGTGTTTGTTCTTCTCCGTCTCCGAAATTGCCTGCATCGCCCGCAGAATCTCAGCGATTCCGAATATCGACACTCCGATCAAGGTCACGAAAAGTACAATACCTCCGCAGTTGATCGTGAGAAATGCGGCAAGCACAAGCAGTATACCGCTGATCAGCCGTGTCTTAAACATTTCCTTTTTCCTCCTTTACTCCCCCATATCTTCTGTCTCTTTCATTATATTTCGCAATTGCCTTTTCCAGTTCCTCTTTATCAAAATCCGGCCACGGAACGTCCGTAAAGTAAAATTCCGTATATGCAAGCTGCCATAACAGATAATTGGACAGCCTCTGCTCGCCGCTTGTACGAATCAGAAGATCCGGATCCGGGATACCTGCTGTGTCAAGAAACTGTTCCAGCGTCTCCTCTGTGATCCCCTCCGGGGAAATCTGTCCATCCTTTACCGCCCGGGCAAGTTTTCGGGACGCACGCACCAGTTCGTCCCGTCCTCCATAATTCAGCGCAATCTGAAAATAAATGCGGTCAAAGTCTTTGGAATATTCCTCCAAATCCCGGATACTCTCCTGGATATCCGGTGCAAAGGCGCTGGGATCGCCGATAATCTTAACGCGCATATTATTCTTCTTAGCACTTTTCTTGCAGCGCTTTAAGTAGCTGCGGAACAGCTTCATCAGTCCATCAATTTCCTCACGGGAGCGTTTCCAGTTCTCCGTGGAAAAGGCATAGACGGTCAGATACTTTACCCCCATATCCCGCACAATATCACAGATCTTCTCGAGATTCTCACAGCCCTTGATATGTCCGTATCCGCGCGGCATCCCTCGTTTTTTCGCCCATCTCCCGTTTCCGTCCAGGATAATGGCTATATGCTCTGGTACATTCATGACACAACTCTCTCCTTTTTTTCTTTAAATGCCTAAAAAGGCGCCCATTCTCGGATTTACATCTGATGAATGGACACCCCCTGTATCATAAGCGGATTGCCCGCTTCACATTCTCTTATAACCGAACGACTGTCTTATACGGTCATGATCTCTTTGGACTTCGCCTCTACAGACTTGTCAACTTCTTTAATATACTTGTCTGTCACCTTCTGGATCTTTTCTTCCAGCTCCTTGATCTCATCCTCGGAAACATCAGACTTCGCCAGCTTCTTAAAAGCATCGTTGGCATCTCTGCGGATATTGCGCACTGCGACTTTTGCCGCCTCACCTTTCTTCTTTACATCCTTAACAAGATCTTTTCTGCGCTCCTCTGTGAGTTCCGGAAAAACGAGGCGGATCATCTTGCCGTCGTTTGTCGGATTAATTCCCAGATCAGAAACAAGGATTGCTTTCTCGATCTGTTTTACGAGCGAAGCGTCCCACGGCTGTATCTGAATCATGCGTGCCTCCGGAACAGAGATATTTGCAACCTGCTGCAGCGGGGTAGGTGCTCCGTAATAGTCTACAGTAATGCGGTCCAGTACATGCGGGTTTGCGCGTCCTGCGCGGATTGTTCCCAGCTCGCTGTCCAGATTCTTGAGCGTCTTGCTCATCTTAGTCTCATATGCTGCAATTCTTTCATCCATGCTTACCTATCCTCCTGTATCCTTAATCCACCAGAACTTTTGTTCCGGTAATCTTTCCATGTGCGGCATTTACAATGCTGTCCTTCTCATTCAGTCCGAACACCAGCATCGGCATTTTATTCTCCATGCAGAGAATGGATGCGGTCAGGTCAACAACTGCCAGCTTTTTGTCGATGACTTCCTGTATATGAACCTCATCATACTTCTTCGCATCCGGATTGTCTTTCGGATCGCTGTCATATACACCATCGACTGCTTTCGCAAGCAGAATCGTATCTGCTTCAATTTCAATTGCACGCAGAACGGTTGCCGTATCCGTGGAAAAGTACGGATGCCCTGTGCCGCCGGCAAAAAATACCACCATATTGCGCGCAAGGTATTTGTTTACGCGGTCCTTGGAAAACTCTTTTGTGAATGAACCGCAGGTAAACGGTGTGAGAACCGCAGTCTCCATTCCCTGAGAACGAAAAATCTCAGATGTATAAATACAGTTCATTACCGTTGCGAGCATACCGATCTGATCCGCCTTCGTGCGGTCAATATTCTTGCTGCTTCTTCCTCTCCAGAAATTGCCGCCGCCGATCAGAACAGCCACCTGGATGCCCTCATCCACCAGGAGCTTTACCTGGCGCGCTACCTCTGTGACAGTAGCCTCATCAAAGCCGGTCTTCTTATCCCCGGCAAGCGCTTCACCGCTTAATTTGAGCAAAACTCTATTCATGCTTCGGATTCTCCTTAATGTTTGATATTCGGCGGAATATTCCAAATATTTCCCCGATAACTACAGCTATTGTATCATAAATAATCAGAAAATGTAACCCTTTTTTCAGATCTGATAGCTGATAAAAATATCATATACCGCACGGATGGCAGCCTCGAAGTCACGCTCTTCCACGCCGACAATAATGTTGAGCTCACTGGAACCCTGATCAATCATTTTGACATTGATGTGGGCATGTGCCAGCGCAGAGAAAATTCTTCCTGCAGTACCGCGGTTCTGCCGCATACCGCGTCCCACAACAGCGATCAGGGCAAGATCCGATTCCAGTTCAATCGTATCCGGTGCCACAGTTCTGTGCAGCCCTGCAATGATATTCTGCTCTTTATCCTGGAAGTCGCGCTGATTGACATAGATAGTCATTGTATCAATACCTGAGGGAATATGCTCGACAGACAGACCGTTATCCTCAAATACCTGCAGCACTTTACGCACAAATCCCACTTCGCCGTTCATCATATCCTTCTCAATATGGATAGATGCAAACCCTTTTTTTCCGGCAATTCCGGTAATGGTATAGTTCGGCTTTGTGCAGGTGCTTTCCACAATCAGTGTGCCCTTATCCTGAGGCTTGTTTGTATTGCGGATATTAATCGGAATGCCTGCTTTTCTCAGCGGGAAAATAGCGTCCTCGTGTAAAACTGTCGCACCCATATAGGAAAGCTCGCGAAGCTCCTTATATGTAATCGTCGAGATTACCTCAGGGTTATCCACGATTCTGGGGTCTGTTACCAGAAATCCTGAGACATCTGTCCAGTTCTCATACAGGTCTGCGTCCACTGCCTTTGCCACTATGGAACCCGTTACATCAGATCCGCCGCGTGAGAATGTCTTGACCGTACCGTCTTTCTTTGCACCATAAAAGCCCGGCACTACAACGCGCTCCATATCAGAGAGACGCTCCCGCAGCGCGCAGTCGGTCTCATCTGCCAGAAAAGCCCCCTGCTCATCGAAGAAAATAACTTCTGCTGCATCTACGAACTCATAGCCAAGATATTCGGCCATGACGATACCGTTTAAGTATTCTCCGCGGGAAGCCGCATAATCATCGCCAGCCCCTGCCGCAAACTGCTCCTCAATCGTGGCGAACTGCTCATCCAGGCAGAGACTTAAGCCCAGACCATCAATAATTTCCTGATAACGCTCCTCGATCTTTTTGAGTTTCTCATGGAACGGTTTTCCTGCCACTGCCGTATGATAGCAGTCGTAAAGCATATCCGTTACTTTTATGTCGTCAGCAAAGCGCTTGCCCGGCGCAGACGGAACAACATATCTTCTCGCCTCATCGCTTCTGATGATATCTCCCACTTTTTTAAACTGTGCGGCGCTCGCCAGCGAACTGCCTCCAAATTTTACAACTTTTTTCATAATATTCTCCCTCGCATTTTCTCCAGATTTAATACCACAGGTCCTAGAAGTATACATTTCAGTAAGGCACGCAGCGTATAACCCTGGCATCATATCATTCATTTTATGTTCTTGTCGAATTTATGTCAAATATTTTTTTCAATTCATTTTTCCTTTTCCTGCTGCGTACGATACCGCCCAGTTTATTATAGAAATAAAAAGACTGCACAAGCAGCGCATTCAGCTTCCCAAGACGGTCTTTTGTGCGCCTCTTATAATACGTTCCGCCGCACCTGATCTTCGGATTGGAACGGACATATCGGATCAGATCTGATTCCTTTTTAATCCAGTCCGGAAGCTCCGTATATGCCTTTCCTATATTATCTGTCTTATGGGAATCACTGCCCCCAAATCCGGGTTTATGGTAGCGCTGCGCAAGCTTTGCAGCAGCTGCGTTGTCCTCAGGCTCTTCACAGGAATTAAAAATTTCCACAAAATCGAACTCTTTCATAATCCGTACCGGCTGCCCTTTTCTCATTCTCGTTGTGGCAAAACTTAAATATCGCTCTCCGCACGGATGCGCGGGTCCAAGAATTCCCCCGTAGTGATGTACAATTTTCACCAGCAGATGTGCGGGAAGTCCGCGCATCTCAAGTATCCGAAGTTTTATTCCTTCCGGCATAATAACCAGAATATGCCCGCAGTCGATCGTATCATACTCCACTCCTTTCAGCACCACAAAGTCGTGATGGCGTTTCCCGCGAATGGAATCCTTCCACTGGCGGTATCCATCGTATGAGTTATGATCCGAAACCAGCATTCCTCCAAAGCCAAGCTGTTTTAGCCTTCGGATATAGTCTTCTATAACCACCTGAGCATCCATGGATCCTTCTCTTGTATGGCAATGCATGTCAAACTTCATCATATCATCTTCTTTCTATGCTGTCTGTCTATTTTTCCCCGACTGCTTTTAAACTATGCGTGCACAGTGTCCTTCAGCATCAGAAACGCACCCAGATTTCCTCTTTTTCCGCCGGATGCACGGTGCGAAAAAAGGAAATCAGGATTGCAGCATGTGCATAGATGCGGCATCGAAATATTCTCTTCCGGAATACCCGCGTCAGTAAGTACAAAACGATTTGCCTCCCAGAGATTTAGCTGATACTTTCCATTCTGCTTATCAAGCAGAATGCTATCATGAATCTTCTGCGGAAACTCCTCGTAAAACTGTTTCGCCACGTCTTCACTTACCTCATAGCAATCCATGCAGATCGACGGTCCTATCGCTGCAACAATATCCTTCGGGTCTGAGCCGAACTCCCTGCGCATGGCTTCTACAGTGTGCGCCCCCATACGGCCGACTGTTCCTCTCCAGCCGGAATGGCTAAGACCAATGGCTTTTTTCTTCGTATCTACAAAGTACAGCGGCACACAGTCCGCATAAAATGTTGCCAGCGCTACGCCGGGCTCATCCGTAATCATACCGTCAACATCAAAAAACGACTTTTCACGCAGCAGCCCGTTTCCGCAATCCGCTCCGGTGACACGGCGGACATTTACCGTATGTGTCTGATCTGAGCATACAATGGATTCTTCCGGAATCTCAAGCGCATCGGCAATACGGCGGAAATTCTCTCTTACGCAGCTTTCCTCATCTCCGCGTGTGAAACTTAAGTTCATTGTACTCCACATACCGCCGCTTACACCGCCGAACCGTGTGGAAAATCCATGCTTCACAAGCCCGGTGCGTTCCAGTGCAGGATAGCTTAAATATACTACTCCCTCCTTTTCGCAGACCCTGGGATGGTCCGCGCAGTCTTTATACCACTTGATGTTAATCATATATCATTTGCTCCTTTAGCTCAAAAATGCATTCCGATAGTGCACAATCTCGTCTCCGCAGATTGCAATGACATCGAATCTGCAGGCTGTCTGCTCCCACAGCCCCTCCTGCATAAGATACTGCTTGGCAGCGCAGACAATGCGGCGCTGCTTTGTTTTATTAACAGCCTCCCCCGGCATACCGCTTTTCTTTCCGGAACGATACTTGACTTCCACAAATACCACCATCCCGTTCTGCCAGGCTATAATATCTATCTCGCCTCTGCGGCAGTGAAAGTTCTGCTCCAGAATCCGATAGCCTCTCGCTGCCAGATACTCAGCAGCCTCTCTCTCCTTTGAAGCTCCTATTGATCTATTATTCAAATCTGTATTTTTATTCAGGCTCTCTTTTCGCCTGCCCTGAATCGGCTCTACACAAAATGCCCGATAAAGCTGTGTCGGTGAATCGGGGAAGGACCCAGCTGTTTAATCGCCTCGATATGGCTCTTTGATCCATATCCCTTGTTGCTCTTAAAATCATAACCCGGCAGGATGGCATCATATTTCTCCATCAGGCGGTCTCGCGTTACTTTCGCAACAATGCTGGCTGCAGCAATGGATGCACTCTTGGCATCACCCTTGATGATCGGCACCTGCTTTCCCTCAATACCCGGGATGGTCACAGCATCATTCAAAAAAATCTGCGGCTTAACAGAGAGCTTTGATACAGCTTCCCGCATCGCTTCATATGTTGCCTGAAGAATATTAATCTCATCAATGCGCTCTGCTGAACAATAGCCAATTCCCACAGCCACTGCCTTTTCCATAATGATATCATAGAGGCTCTCCCTCTTTGCAGGGGTCAGCTGCTTCGAATCGTTCAGATATAAAATATCACAGTTATCCGGCAGAACCACGGCTCCTGCTACCACTGGACCGGCAAGCGGTCCTCTGCCCGCCTCATCAATTCCGCAGATCAGTCCCTCTGACCGGTACTGTCTTTCATATGAAAACATTTCATACATACGCAGCCTCTCCTGCGCAGCTTTCTCCTCTATCTTTTTAAACCGTGCTATCAGCGCCTGAACACCCTTGCGCTCATCCGTTTCATACATTTTAAAGAGATCCGAGCGCTCATCTTCGGGTGCCTTCTCAAATTCTGATTTAATTTCCTGAATACTCTTCATATGTAATCTCCTTTTCTGCTCTGACATCAACTTACCATATCTTTGACACGATGTCCAGCTCTGCACTGCTATTCACAGGAAATAAATATGCCGCACGGCATTTATAAAACCGTACGGCATATTGAAAAACTTATACTTTTAATAACTCTTCCGCTCTGCCTATGTATGCATTATCACCCATGCGTCTGAGATATACAGCTGTCAGCTCTTTGTTCTCTGAAAAACCGGGCTTGATGCCTGGATAAAGAAATGTTCCCTCCAGATAACCGAGATAATGCGAAATTACCAGCAGTTCGGATTCCTGATCCTCATGATAAAACTTAAATTCCAGATAATCAGCTTCCTTCTGACTTTTCAGAAGCTCTTCTTCCATCTCTGTGAGCCTTCGGTATTCAGGCAGCTGCTCCAAAAGATCCATCCGCACATATCCGGATACCGCCTCATCCCGATACGGAAACCAGAACTGCTCTTTACCGCAGGAAGAAAGACACATCTCTCTGCCGGCCTGCCATCCGAAATAAATGCATATCTCCTCCTTTTTCCGGTAAATAAGGCGTAATTTTTCAAAAAATTCCATCTGTTCCTTTGATTTTTCTTGCCTGAACTTCTCCTCTGCGGCTTTGATCTTTGCGCAGCTTTCCCTGCTCTCCTGGTCCATATGCTGTGCCATGTATGCGAGAGCGCACTCCTTATGCATTTCATTTTCTCTGTTTACTGTTATCATGTTTTTCCTCCTATCGTGATTTTATATGACTTTTTGTTCCATTGTGTTGGTTCATCCTTCTTTCACCTTTTGTTGTATTGCATAACTTATACGGATTTCATGGATCGGATCTACCGTTTTCTTTATGCCTTAGCTCTATTTTACACCGAATTCAATGCAAATTCTGTCGAATTCTGTTGCCTGATTTTAATTTCTTTTCGATTTCAGGTAAAAATTGAATAAAAATAATTTTTTCGACTGAACTCGTCCGAATTACATGCATATCATTCTAAAAATTTCTCTTTGACCATGAGGTATGCCTCATTAAAATAGCAGCTGTTTAATTGTAAAATTTTTATAAATTTCACACGCAAAGAGAAATTTCTATGTAATCTGCCTGTACCTGCCCGTCTGATTTGCTGCCTGCAAAGAGAAACGGAGATTACTTGTCAGACATGTATTTGTATGCTGAAAATCTCAACATTTTATAAGAAGAGGAGGATTGACTAATGAAAAATTATACCAGAGAAGAGAGAAAGATTTTGTTCAACAGTATCTTGAACAAGCATCTGAAAAATTACAGAACCCGCCATAATATCACGCAGGAACGCGCCGCGGAAATTCTGGATATGTCCGTCCGATCCTATGTCTCTCATGAGAACAGCAATTCCGGATTTCAGGGTATTACCACAGCAAATTTTCTGCTCAGTCTCTCCCCTGAGGAACTCAGCGACTTTCGCAGGGAGTACTGGGAAAGTGTAAACGGTGACGGAGAGTAAACCATCGTTTCAGGTTTTGCCTTGAGTTTCCGCAAACTGCATTGAAAAGATAGATATGTCTTCCTAAAGTACCAATCTGCCGTTTTTTTGAGAAATTTAGAATGGCAGCACCGAGAATAGAGGCACTTTTATAAGCCCCATCGGAA
>CALWBA010000213.1 GCA_944375815.1 uncultured Lachnospiraceae bacterium | reverse complement strand
CCTAATTATATCCATGAGCTTGCCGGAGTGATCCAGGAGACATTTGACAGGGGAGGCAACGTAGTCATACCGTCCTTTGCAGTCGGAAGGACGCAGGAGATGCTCTACTTTATCCGGCAGATTAAGGCTGAGAATCTCATATACGGACACGACAACTTCCAGGTTTATGTAGACAGCCCGCTTGCAGTGGAAGCGACTACGATTTTCCAGAAGCATCATATCGACTGCTTTGACGAGGAGGCGACAAAGCTTGTGGAAAGCGGGATTAATCCTATTCAGTTTCCGGGCTTAAAGCTTTCCATCACGAGCGATGAGTCGAGAGCGATTAACTTTAATGAGACGCCGAAGGTGATCATCTCAGCAAGCGGCATGTGTGACGCCGGACGTATTAAGCATCACCTGAAGCATAACCTCTGGCGGAAGGAATGCACGATCCTGTTTGTTGGATATCAGGCGGTTGGAACGCTGGGAAGAGCGCTTGTGGAAGGTGCGAAGGAAGTGAGACTTTTCGGTGAGGAGATTGCAGTAAACGCCAAGATTCAGGTGCTTCCGGGAGTCAGCGGACATGCGGACAACAACGGCCTTATGAAGTGGGCATCCTCATTTGAGAAGAAGCCGCAGAAAGTATTTGTGGTACATGGAGATGACGCATCCGCGAAGACCTTCACCCAGAGGCTGATCGATGAGCTGGGATATGATGCCATGGCTCCATACAGCGGTACGGAGTTTGACCTGAAGACCGGTGTCTGTACAAGGGAGGAGGCTGGCATTCCTCTGGAACGTGCAGCTGCCGCCAAAAGGAAGCCGTCCAGTGTATTTGAACGTCTGCTCGCTGCGGGGCAGAGACTGCTCACTGTCATCCGGCATAACGAGGGTGGAGCGAATAAGGACCTTGCAAAGTTTGCAGATCAGATCAATAATCTCTGTGATAAATGGGACAGATAGTACAGGAAAAGGGGCTGCATGGCGCAGCCCCTTTCCTGTATTATGCAAGAGCCTCTTTTAAAGCTTTTGCAAGCTGATCCGGACATGATGTGGACTTCATGCCGCAGCGTGTTCCTTCAAGTCTCGCTATAACGTCTTTTGCATCCATACCTTCAACGAGAGATCCAATGCCCTTTAAGTTGCCGTTGCAGCCTCCGTCAAAGTGTACATTATGAACCTTTCCCTCAACCAGCTCAAAGTGAATGGCTTTGGAGCAGGTGCCTTTTGTCTTGTATTCCATAGAAATAACCTCCTTTATCAGATGTCTGATTGTCACAAGGCATATTATAGCAGAACTTAAGGGGAATTTCCACAGAATTAAAAAGCGTCTGCCTGAAAAAGTTTTTCATTGTAATCGTTCTTTACTTGTAATATGATGGTAACAGTGAAAATCAAGATAACATTACAGGAGGAAATATAGATATGCGTTTAGTTGGAATTATAGGAGCTATGGATCAGGAAGTGGCGCAGTTAAAGGAGCAGATGAAGTCTGTGTCCGTGAAGGAGAAGGCGTCGATGGTATTTTTTCAGGGAACTTTAAAGGGGAAACCGGCTGTTGTGGTGCAGTCCGGCATTGGTAAGGTAAACGCCGGTATCTGCACACAGATTCTGATTGACGATTATCATGTGGACTGCGTGATTAACACAGGAATCGCAGGATCTCTGAGAAACGAGATTAATATCGGAGATATCGTGATTTCTACCGATACGCTGCAGCATGATGTGGATGCTGCAAATTTCGGATATAAGCTGGGTCAGATTCCGGGAATGGATACCTACAGCTTCCCGGCGGATGAGACACTCAGAAATACAGCCGAGAAGGCGTGCCATGAGGCAAATCCGGAGCTGGGCGTATTCCAGGGACGTGTCGTGAGCGGTGATCAGTTTATCGCAGACGCGGACAGAAAGAAGATTCTTATTGAAGAATTCCACGGCTACTGCACGGAGATGGAGGGCGCGGCAATTGCACAGGCGGCTTACTTAAATAAGATTCCGTATGTTGTAATCCGTGCAATTTCCGATAAGGCGGATAACAGCGCATCCATGGATTATCCGACATTCGAGAAACAGGCAATCAGCCACAGCGTAAAACTTGTAACCAAAATGATGGAGATGCTTTAATATAAAAGGCGGAAATCCCCCGAATCTGTCGAACGATTTTTCTTCTATTCCAAATCATCCCGCGGTATAATGTCCATACGACATGTCTAAACAAAAAAATTTTAAGGGGGAACATGAAATTGCTGCGTGAATGTATGGAAAACAATTTATTTTTCTACGGTATGATAGCTGCCGGTCTGCTGGGAATCTGGAGTTTGTTCTGGGCAAACCGGTTTTACGAACGGGCGATAAAGGAATTGAGACATCTTCCGCAGGCAAAGGATAAGTGGGCACAGGGAATTATTGATGATTATAATCAGAGAACAGCGCGCGGACAGGCTGTTGTAAATACAGAGGCTTTTCTGCGCACTAAGCTTCCGGAAGGGAGAACAGCAGGGGTAGCACTGCATCGAATGAAGCGGGCCACGGGTTATATGGCATATCTGTGCGTGCTGCTGATCGGGGCTGCCGCGTACGCAGGCTACACGCTCTCATATCCGCTGGAGCGTGTGTATGCGCATATCTTTCTGGGAGCGGGAATTATTGCGGCGCTGCTTCTCCTGAAGCAGTCGCTGGGATTTGGAAGTAAAGAGGATATGGTCCTGGACGGCTGGATCGATTATCTGGAGAACAGGGCAGCTCCGCCGGCAGCGGAGACGGCGGCCCCAAAAGAAGCCGCTGCTCTGAAGAAAGCAGAATCCAATTCTGAGCAGAATAAGAAGCAGGAAGAACTGATCACGCAGGTCGAGGCAGGCATCCGGCAGACTGCTGCTGCAGACAGTCGATTTTCCAGGATGCTCTCTCCGGAAGAGGAGAATATCATGCGTGAGGTTATCCGTGAATATATGACATCTCCGGGGGTGTCCTGAGTAATTATGTTATAAAAACTTGATATTGGAATAGTGATTTGCTATACTGACTGTAACGACTGGGCGTGGTTTCTGGCAGTAACAGACAGTTACCATACTGTTGCCGGGCAGGATCGGAAGATTCTGCGGAAAATAGATTTTTGCAAAGGAGTAAAGATTATGGGAAAGGTTACACTGGATTATTCAAAGGCTGCAAAGTTTATCAGAGAGGATGAGATTAAGGCATTCACTCCGATTGTAGACGCTGCAAAGGAGGTTCTGTTAAGCAGAAGCGGACAGGGAAACGATTTCCTCGGCTGGATCGATCTTCCGGTAGATTATGATAAGGAAGAGTTCGACCGCATCAAGAAAGCCGCTGCAAAGATTCAGAGCGACTCTGAAGTTCTGATCGTAATTGGTATCGGAGGATCTTATCTGGGAGCCAGAGCTGCGATCGAATTTTTAAGACATGGATTTTATAATAATATTACAAAGGAACAGAGAAAGACTCCGGAGATCTATTTTGCAGGAAACAGCATCAGCAGTTCTTACTTAAAGGGACTGATCGATGTTGTGGGCGACAGAGATTTTTCCGTCAATATCATTTCAAAATCAGGCACTACCACAGAGCCTGCAATTGCATTCCGTATCTTTAAGGAGATGCTGGAGAAGAAGTATGGCAAGGAAGAGGCTGCAAAGAGAATCTATGCAACCACAGATAAGGCGAAAGGAGCTCTTAAAAACCTCGCTACAGAGGAGGGCTATGAGTCTTTCGTGGTTCCGGATGACGTAGGAGGACGTTTCTCTGTACTGACAGCTGTAGGTCTGCTTCCGATCGCAGTAAGCGGAGCTGATATTGACAAACTGATGGAGGGTGCAGCTTCAGGAAGAGAGCTTGCTCTGAATCAGCCGTTTGAGAGTAATGATGCGCTGCAGTATGCTGCAGTCCGCAATATTCTGCACCGCAAGGGCAAATCTGTAGAGATTCTTGCAAACTATGAGCCGAGCCTGCATTACGTTTCTGAGTGGTGGAAGCAGTTATACGGCGAGAGCGAGGGCAAGGATCAGAAGGGTATCCTTCCGGCATCTGTAGACCTGACCACAGATCTGCACTCCATGGGACAGTTTATTCAGGATGGTTCCAGAATTATGTTTGAAACTGTCATGAATGTTGAAAAGTCCAGAGAGGAGATCGTGATTAATGAGGAGCCGGTAGATCTCGACGGACTGAATTACCTTGCAGGTAAGACAGTAGATTTTGTAAATAAGAGTGCAATGAACGGAACCGTTCTGGCACACACAGACGGCAGCGTGCCGAACCTGATGGTTAAGATTCCTGAGCAGGATGAGTTCTATCTGGGCCAGTTATTCTATTTCTTCGAGTTCGCATGCGGTGTCAGCGGTTATATTCTGGGTGTAAATCCATTTAATCAGCCGGGTGTTGAGAGCTATAAGAAGAACATGTTCGCGCTTCTCGGAAAGCCGGGATACGAGGCAGAGAGAGAAGAGCTGTTAAAGAGACTGTAAAGAAAACGGCGGCATGAAGGGAGCAAAGGCAGAGATGAATATAGTAGTTCTGGAAGCGCGGTCACTCGGAGATGACGTATCGTTTCAGGCATTTGACCGTTACGGTGCTGTTACTGTCTATCGGGAGACCACCAAAGAGGAAATGCCAGAGCGTATCCGGGATGCCGACATCGTTGTTGCAAATAAGGTGCCTTTCTGTGAAGAGACGCTGCGGGATGCAGAGAATCTGAAGATGGTCTGCCTTACGGCAACAGGAATCAATAACATTGACGGAGCGTATCTGAAGTCTCGCGGAATTGCCGCCTATCATGTGGCAGGTTATTCCACAGACGCAGTGGCACAGCACACATTTGCGATTCTGTTCTATGTGCTTGAGAAGCTCAGCTATTACGACGGATTTGTAAAATCAGGAGAGTATAGCCGCGGTACGATGTTCTCGCACTTTGGAAAGCCATTCTTTGAGCTGGCGGGAAAAACGTGGGGCATCCTTGGTCTGGGAGCAATCGGGAGAAAGGTTGCGCAGATCGCGGAAGCATTCGGCTGCCGTGTAATCTGCTGCTCAGCGTCCGGCAGGACGTATGATACAAAGTATGAGCAGGTGGACTTTGAGGAACTGCTGCGCAGATCCGATGTTCTCTCCGCACATGCTCCGCTGAATGAATTTACACAGGGAATCTTTGACGGCAAGGCGTTTTCGATGATGAAGCCAAGCGCACTTTTCGTGAATGTGGCGCGCGGCGGTCTGGTGGATGAAGATGCCCTTTATACAGCACTGACACAGGGGCAGATTGCGGGAGCGGCACTTGATGTACTGCGGGAGGAGCCGCTTCCGGCAGACAGCCCGCTTCTGAAAATTCAGAACAGCGAGCGTCTCGTCATTACGCCGCACATTGGCTGGGCGCCGGTAGAGACAAGGCGCAGATGTCTGGAGATGTCGGTGGAAAACGTTGGACGATTCCTGCGGGGTGACACGGAAAACAGAGTTTATTAACTATAATATTGTATCGAAAACAGCGCGGAAATTATAAATCCGTGCTGTTTTTTTGCATAGATTGCATCAGCGCAGAAATGTATAAAAAATCTGAAAATATATGCAATTTAAAGTGCGTATTCCGACAACCATTCTTTTGTGATAGAATAGGGAAAAGGGCGTAAATTTCAGCGCCGGGGAATTTAGACTTACAAAGGAGGTTGCCTCATGGGAAACACAAAGATAAAAATCTGCGGAATTACGAGAATATGTGAGATTAACTGGCTCAATGAGATTGAACCCGATTATGCCGGATTTGTATTTGCGAGAAGCAGAAGGCGGATTACGCTGGAAGAGCTGCAGGTGTTCAGAAAATTTTTAAGTCCTAGGATCAAAGCGGTCGGTGTATTTGCAAACGCAGCGCCGAATCTTATTGCAGACCTTCTGGAGGAGGGACTTCTGGATGCTGCACAGCTGCACGGTACGGAAACCCCGGAGGAAATAGAAATGCTGAAGCGCAGAACAGATAAACCCGTTATTAAGGCTGTCTTTGCCCAAAGTGCGCAGGATCTCATGCAGGCACAGCAATATCCCGTAGACTATCTTATGTATGACCGGGGAAGGGATGGCATCGGACAGAGCGGAGACTGGGATTTGATAGAACAATATGACAGAAAGAGAATTCCGTTTTTTATGGCAGGCGGCATCAGCAGTGAGAACGTGGGAGACCTTATCCGAAGATTTCATCCGTATGCCGTTGATGTCAGCGGTTCTGTGGAAAGTCAGGGAAAAAAGGACAGGGAAAAGATCCTGGAGTTTGTAAAGAGTGTCAGAAATGCAGAAGGGGAAGGCAGATGACAGCCTCCCCTATTCTTCGATAATCTGAATTTCAAGATAGTCAAAGTCAATAGAATCAATAAAGTTATCGCTTGAGAACCTGGTCTTGCCGCGGCGCTTGAACTCATCAATGTTGTGGTCAAGCCAGAGCGGCTTGCTCAGATCCCACAGATAACAAAGCTCATCGAGCGCGTGAAAGATCTTGTGCGTGCGGCTGTCGTCCGATTCATCACAGACGACCGTATCGTTCAGCATCCGGTTCTCCTTCCAGAGCTT
>CALWBA010000212.1 GCA_944375815.1 uncultured Lachnospiraceae bacterium | reverse complement strand
GTTAGACTACTACACCGAAAGGTGAGTTACTTGTTAAGTTGATTGAACCGCCGTATACGGAACCGTATGTACGGTGGTGTGAGAGGTCGGAATTTCTCATTTAGGAGAAATTCCTCCTACTCGATTTAGTTTTGGCTGGGGTGAAAATGAAGAATACGGAATATGCAAAACAGTGCGCCGCTTTTGGATATGAGTTTGAATTGTCAGAAAACTGAAAAATTTTACACTTCAGGATACAGCATATCACAGATAGAAATATAAGTCTATCTTTTTCTGAAAAAATCTGGTATAAACAATATCAGCGCTGATAGGGATGGAATCGGCAGATTTTATGGAAAGGGAGAACTTATATGGATACAGAAAAGCTTAAAGAGCAGAAACATCTGGAAGACTGTCTTGAGATTGTCAGAGAGAATATCCGGCAATATGAGAAAAAAGAACAGGCATATAAAGAAGAAGTTAAGTCTCTGTTTCAGAACGTCAGAAAAGGTGAGGGAGATTCCTACGGCGCCCTGGTTGCAGGTCAGAACATCCTTGAGCACACCCAGAATTCTCTGAGAAAGAACAGAGCTGCTCTGAAAAAAGCATATTTTGGACGTGTGGATTACTGGGATGAGACTTATCACACAGCAGAGAGCTGTTATATAGGAAAGAACGGAATTACCCGAAACCAGACGGATGTGATTATCGTGGACTGGCGTGCGCCTGTCTCAAGTGTATACTATGAGAATGAACTCGGTGAGGGAAGTTACGATGTTCCGGGTGCGGCAAGTGTTTCGATTGATCTGAAGAAAAAGAGAACATACGATATTTCAGGGGAAGAACTGCTGGGATTTTATGACGATGATGTGGCGGCGAATGATGAATTGCTCGTAAAATATCTATCCCAGAATAAAGAGGCAGTGCTGGGAGATATCATTGCCACGATACAGAAAGAACAAAATGAGATTATACGTGCAATCCCGTTCAAAAATATCATTGTACAGGGAGTGGCCGGCAGCGGAAAGACAACCGTAGCACTGCACAGAATTTCCTATCTTCTGTATAACTATGAGGAACGGTACAAGCCGTCAGAATTCTGTATTGTCGGAAGCAGCGACATGCTGCTTAATTATATCAGCAGCGGTCTGCCGGAGCTGGATGTCAACCATGTGGAACAGATGCGCATGGATAGATTTATTCCGTATCTGATGGGAAAAGCCTGGAAGAAAAAGTATAAGCTTATCGCAGATCGAGAGGATGCTCCAATAAAGAGCAAGCTGCGTTTTGTGCGTGAACTGGAAGGATTTCTGGAAGATTGGAGACAGCGGGCTCTTCCGGTGCAGGAAATTCTGGATGATCAGATGGGAGTCGTACTTTCTTGCGAAAATATAGCAGAAACAATCCGCACGGGCAGCAGGCTTTCCCTGATGCAGCTGGAAAAACTTATGAATACGAGGATAATCTCCAGAGTAAAATTCCTGTGTACGGAGGCGGAAGACTCCTTCAGAAAAGAAAAACTTTCCGCGTACAGAAAACATTTCGATTCCGGAAAGCATAAATGGACGGAACTGCAGATCTATGATGAGTTTTTGAAGTCTATGGAGGATAAATATGACGGAATAAGCTTTGAAGAGACCCGCCGGGAAGCGGCAAAAGGCATTCTGGACATTTATGATGCGGCTGCAGTGGCACTGATCTGGAAACGGATCTTTGTGAAAAAAGATACCGATGAGTTCAGTCAGATTATTATCGATGAGGCGCAGGACTTCGGTGAGATGATATACTTTGTACTCAGGCAGATTCTGCCGGAGTGCTATTTTACGGTCATGGGCGATGTTTCTCAGAATATCCGCTATGATACCGGAATGAACGATTGGGATGGGTTAAAGGAAGCGCTGTTTGATGGAGAGCGGGACAGCTTTTACCTGTTGGCCAAGAGTTACCGAAATACAATTGAGATCTCGGAATGCGCGGGAAAGGTGCTTGAGAAAGCTTCTCAGGGAAGCTATAAAATTCAGCCGGTGATCCGACACGGAAAGCCGGTAGATATCTGCCGTACGGACAGCGACAGTATTGAGGAATGTCTGCGCAGAAAGGTTCGCTGTGTGCAGGATGAAGGGTATGAGACAATTGCCGTGGTCTGCCGTACGGACGAGGAGGCCCGGGAGGTACGCGGGATTCTTGGTATTCATGAAGAGGATCAGGACAGTTTTCGAAACGGTGTCATGGTTCTCCCGGTGACGCTTACAAAGGGTCTGGAGTTCGACGCGGTTATTCTGTGGAAACCGGATGAAGCACACTATGGCAGGAATCCGAGGGAAGCAAAACTTCTGTACGTAGCTATCACGCGGGCACTTCATGAACTACATATGATTTTAGATGATGAACCCAGCGGATTGCTGGATTGATGGGATGCGGGATATTTGCATTTGGCAAATGTCCCGCGTTTTAATGTAAAAACAGATTGCACTGGTATATTTATTGTTATACAATATACTTAGTATTACTAAGTATAAAAGAGAGGGATGCGGATGGAGCAGAAATTTGCACAGCAGCTCAAGAAAGGCGTTCTTGACATGGTTGTTCTCCGGCTGATCTGCGAGGAAGATACATATGGCTACAGGCTTCTGCAAAAGCTGGAGCAAAGAGGCAGCGGATTTTTTGATTTAAAAGAAGGCACGCTTTACCCGGTGCTGTATCGTCTGGAGGATGCAGGACTGATACAGTCAGCCTGGCAGCCTGCGGAAGGAAAGCGCGCTGCTCCTAAGAAGTATTATTCGGCCACGCAAGCGGGAAGAGAAGCTTATAAAGAATATCGAGGAGTATGGAAGGAGTTTTCTGCATGTGTGGAGGGAATCTGTGCAGAAAGAGAGGGGGAATTGGGACAATGACAGAGGAGCAGAAGAAAATCAAGCGGTATGTCATGGAAATCGAGTGTGCGCTTCGCGTGCCATTGGAGACCAAGGTAAGAATTAATCATGATCTTGGAACGGAGATCCAGCTCTTAAAGGAACAGGGATTTACAGCAGATGAGATCATCGCCCGGATGGGCAGACCGGAGGAAGTGGCAGAACGATTTAATGAGGAATTGGCGCCGAACTGTGCGCAGACATATGCGGGGGGTAAGGTGTTTTTTCTGTTTGCGGCTGCTCTTGCGTTGATTGCAGCGCTGCTTGCAGCAAGATTCGAGTGGAAGCACGGCAGACTCTTTGATTCTTCCGGAATTATGATAATCGGAGGAAGTGATGGACCGACAAGTATATTTATCGCCGGTAAGATAAGCTCAATTATGCCGTTTGCATTTGCTGCATTTGCTCTGGCGCTGGGTATGGTATCACAGTTCTTTCGAAGCTGCAGAAGACACAGCGATAATAAAAAATACTTGTTCATCGAGAGGATCCTTGCCGGTCTTGCAGCAGCAATATCTGCTGCCGGACTGTGGATTGGAGCAAAACCATTTATCATGAATCACAGCGGATCGCTGGATACAGCAGTGCTGTTGGCTGATGGAGCTGCAGCTGCAGTGCTGATCCTGGCTTTAATCCTGCTGGCAAGGTCGTTCTGGAAAAAGTAGAAGAACATGGGAGGAAGATATATGCAGTACATCAGCCATTATGAATCGCCTCTGGGGAATATGCTTCTTGCTGCGAATGACCGCGGACTGACAGGCGCGTGGTTTGAAGGACAGAAATATTATGGATGCGGACTTGAAAGTGAATATGAAGAGAAAGAAATTCCTGTTTTTGAGGAGGCAAAGAAGTGGCTTAACGTCTATTTCTCCGGGCAGGAGCCTCACAATCAGGTGCCGATTTGCTTTGTGGGAACTGATTTTCAGAAGACGGTCTGGGAGATTCTCTGCACAGTTCCCTATGGCAGAACAATTAGTTACGGCGAAATTGCGTCCCGGATTGCCGCTGAAAGAGGTATTTTACATATGTCGGCGCAGGCAGTCGGAGGAGCAGTCGGACATAATAAAATCTCTGTTCTGGTTCCCTGCCACCGTGTCATAGGAACAAATGGAAGTCTGACAGGATATGCGGGGGGAATAGAAAAGAAAATAAAGCTGCTCAAACTGGAAGGGATTGACATCAGGTCATGTATAATTCCCGAAAAGGGGACCGCACTGTAAAAGAGAAAACATAAAATCTGCAAAGGAGAAAGTCGTATGGCATTATATGCACTTGGAGATTTACATCTCAGCTTCCAGGCTGATAAACCGATGGACCGGTTCGGAAAAGTCTGGCGTCATCATGAACATAAAATAGAACGGTATGTAAACCAGACAGTAAAACCGGAAGACACTCTGGTGCTCACAGGGGATCATTCCTGGGGAAGAAAACTGCCTGAATGCAGGGAAGATCTGGCTTTTATCGAGAGACTGCCGGGACATAAGATTCTGCTGCGCGGAAATCACGATATGTTCTGGGATGCAAAGAAAACGAAACAGCTGAATGAAGAATTTGACGGAAAGCTGTTTTTTCTTCAGAATAACTTTGCTTCCTATGAGGACTATGCGCTTGTTGGAACAAAAGGATATACTTTTGAGGGACCGTTTTATCTGAACCGTCAGGGAAGAGTGATCGGATGGGATGAGGAGCGAAAGGAGCAGGCGGACAGGCTCGTTGCGCGGGAAATGGACCGCCTGAAGGAATCGTTTCGTCTGGCATATCAGTCAGGATATCGGAAGTTCATCATGTTTCTGCACTATCCCCCGACGAACATTCTGGAACAGACCTCACCGTTTACAGAAATTGCGGAAGAATATGGGGTATCTGCTGTTGTATATTCGCACTGCCATGGAGAGAGCCGGTTCGGCGACAGTATTCGCGGGCAATTTCATGGTATTCGGTATATGCTGGTATCCGGTGATTATCTGAAATTCCATCCGGAGCTCGTATTGCAGTGAGTCACTAAGACCCATGTAATATAATGTCGAAAAATCTAAAAGGAACGATTGACTTTCTATTTCCTGCTTGCTAGAATATTTTACAAAAGAAGGCGGCAGAAGGGGGCGATACCGCTTAGGCGGCGCTCCCTTTTCCTTTTTTGGACTACTATTAAAGAAGAGGTTGATGCATTTATGATAAAAATTCAAGAGTACAGAGGTCACATTCGCAACTGGAAAGCGCTTTGCGCGGAGCTTGGAATTGACAGCACGCTGTCAAGAGAAGAGCGGGAGGAACAGATTATAGTGCGTGCATACGAAAAGTGGGGCTGCCGTATGGCGGATCACATCTATGGTATGTTTGCGTTCGCACTGTGGGATAGTGAGAAGCAGGAACTGTTCTGTCTGAGAGATCAGTTCGGAACGAAGCCGTTCTATTATTACCAGACGGCAGACGGCGGACTGCTGTATGGTTCTTCTATCAGAAGCATCATGGAGCAGCCTGGTTTTGTAAAGGAACTCAATGAAGAGATGCTGCAGCTTTATCTGAGTCTGACATATGTGGCGGGAGAAGATACGTTCTTTAAAGGGCTTAAAAAACTGATGCCCGGCAGATATCTGATCTGGAAGAACGGCACTCTGACTGTTGAGAGATACTGGACACCGCAGTTTCATCCGGATGAGAGCAAATCTCTGGAAGATTGGGCAGATGAGATTCACACGACACTGCAGCATGTAATGACAGAGGTGAAAACCGAGGATGAGACCGCAGAGTCTTTCCTGTCAGGAGGCGTGGATTCTTCGTATGTTCTGGCTATGTCGGATGCAAAGATGACAGATTCCTGCGGCTATGAGGAGGAGCGCTTTGACGAGTCCATACTGGCGCAGAAGACAGCTGCGTTTCTGGGACGTGAAAATTCCAGATGTGTAATTACTCCGGAGCAGTATTTTGAAGCAGTTCCTTATGTAATGTATAATATGGAGCAGCCGTTGGGTGACGCTTCCGCAATTGTATTCGCGCTTGCGTGCCGGGCAACAGCAGAGCACACAGATCTGTGCTATTCCGGCGAAGGATCTGACGAGTTTTTCGGCGGTTACAACATGTACCGCAACGCTGAGCGGTACGGGGATAACCTGAAGACGTTCTACGTCGGTAATACAAACATCATGAAGGAAGATGAAAAGAAGAAAATCCTGAAGAATTACCATGAGGGAGTGCTTCCGATCAACCTGGTAAAGGATATTTATGAGGAGATCGGAAGAGCGTCG
>CALWBA010000211.1 GCA_944375815.1 uncultured Lachnospiraceae bacterium | reverse complement strand
GAATTGAAGTCCAGCCGATCATACGCTACTGCATCAGGGTACAGTTCCTCATCAGAGACACCGCCGTCGTCAGGAAACCAGACATCTCCTCCGCCGAAGTCTGCTCCGCCGCCGCCTCCGGAGCCGGAAGAAGGCTTGGTGTTCTTTAATTTTTTGAGCTCCTTCTCCGCTGCCTGCAGCTTCAGATTAATCCCGTCTTTATTAAGCTTCTCTATTTCCAGATCCAGGTTCACAAGCGTCATGTCATATGAGAGAAGAGGTGTTCCCACGCTCACTGTATCTCCTTCTTTGACGAAAACCTGATCCACAAGCTGTCCGCTCAGCAGGTGCACATCCTGAGAGACATCCGAGGAAATATTTCCGGATATGCTCATGTTGTTGCCATAAAACCCGCTTGCGACAGAGGACACCGCGATAACGCCAACCTCGTCCTGGTTTGCGCTGCGCACTGCAAAGCCGATACCGATACCAATACCCACGACTGCTGCCGCAGCCGCCAGCGGAATAATTACTCTCTTAAATTTCATCCTTCTTTTCCTCCCTGCCTGAGAATCCCGTCACGAATGATCACCTGGCGCTGGGCACAGGATGCTATGTCCGCATCATGCGTGATCATCAGAATCGAGACTCCCTCCTCATTGAGGCTGTGGAACAGTTCCATTACCTGTTCTCCTGACCGGCTGTCCAGCGCTCCCGTCGGCTCGTCTGCGAGCAGAATCTTCGGCCGGTTCACGATTGCGCGTGCAATCGCGACACGCTGTTTTTGTCCGCCGGAGAGCTGCGTAGGCTTAAAATCAATACGTTCTCCCAGTCCTACTCGCTCCAGAGCTTCCACAGCGCGCTCTCTGCGCTCTTTTTTCGGCACTTTTGCATAGCTGAGAGGAAGCATCACATTCTCCAGTGCGCTCTGTCTCGGCAGAAGCTGAAAACTCTGAAATACAAAGCCGATCTTATGCAGGCGGATCTCCGACATCTGATTATCGTTCATCGAGCCGATATCCTCCCCGTCCAGAAGAAAACTGCCCGACGTCGCCTGATCCAGACATCCGATAATATTCATCAGAGTGGTCTTTCCGGAGCCGGAGGGACCCATGATAGCCACATACTCGCCCTCCTCCATCTCAAAGCAGACATTTTTCAGCACCGGAACCGTCATTTTCCCCTGTATATAATCCTTACAGATATCTCTTAACTCTAAAATCACGCTGCATCCTCCGTTCCCACAGTTCCGGCGTCATCTGTCATAGTACCGTCATCCATCATCATTCCGTCGTCTGGCAGCACCTCACCGTCTGGCATTGCTCCGTCATCTGTGAGCATTTCTCCGCCGTCCTCAGGCATTTCTCCCTGATCGGGATTACTCTGTCCCATCTGTCCATACTCTCCAATCTCCGTTTTCATACCTTCCTCCAGGCCATCTTCCGGAAATGTTATTGCATCTTTTTCCGTTAATCCCTCAAGAATCTGGTATTCCATGAGATTTTCATCATGTTCTCCAAGTTTTATCGTCTGCTTTACAAGCTTGCCGTTCTTATCCATCCATACATAAGGATCAGAGTCCGCATCGTTGATAAAGTATTCCGGCAGCCACAGCCCTTCTTTCTTTTCCTGCTGTCCGTTATCCACTTCCATGTACACATGCTGTCCGAGCATCAGACCGTCAGAGGAATCCAGTTCCACATAGAACGGATAATTGCTTGTCTGCGTCATGGAATCCGAGGATCCTCCCGAATAGCTCATGCCATTATTATTTCCCGTTGTCGGATTCTTTCTGTCTATGTTGGAAATCGTTCCGCTCCAGGTCTGCTCCTCATCTACGCGTGAGTGAATAATCATACGCTGTCCCTGCATTATGCTGCTCATATTCTGCTCATTAATGCTTCCCTTGACACGATAATCACCGAGCGCCAGAATTGTCATAAACGCCTGGCTCTCACCGCTGTAGATATTTGTATTGCTTCCATTGTTGATAGACTTCACAACACCTGCGATTTCGCTTGTAACAGTAGCGTTCTGGATAGAATCCTGAAGTTTTCCGATTTCAACACTCTTGCTCTTCTTTTCGTATTCGCTGCGCTTCATCTCAGTCTCGAGTGTCTGAATCTCCATCGTATAAGACAGCTGATTATCTTTGTCTGCCTGTTTTTTCTCCTTTTGGAGCTGTTCGATCTGGCTTTTCGTATTTGTGATGTCATTGTCCAGTTTCTCCAGGTCAAGCTGTGCCTGGCTTAAATCCTGCTCCATCTTGGCTGTGTCATATGTAAAGAGAGGCGTTCCGATCTCCACGTTCTGACCTGTCTGTACAAGAATATCTTTCACGGTTTTCTCGTTGTCCTGCTGTACTTCCCATGTCTGCTGAGACTCAATAACACCCGCAAATCGGTTGATGCTTCCGCTTCCGCTGCCCAGTCCGGTCAGCATCTCTACCGTATTTACATAAACCACGTTATCAGAAGCACTGTCTGTATTCCTTCCAAGGAAATACCAGAGCGCGCTTCCCGCGACGACTGCTGCCGCCAGAACTGCTCCGGCAATGATTGCTGTTTTTTTCTTCATACGACCTCCACTTTCCTGCGCCTGGCGCAATTCTTTCCGGTACTCCGGTAGTATAGCGCTATTATATCATACGAACCTGCCAAAATTCCTTACGTTTTTTTTAAAGTTCTGTCGATTGACAATCTGCCGGCTTCTGAGTACACTAAGGAGAGGCAAATCTGATAGAAAGGCAGGTATACCATATGCATCCTGTTTTATATTATCTGATCCTGATAAACGTAATTGCTTTTATTGTCTTTGGAACAGACAAGTACCGGGCAATTCACAGAAGATGGCGGATTCCCGAGCGGACTCTGTTTCTGCTCGCTGCATTCGGAGGTTCAGTCGGCTGTATTTTCGGCATGATCGTCTTCCGCCATAAAATCAGAAAAAAAGCTTTTGTATTTGGAATTCCGGCAATCTTACTTGCTCAGCTTCTGGCGGTTTTTTTGATTCTGCACAGTCTTATTCCCAAGAAGCTTGCGGCAAGAGCTGCTGTCCGCGAAGAGTTTGAAACATTGAAAAATCTCGACGCGGACGATGTGGATTCCTACATTTCTTACGGGGATATTTTCCCGAACTCCAGGACAGGCGACATTGTCTCCCAGGAGATCTCGGAAGTCTTTCCCCTGTTCTTTCAGCACTTTGACTATAAAATCCAAAGCGTTTCCATTCTTTCCGAAGGAAAAAGGGCGTCAGCAAAGGTCTCCCTCGATGTGCTCGATGCGCAGGCACTTGCCAAAGTTTTCGAAAAAACCTATATGGAAAAGCAGATCAGTTCCAAAGCAAATCCCTCCAGCGTGGAGTATTCCACGGAAGATTCCTATTTACTGCTCGCCTCCCTGTTAAAATCGGGCAGCTACGGAACAAAAGAAATTGATGCGGAAGTTACCCTGATATGTACGGATGGAGAATGGGAGGTAGAACGCACCGATGAACTGGACGAGCAGCTAACGGGATATTTTGCCCAGTCAGCTTCCAGCCCTGATCTCTTTACTCCTTCCGAAGTAGTAGAAATTCATTTTGACACGCTGAAAACCTTCGGACCGGAACAGCTCAGGCGGTATTTTCATATTGAAGACTGGCTGTCCATGTCAGATCAATCATACATCAACGACATCTCCCAGGCCCTCGCCGAACAGATTCATGCATATTTTGAGTATGAAATCACAGACTGCAAATATGTAAGCGACGCAGAAGCATCTGTCTCCATGAAAATCACAAGTCTGGATTTTAACAAAATTTTAAAGAACTATGCCGACGGAATTCTTGCTTATACCCAGACCTCCCAGGCGCTTCAGGATGGAAACAGCGGACGTCTCAAGAGGGCAAATGAACTGCTGCTGGAATGTATCAGCTCCAACGCAGACGCAGCGTCTGTCGAGGTCAAAGTCACGCTCACAAACAGCGGCACCGGTTGGAAGATGGTACACTATGAAGATGCAACGCAGGCAATTCTCGGGAACATCAGTGCAGCTTCAGAACAGATAAAAAACACCATGCGCTCAGCAGAGCAGCAGTAAGAAAAAGACGGCATGCCGCAGAAATTTCCTGCGGCACGCCGTCTTTTTCTTTATTTTTAATTTTCTTCTTTAATTGCAA
The DNA here is from genome assembly GCA_944375815.1 of uncultured Lachnospiraceae bacterium. GTDB lineage: Bacteria > Bacillota > Clostridia > Lachnospirales > Lachnospiraceae > Egerieimonas_A. Next base: position 2,051 of record CALWBA010000211.1, on the reverse strand, counting down.
GTCCCAGCTCATCCAGCTGTTTCGGATCTACCGTTCCCGGTGCCTCTGTCATGAGACAGGAAGCGTCTTTTACCTTCGGGAATGCAATAACATCGCGGATGCTGTCCTGCTTTGCCATGAGCATAACCATACGGTCCAGACCATAGGCAAGTCCGGCGTGAGGCGGAACTCCATATTTGAAGGCATTTAACAGGAATCCGAACTGATCCCATGCCTGCTCTTTCGTGAAGCCAAGTACCTCGAACATCTTTTCCTGAATGTCATCCTGATGGATACGGACGGAACCTCCGCCCAGCTCAACTCCATTTAATACGATGTCGTAAGCTTTTGCACGGACAGCTCCCGGATCGGAATCGATCTTGTCCCAGTCCTCCTCCATAGGCATGGTGAACGGATGATGCATTGCAACAAAACGTTCTTCCTCATCAGACCACTCCAGCAGAGGGAACTCTGTGATCCAGACGAAACGATACTCGTCCTTGTTCAGAAGCCCCATCTGTCCGGCAAGCTCCAGACGCAGTGCTCCCAGTACATTCCATACAATTTTATTTCTGTCAGCAGCAAATAACAGAAGGTCACCGGCTTCTCCTTCCATGGCATCTACAAGAGCTTTCATCTGCTCGTCTGTCATGAACTTCGCAAAAGAGGATTTGAAGCTTCCGTCCTCCTGAACTGCAATATACGCAAGACCTTTTGCGCCATATCCCTTTGCAAACTCTACAAGCTTGTCAATCTTCTTTCTCGGCATTGAGCCCTGTCCTTTGGCATTGATTCCGCGCACAGAACCGCCGTTTTCAAGCGCGCCCTTGAATACAGCGAATTCACAGTCTCTTACCACCTCGGACACATCGTGCAGCTCCATACCGAAACGCAGATCCGGTTTATCGGAACCAAAACGGTCCATTGCTTCCTGCCACGGCATTCTCTGGATCGGGAGCTGTACCTCTACACCGAGCACTTCTTTAAAGAGGTAGGCAAGCAGACGCTCATTGACATCAATTACCTCATCAACATCTACAAAGGAGAGCTCCATGTCAATCTGTGTAAACTCAGGCTGACGGTCCGCTCTTAAATCCTCGTCACGGAAGCACTTGGCAATCTGAATATAGCGGTCATATCCGGAGCACATTAAAAGCTGCTTAAAAAGCTGCGGGGACTGCGGAAGTGCGTAGAAGCATCCCGGATGTACACGGCTGGGTACAAGATAATCTCTTGCTCCCTCCGGTGTGGACTTATTCAAAATCGGAGTTTCAATCTCCAGGAATCCCTCATCTGCCATGAACTTTCTCGTAAGCATAGCCACTTTGGAACGCATGATCAGGTTACGCTGAAGGTCCGGACGGCGCAGGTCAAGATAGCGGTATTTCAGTCTTAACTCCTCTTTTGTCTTGCTGTTCTCCTCAATCGGGAAAGGAGGAACCTCGGACTCGGAAAGAATGCGCAGGCTTTTCGCGCGTATCTCAATCTCTCCTGTCTTTAAGTTCTCATTCACAGCGCCGGAACGTTTGATTACAGTTCCGGTCACCGCAATAACAAACTCGCTTCTTAATCTTCCGGCCTTCTCGAATACCTCGTCGCTGACCTCACCATTCTCAAAAATCACCTGGATGATGCCGGAGCGGTCTCTTAAGTCCACAAATACGATACCGCCTTTATTGCGGCTCTTCTGGACCCATCCCATGAGGGTAACTTCACTTCCAGTCATCTCCTTCGTTACTTCTGTACATCTGTGGGACCTTTTGAGTCCCTTCATGGATTCTGCCATGTCTATTTTCCTCCTGCTTATCTGTTAAAAAATTCCACAATTTCCGTATAGCCTTCTGCTGTAAGCTGGTCTTTCTGGAATTTCTTATTCTTTTTCATAATGGAAATATTAACAATCTTTCCATCTTCGCGCTGTGCCTTTGCCTTGGCAAGTACATCGCGCATTTTTTCTGCGGGCATATTCTTCTCAATCAGATATGCAACCTTTTCTCCCGCTCCCGGAACTGTATAACCGCGCTCTAAAAGCAGCATGACTATACGCTCAAACCCAATAGAAAATCCGCATG
>CALWBA010000210.1 GCA_944375815.1 uncultured Lachnospiraceae bacterium | reverse complement strand
GAGGAGGAATATTTGCTTGGCATTATGCTGGACGGTGAGAATTATCGCCGGTCTGCCAATACAAAAGATCGAGAAGTAGCTCAGATCAGTGTTTTGAAAGGACTTGGATGGGAACTGTATCGTATCTGGACGATGGACTGGTGGGATAACCGTGACAAAGAACTCTCAAAACTTATACACTTTTTGGAGGAGAGAAAAGAAAAAGCACAGCAGGCAGAAACAGAGAAACAGGCTGTTCTGGAACAGAAGGCAGACCTGACGAAATACAAAGCATTTGCAGAAATTGTTCAAGCAACTCAGATGCAGCCGGAATACAGGGCGGAAAATTATACTTACGCTCAGATCAAAGCGACAGATCTTGCAACCGCTGACTATGTGAAAAGAGAAAGTATGAAGCAGATTACGGCTAAAATGCAGCAGATTATTGATCTGGAAGCGCCGATTGCCTATGATCGGCTGATCAAGAAAACACTTCGTGCATTCAATATTGCGCGTTCCAGCACTCAGACCTTGGAAGCGACAGACAGGGCATTGAAGAATGTATCTGCCAAGTCAGATATGCAGAATGGGGTCAGATTTTACTGGAGGAACGATCAGGAACCGAGTTTGTACAGAGTATTTCGGGTAGATACAGATACCAGGGATAAACGATCTCCGGATGAAATCTGCCAGCAGGAACTTAAGAATGCAGTTTGCCTTGTTCTTAAGGAAAGAGGAAAATTAGAAAAGGACACACTGATCAGGGAAGTTATCCGCTCTATGGGATATGCCCGAAGTGGAACTGCATTGACGGCAGCTGTTGAACGAGGTATGAAGTATGGAAAGAAAACGGGAGAAATAGGGGAGGATGAAAACAATATATATTTAAGTTTGTCATCCGTATAAATTTAAGGCAGGCTATGAATGGCCTGCCTAAATTTATAACCGATCACTTTGCTGCCGCAAATCCTTTTTCGAGATCAGCCAGGAGGTCGTCTATGTGCTCTGTACCGATGGAAAGGCGGATAGTATTCGGCCTGATACCCTGATCCAGCAGCTCTTTCTCAGAAAGCTGAGAGTGGGTGGTACTGGAAGGATGAATGGCAAGACTCTTGACATCTGCTACGTTTGCGAGCAGAGAGAAGATGGAAAGATTGTCGATAAACTTCCAGGCCTCCTCCTGACCTCCTTTGATTTCAAAGGTAAAAATGCTTGCACCGCCGTTGGGGAAATACTTTTTATACAACTCATGATCCGGGTGATCAGGCAGACTCGGATGATTTACTTTTACCACCTGCGGATGCTTGGATAAATATTCCACTACTTTTCTGGCGTTTTCGGCATGCCGCTCTAACCGCAGAGAAAGAGTTTCCGTACCCTGCAGCAGAAGAAATGCATTAAACGGAGAAATAGATGCCCCTGTATCTCTGAGCAAAATAGCACGGATATAGGTCACAAATGCAGCCGGGCCAGCCGCATCCACAAAAGAGACACCGTGGTAGCTGGGATTCGGCTCGGCGATCGGTGCATATTTTCCGCTGGCCTTCCAGTCGAATTTACCGGAGTCTACGATAATCCCTCCCAGCGCAGTTCCGTGTCCGCCAATAAACTTTGTGGCGGAATGAATGACAATGTCTGCGCCATGCTCAATCGGACGGATCAGAAACGGTGTACCGAAAGTATTATCGATCACCAGCGGCAGGCCATGCTTATGCGCAATTTCTGCGATCGCATCAATATCTGGGATATCACTGTTGGGATTTCCCAGAGTTTCCAGATAAATTGCTTTTGTGTTCTCCTGGATGACACTTTCTACTTCAGATAAATTATGAGCATCTACAAAAGTTGTGCGGATTCCATACTGCGGCAGAGTATGTGCCAACAGATTATAGCTTCCTCCGTAGATGGTTTTCTGCGCAACAATGTGTTCTCCCTGCTGCGCGAGTGCCTGAATCGTATAGCTGATTGCAGCTGCTCCGGATGCCAGTGCCAGGGCAGCCGCGCCTCCTTCCAGGGCAGCAATACGTTTTTCAAATACATCCTGTGTAGAATTGGTTAATCTGCCGTAGATATTACCGGAATCTGAAAGGTCAAATCTTGCTGCCGCATGTGCGCAGTTATGAAATACATAAGAAGTTGTCTGATAGATCGGCACTGCTCTGGAATCTGTTGCCGGATCTGCCTGTTCCTGACCTACATGGAGCTGAAGGGTTTCAAATCTATAATTATTCATAAGTGTTCTCCTTTTATCTGTAAAATTTTTTCGGCTTAAGCAAGAAACTGCTTTCGCTTTTATAAAAAAAACGGAAGCTTATTATAAGCTCCCGGGCAAATGGCTTTCAGATACCGAATTGAGGCGACAGTTGTGATGAAAGAATGCACACGACCGCTGCCCAGCCAAATAATATGCCCGGGAGTTCTGCATTCGATTACACATGACAGTATTGCTGTTAATAAAATAGTATTTTTTATTCATTGCATGCGCCTCCTTTCCTTATTGATGAATCGCTTAAATCCGATGAAACGATATTACCACCATTTACCTACTATGTCAATAGGTGAATATGCTTTTCTTGATTTGTCTATTCACCCTGCAGTATAATAGGCAAAAAGGTATGGAGGAGGTACGGGATATGATTTCAACAAAAGGACGTTATGCACTCCGTGTTATGATAGATCTGGCAGAAAACTATGGAAAGGGATATATACCGCTGAAAGACATAGCAGATAGACAGGAGATTTCCAAAAAATATCTTGAAATCATCGTCAAAGAGCTTGTCAAAGGGAAAATGATCGTTGGAGTTGGAGGCAGAGGAGGAGGGTATATGCTGTGCCATGCTCCGGAAAAATATGTCATAGGTGAGATCCTTGAATTGATGGAAGGCTCCCTTGCGACAGTTGCCTGTCTGACAAAGGATGCGCCGCCATGTAAAAGAATCCAGGTATGTAAAACCTTACCATTATGGAAAGAATATGATGAGATGATTCATAATTTTTTCTTTAATAAGAAGTTAATTGACTTACTTTAAATAAATCTTTGAATATATCTTGACAAAAAAGCATGAGAGTGTTAATCTACGCATAGATAATTATCTATGTAAGAGGTGGAGCCGATGACGAGAGAAGAAGTTACAGTGATCTGTAAAGCAATGTCGGATGCGAATAGACTGAGGATCATTGAAATGCTCACACAGGGAGAAAAGTGCGGATGCAATCTGCTTGAGGAGCTGCAGGTTACACAGCCGACATTGTCGCATCACATGAAGGTCCTTTCCGACTGCGGTCTTGTAAGATCCTATAAAGAGGGAAAGTGGCACCATTATTCTATTAACTGTGAAAAATTCAGGGAGTATAAGGAATATATCACATCCATTACCTGCAGCTGTAACAGCTTCAAAGAAGATGGTTCGCAGGCCTGCTGCAGCAAACCTATAGGTTGAACGAAAATGCTGGTACGAACAGTGCCAGCAAAAAATAAATCAAACATATAGATGAATATCTATATAGATGGAGGTGCATGTATGTGGACATTTATTCAGGATCAGATACTTGGCATGAAATGGCTGAATAGCGTTATTGGAAACTTATTAAAGGCACTGGGGCTGGATATTACAGGGAAAATCGGAGGCAGTATTCAATTTTTCCTCTATGATGTGACTAAGATTGTAATATTGCTCTGCATCCTGATTTTTATCATAAGCTACATTCAAAGCTTTTTTCCGCCGGAAAGAACAAAGAAGATACTTGGAAGATTTCATGGTATCGGAGCAAATATTCTGGCAGCACTGCTGGGAACGGTCACACCGTTTTGCTCCTGTTCCTCTATTCCGCTTTTCATAGGCTTTACAAGCGCGGGACTTCCGCTGGGAGTAACATTTTCATTTCTGATTTCCTCACCAATGGTGGATCTGGGATCTCTGGTGCTGCTGATGAGTATTTTCGGTACGAAAGTGGCTGTTGTATATGTTATTCTCGGGCTTGTAATCGCAGTGGCAGGGGGAACCCTAATTGAAAAGCTGCATCTCGAAAATCAGGTGGAAGATTTTATAAGAAATGCGAAACAGATCGACATTTCCCAGGAAGAACTTACTGTAAAAGAACGTCTGAAGTATGCGGCGGAACAGGTCACAGGAACTTTCAGAAAAGTATTTCCATATATTCTGATCGGTGTGGGAATTGGTGCTGTTATTCATAACTGGATTCCGGAGGAACTGATTGTAAGATTTCTTGGAAATGGGAATCCGTTTGGAGTCGTTTTTGCGACGATTGCAGGTGTTCCAATGTACGCAGACATCTTCGGATGTATTCCGATCGCAGAGGCTCTGCTTGCGAAGGGGGCAAAACTTGGCGTGGTACTTTCCTTTATGATGGGAGTCACCACATTAAGTCTTCCGTCCATGGTCATGCTGAAGAAAGCGATCAAACCAAAGCTTCTGGGCATATTTATTGTAATCTGCACAGCAGGAATTATGATTGTCGGATATTTCTTCAATGCAATACAGTACCTGCTTATATAACCCAACACAGGGATTGCGGGTAAGTTTGCATTCCGAATGTTAAATATCAAAAAATAAAGCAAAAAAGGAGATAGTAATTATGGAATTATCTGGAAATGAAAAGAAATGCAATATCAAAGTGTTAGGATCGGGCTGCAAGTCCTGTCATAACCAGCACGAAAATGTAAAAAAAGCGGTTACAGATATGAATCTGGCTGCAGACGTTGAATATATCACAGATATAGAAAAAATTATAGGCTATGGCGTGATGAGTATGCCTGCTGTTGTTGTCAATGAAAAGGTAGTATCAATGGGAAAAGTATTAAAGGCAGATCAGGTAGAGGAACTTTTGAAGAAACTTGGCTATTAGGATAGAGATGTAAGAGCAGATCGCGGGAAACCGGAAAATGACTTGTGATTTTCGATGACTTGTGGCATAATTTTGCATTAATAATGAAAAATGCAGGAAAGGCTGATAGAAAAAAATGAACGAGGCATCAAAAACATGGAACGGCGGCTTTATCTGGCTGCCCCGGGAGAAGTACCCGGATTTACAGACAACATACGAAACGATTTTCTGTGATCAACAGGGCTGTAAGTACACCGCAGCTCTGTTCAGGAAAGAATTTATCCTTTCTGCTCCGGTTAAGAAGATGACGCTGAAAGTCAGTGCCAGCGTGAAATATCGGCTGTCGCTCAATGGACAGCTGCTGGGGCGCGGCCCCATTATGCAGGGCGGTGATTACGGAAATACGGATGTGCTGGATTACTGGTTTTATGATGTCTATACAGATACCTCTGCCTTTTTGGTGGGGGAAAACTGCCTGGCAGCTCAGGTCAGCCTTCAAACCGGTATTATGGCGGATTATTCTCTGGGACGCGGCGGATTTTGCTTTTCTCTTGAGCTGGAGTTAGAGGATGGAAACAGACCGAACCTCTCTTCTGATGAAAGCGTCTGCTGCATTCCGGATCGTGGGGCGCATTCTCCGGCGGAGCAAAACGGCGGGGAAAGCCCTTCTTGGGCCTGGAAGATGCCGGGATATGACGACTCCGACTGGGATCGGGCAGAAGCGCAGTTTGAAAAAGAACTGCTGGAACGGCCTATTCCATTGCTGCACGAGGAGCCGGTATACGCCGAAGAGGTCAAAGTGCCGAATGAATCTTTTGACGCCCGAATGGATGGGCGTGATGCTCTGACCAGAGCGGAAGGGGAGACAGAAATCGCATTCGGCAGCCCGCTGACCTTTGTTCTGGATTTCGGACGCATTACTGTGGGACGGGTGTGCCTGGAGTGTACGGGTGCGGGCGGAACTCGCGTAA
>CALWBA010000209.1 GCA_944375815.1 uncultured Lachnospiraceae bacterium | reverse complement strand
CCGACTGGAAGTATTTCTGGTTTCTATTGGACAGAATCTCTATAAATTTCACAACAAAACGATGAGGACTGTAGCAGCCGCATAAGCTGTTCCAGCATCAGACTTATGGGGGTAAGGGGGAGTTATATGCATTTTTAGGAAATAATATGTGACCATGTATAAAAAGGGAGCTGCGAAATAATGATTTCTCATTTTTTCACAGCCCCTTGCTTACAGAGCTTCCTTCAGAAAAGATTTCAGATGTTCGGTCTGATTGTTTATGATAAGCTGTTCCGGAAATTCCAGGGCGCGCAGCAGTTTTATGCAGTATGTAAAATCTCCGACATGCGCTGCTCCGTGACTGTCGCTGGAAAGAAGCAGAGGAGTATGATATTTCTTTGCCGCGAGTACAATGCGCACACTGCCCTCCGGATTTGGGGTACGTATGCCGCCGGGAGCCAGTGAAGCCTCGTTGAGCTCTATAAGGACATGATGCTTGGGGGCGCATCCGACGAGCTCCTCAATGTCTGCCGGGAAGCTGGGCGTGTCTATATGACCTAAAATCTTTACTTTCGGATTTTTCATTACATTTAAATATCCTGTCGTGTTTTGACAGATATCCCCGTGTATGAGATTCTGTGAGTGCATGCTTGCGACTGCATAGTCGAGCCGTGAAAGGATCTCCTGGGGAAGATCTACTTTTCCGTTTTGATTCAGTATATTCAGTTCTATTCCGTAGAGAATTTCTACGCCGCAGCGCCATCGGGGCGCCATTGTAAGACTCTTAAAATATGCCTCTTTGGCAGAACCCATCGTCGCAGGACCGTGATCTGTGATGCCGAGAAGCCGCATTCTGTGCGCTTTTGCGGTTTTTGCCATTTTCGCAATGGTATCCGAAGTCCCATGGCCGCTGGCGATGGAGTGCGTGTGCATATCCGAAACATACATAAAATTCAGGTCTCCTTTCGGTTTTTTCAGAAATTCTTAGAAATTCTTACTAAAAGTATGCTACAAAAATAGCTGTGTGTCAAGAAAAGGAAAAGATAAAAACCAATAAATCCCACACTGGTAAGGCTGCGAAATTAAAAAAACCACATTTTGTGTGGAAAAAGCAAGTAAAAACCACAAAAAACCAACAATAAATAATGTTGTTTTTTGTTGACGCCGGAGAGAAAAAGGAGTATAATGCAAATATAAATGTGGAGCAGGTAGGGTTGCCAGACAATGCTGAAATCTGAAAAACAATAAAAACAACATACCAAACCGCATTAAATCAACACAATCCAACACGTAATGGTTGACTATTCCTGTTGGATGGCGTATAATCACATACGGAACAACCATCCGGTTTTCGGATTTTACTGAGACAGAACCGGGTTGTTAATACACAATGCTTAATCTAAGGAGGAAAAGGAAGCATGGTAAACGAGTATGAAATCAAAAAACAGATCTGCGACATTGGAAGAAGAATCTACAACCGCAACATGGTAGCAGCAAATGACGGAAATATTTCCGTAAAGCTCAATGACAATGAGTTCCTCTGCACACCGACAGGTGTATCCAAAGGATTCATGACACCGGAATTTATCTGCAAGGTAGACGCTAAAGGTAATGTTATCCAGGCAAATTCCGGATTCAGACCTTCCTCTGAGATCAAGATGCACATGAGAGTTTATGAGAAGAGACCGGATGTAGGAGCAGTCGTACATGCTCATCCGACCTTCGCGACAAGCTTTGCAATCGCAGGCATTCCGCTGACACAGCCGATCATGCCGGAAGCAGTTATCGCTCTGGGATGCGTACCGATCGCTGAGTACGGCACACCGTCCACAACAGAGATTCCGGATGCTGTAGAGAAGTACTTACCGTACTATGATGCAGTTCTCCTGGAGAATCACGGCGCACTGACATGGTCTACAGACCTGCTGGCTGCATACATGAAGATGGAATCCGTAGAGTTCTATGCAGAGCTTCTGTACAAATCCAAGATGCTCGGCGGACCGAAGGAGTTCGATAAAGAGCAGATCGCTAAGCTCTATGAGATCAGAAGAAAGATGGGACTTCCGGGCAAACATCCGGCAAACCTCTGCAAAGAGTTAAATGGCGAAGGACATGGATGCCATGCATGTGACGGAGGATGCTCCTGCGGCACAAAGACAGAGGGAAATGAGGCAGAGCTGGTAGCACAGATCACGAAGCAGGTTATGGCTCAGCTTGGTCTGAACAAATAATTTCTGACTGAGTCAGAAAAGGGAGGTAATTCTCATGCCGATTAGTGAAAGCATGGTACAGGATATTGTGCAGGAAGTGATGGCAAAGATGCAGATCGCTTCCGATAACAGCGGTAAACTGGGTGTGTTCAAAGATATGAACCAGGCGATTGAAGCAGCCAAGACAGCACAGCAGACCGTTAGAAAGATGTCCATGGATCAGAGAGAAAAGATCATTACCTGTATCCGCAAAAAGATCCATGAGAATGCGGAAATCCTCGCACGCATGGGCGTGGACGAAACAGGCATGGGCAATGTGGGCGACAAGATTTTAAAACATCATCTTGTAGCTGATAAGACACCGGGAACAGAGGATATCACCACCACCGCATGGTCAGGAGACAGAGGACTGACTCTGATTGAAATGGGACCGTTCGGCGTTATTGGTGCAATCACCCCCTGTACTAACCCGAGTGAGACAATTTTATGTAATACCATGGGTATGCTGGCAGGCGGAAACACTGTAGTATTCAATCCGCATCCGGCGGCAATCAAGACTTCCGTATACGCGATCAATCTGTTGAATGAGGCGTCACTGGAAGCAGGCGGTCCGGCTAATATTGCTGTTACCGTTGAGAAGCCGACGCTGGAAACCAGCAATATAATGATGAAACACAAAGATATTCCGCTGATTGCCGCAACAGGCGGTCCGGGTGTTGTAACAGCAGTACTCTCCTCCGGAAAACGAGGCATCGGAGCAGGTGCAGGCAACCCGCCGGCGCTTGTAGATGAAACCGCTGATATCCGCAAGGCTGCAAGAGATATTGTCAACGGATGTACATTTGACAATAATCTTCCGTGCATTGCCGAGAAGGAAATTGTGGCTGTAGAATCCATAGCGGATGAACTGATGCACTGGCTGCTTACAGAGAATGACTGCTATCTTGCATCCAAGGAGGAGCAGGATAAGCTGACAGAAGTAGTTCTCGCAGGCGGAAAGCTTAACAGAAAATGTGTTGGAAGAAGCGCGAAAGTTCTGCTGGGAATGATCGGGGTAAATGTACCGGATAATATCCGCTGCATTGTCTTCGAAGGTCCTAAGGAGCATCCGCTGATTACGACTGAACTTATGATGCCGATTCTGGGCATTGTAAGAGCAAAGGATTTTGACGATGCCGTAGAGCAGGCTGTATGGCTGGAGCACGGCAACCGCCATTCCGCACACATTCATTCAAAGAATATTGACAATATCACGAAATACGCGAAAGCGATTGACACTGCGATCCTCGTGAAGAACGGTCCTTCTTACTCAGCACTTGGTTTCGGAGGAGAGGGCTACTGCACCTTTACGATCGCGAGCAGGACAGGCGAGGGCCTGACAAGCGCAAGCACTTTCACAAAGAGAAGACGCTGCGTCATGACAGACAGCCTGTGTATCCGCTGATTAGGAGGAATAGCAAATGGACATGAATTCAATTAATATTGAAGAGATAGTAAAACAGGTTCTCTCCGGCATGGCAGGAAATTCTGCGGCAGCAGCTCCTGCAGCAGCAGCTGCCGCTGCACCGGCAGCAGGCGGTGAGATTCCGAATGTTGCACATGTGGCAATGCTGACAGGACTGGAGCATTTCGATGTGAAAGAGTTCCCGATGCCTGAAGTAGGAGATGACGACATCCTTGTAAAAGTTGAGGGATGCGGAGTCTGCGGAACAGATGCTCATGAATTTAAGAGAGACCCGTTCGGACTGATTCCGGTTGCTCTGGGACATGAGGGAACCGGTGAAATCGTGAAGATGGGTAAGAACGTTAAGAAGGACAGCGCAGGCAAGGAATTAAAGATTGGTGATAAGGTAGTAACCTGTATGATCTTCAAAGATGATCCGGATATTACCATGTTCGATCTGAATAAGCAGAATGTGGGCGGCGCTGACGTATACGGACTGCTTCCGGATGATGATATCCATCTGAACGGATGGTTTTCCGACTATATTCTGATCAGAAAAGGTTCTACAGTATTCAACGTAAGTGATCTGGATCTGGATTCCCGTATTCTGATCGAGCCGTGTGCAGTTCTCGTACATGCAGTTGAGAGAGCAAAGACAACCAACATTCTGAGATTCAACAGCAGAGTTGTTGTTCAGGGATGTGGTCCGATCGGTCTGATCTGTATTGCTGTTCTGCGTACTATGGGTATCGAGAACATCACAGCAGTTGACGGAAATGAGATGCGCTTAAGCTTCGCAAGAGAAATGGGCGCTACTGAGACAGTAAACTTTACAGAGCACAAGGGCATCGAAGCTCTTGCAGGAGCAGTACAGGAAAGCTTCGGCGGACATCTTGCTGATTTCGCATTCCAGTGTACAGGATCTCCGGTAGCTCATTCCAATATCTATAAGTTTATCCGCAACGGCGGCGGCTTATGCGAACTTGGATTCTTTATTAATGGCGGAGATGCTACTATTAACCCGCATTTTGATATCTGCTCTAAAGAGATCACGACAGTAGGATCCTGGGTATATACTCTGAGAGATTACGCTACTACCTTTGATTTCTTAAAGAGAGCAAAAGGCATCGGACTTCCGATGGAGAAGCTGATCACACACAGATTCGCACTTGAGGACATTAACGAAGCTCTTAAGACCAATCTGGAGATGAAGGGCTTAAAGATTGCGATCGTAAACGACAGCAAGAACAGATAAGACAGGCATAATGCCGTAAGAGGAGAGAAACCATGGCAGAAGCTGTAGGAATTTTGGAAGTGTTCGGACTTGTCTGTGCATTCGTAGCGGCAGACGCAGGATGCAAGGCAGCGGACGTCCATCTGGAAATTTTTGATAAAAACAAGCCTGCCAATGCGGACAGCCTGCCGGTTCCGCTGCTGGTGACCATTAAGTTCCGCGGAAGCGTCGCAGCCGTGAACGCCGCTATGGAGGCAGGTATCCGGGCTGCTGAGGAGCTGACCGGAGTAGTGCAGCATCATGTGATAGCAAATCCGACTCCGGATGCGCAGAAGATGCTGAAAATCAGTGCTTTAGATAAGGACTGATCTATGGTATAATTAAAATAAATTTGGGTTAAAGACAACCTGGGAGGATGTAATTATGGCACAGGAAGCTTTAGGTATGATTGAGACAAGAGGACTGACTGCAGCGATTGAGGCAGCAGATGCTATGACAAAAGCAGCAGAGGTTTCTCTGGTGGGAACAGAGAAGATCGGTTCCGGACTGGTAACCGTAATGGTACGCGGCGACGTTGGAGCTGTTAAGGCAGCAGTTGAGAGCGGAAGCACAGCGGCATCCAGACTGGGTGAGCTGGTGGCTACTCATGTGATTCCGAGACCACACGGAGATGTGGAGAAGATCCTGCCGCGTATCTAACCCGAAATAAGTCAAAGGAGTTCGACCATGGGAAAATCATATGGCTTTGTTGAAATTACAGGTGTGGTTGCCGCTCTGGATGCGCTGGACATCATGTGCAAGACTGCCGAAGTGAAACTTGCCACATGGGAGCGCAAGCTGGGCGGACGTCTGGTCACACTTGTGATTCAGGGCGATGTCTCGGCAGTTACCCAGGCGGTTGAAGCAGCGGCACAAAAGGCGATCAAGAAGCCGGTGGCTTGTGCGGTCATAGCTCGTCCCCATGAGGAAATCGAGAGAATCGTCAGACTGAGCGCCAGCAGATTCAGAAAAGACGAGGCGTCAGACTGAAGAATAGGGGAGAACAAGTATGGCAGAGATTAAAAAGACGACGGCTAAGGCACCTGCCGCGAAGAAAGCTGCGGGTACAAAAACGGCTGCAAAGCCTGCGTCAAAGACGGCAGCAAAAGCAGCGCAGGCGCCGGAAGCCGAGTTACATGCAGAGAACATAACAGTTGAGAAAACGACAGCCGAGGAGAAGGCACCAGCTGCTGAAGCGGCGCCGGTAAAGAAAGAGGCTGAACAGATCCATAAGGAGGAAAAGAGAATGAGTCAGGAAGCATTAGGAATGATCGAAACCAGAGGTTTAGTAGCTGCAGTAGAGGCAGCAGATGCAATGTGCAAGGCAGCAAACGTTACTCTGATCGGAACAGAGAGAATCGGTTCCGGACTGGTAACCGTTATGGTTCGTGGAGATGTCGGAGCTGTCAACGCAGCAGTTGAGAGCGGAAGCAGCGCAGCATCCAGACTGGGCGAGCTGGTAGCTACACACGTGATTCCGAGACCGCATACAGACGTAGAGCAGATTCTTCCGCATCTGAAATAATTACTGAGATTATGGCGGGGCTGCCGGGGCGCGTGCGCTCTGGCAGCCTCTGCGGAAAGAAGGTGTACGCTTGGAAACGAATAATATTGAACTCATTACAAAGATGGTCATTGAAGCCATTAATAAGAGCGAAGATAAGGGAAATGGCTTTGTGGTGCCGATCGGCGTTTCCGCAAGACACATTCATCTTACCCAGGAGCATGTAGAAGCGCTCTTTGGTCCGGGTTATCAGCTGACTAAGAAAAAAGATCTGATGGGAGGACAGTTTGCCTCCAATGAGACAGTTACTATCGTGGGACTTAAGCTCCGTGCGATTGAGAATGTCAGAATCCTTGGCCCGGTCAGAAAGGCTTCTCAGGTGGAAATCTCCGCTACAGATGCAATTAAGCTGGGGATCAAGGCTCCTGTTCGCGAGTCCGGAAACATCGCAGGCAGTGCTCCGATTGCCATTGTGGGACCGAAAGGTGCCCTGTATCTGAATGAGGGATGCATCGTTGCGATGCGTCATATCCATATGTCGCCGAAGGATGCCCAGGCAGCAGGCGTTAAGGACGGACAGATCGTATCCGTGAAGGCGGATAACGAGAGAGGAACTGTTTTCAATCAGGTTAAGATCCGTGTGGATGAGAGCTTCACCCTTGAGATGCACATCGATACTGATGAGGCGAATGCATCAAAGATCGCAACGGGCGATACCGTGACGATCATTAAATAAGGCAGGGGACTGCAAGCAGCACAGGAGGAAGACATGATTGTAGGCAAGGTAGTAGGAAGTGTCGTTTCTACAAGAAAATCCGAGGCACTGATTGGCAATAAGTTTATGATTGTGGAGCCGCTGCACCGGATGAGCACCGGATGCAGCCAGCTTGTTGCCATTGATAATATCGGAGCCGGTATCGGCGAATTTGTACTGGTTGTGCAGGGAAGTGCGGCGAGAATCGGCTGCGGCTTAGAAACAGCACCGGTGGATGCCGCTATAGTCGGCATTATTGATGACGGTGCGGGATTGGAGTAATGGCATGGATATCAAAGAATTACAGAAAATTATACAGGAGAGCGGTGTCGTAGGAGCCGGCGGAGCCGGATTCCCAACATACGCGAAGCTGGATGAGCGCGCGAACACCATTCTCATGAACTGTGCGGAATGTGAGCCTTTACTGAAATTACACAGACAGCTTCTGGAGAAACACGCATATGAGATCATGAAGACCTTCCACATGGTTGCCGAGACAGTCGGAGCCAATGAGGCGATTATCGGTATCAAGAAATCATATGTGCAGACAGTAAATGCTTTAAGAAAGTACATTGACGAATTTCCCGATATGCGGATTGCTCTTCTTGAGGAAGTATATCCGATGGGAGATGAGGTTGTACTGATCTACGAGGCGACCGGAAGAGTCGTAAGACCGGGCGGACTGCCGATCGAGCAGGGCGTGGCGGTATTTAACGTAGAGACGATTTACAACATATATAATGCAGTAGAACATAAAAAACCGGTTACGGACAAGCTGGTGTCCGTAGTTGCAGAAGTATCCCATCCGGTAACCGTGCGCGTGCCGCTGGGATGCACACTCGACGAGGTGGTAGCGCTTGCGGGAGAGACAACCGTAAAAGATCCGGTTTACTTTGTCGGAGGCCCCATGATGGGAAGAATCGGCAGCGGTTCCGAACCTGTGACAAAGACAACCAACGCGATTCTGGTATTACCGCAGGATCATACCATTGTAACAAAGAAGAGAAGAAAATCATCCATAGATCTGAAGCGTGCAGCATCCATCTGCTGCCAGTGCCGTACCTGTACGGATCTGTGTCCGAGAAATAATCTGGGTCATCCGATTGATCCGGCACTGTTTATGAGAGCAGCGTCCAATCAGGATTTCCAGGATATGAACCCGTACATCAATGCAGCGTTCTGCAGCTCCTGCGGAGTTTGTGAGATGTATTCCTGTCCGCAGAGCCTGGCGCCGAGAACTCTGCTTGCCGATATGAAGGCGGGTCTGAGAAAGAATGGAGTGCGTCCTCCGCAGGGCGTACAGCCGGCTCCGGTTGAGGAATCCAGAGAGTACCGTAAGGTTCCGGAAGAGCGTCTGATGGCAAGGCTTGCGCTTACAAGATACGATAAGGATGCACCTCTTGACGATAACGTAGTGCCCATGAGCAAGGTTACGATTCCGTTAAGCCAGCACATCGGTGCGCCGGCACAGGCAATCGTGAAGGTTGGCGATAAAGTAACGGCGGGACAGATGATCGCGGCTCCGGCACAGGGACTGAGCGTGGGTATCCACGCGAGCATCGACGGCACAGTGACAGCAGTCACGGACCGCCAGATCGTAATCGTAAGAAAGTAGAAAGGACGTGCACAAAATGAGTAGAGCAATCGGAATGGTTGAGTTTAAAACGACAGCAACTGGAATCACGGCAGCGGATGCCATGGTAAAAACAGCAGAGGTTGAGATTGTCGAGGCACAGACCGTATGTCCTGGAAAATACATTGCGATTATCACAGGCGATCTCAGTGCGGTGAAGGCAGCGGTAGATGCTGCTACCACACAGTACGAAGCACAGTGCATCGACAGTTTTGTTCTTGGAAATCCGCATGAGTCTATTTTCCCGGCAATCTACGGCGCAACGAACATCGAGAAGGTGAGCGCTCTGGGAATTTTTGAGACATATGATGCGGCATCTATCATCGTTGCAGCAGATGAAGCCGCTAAGACAGCGATCGTGGATCTGATTGAGGTGCGTATCGCAAAAGGTATGTGCGGAAAATCTTATATGCTGCTTACCGGAGAGGTATCTGCCGTAGAGGCAGCTATCGAGAAGGCAAAGAAGAAAATCCGGGAAAATGGTATGTACCTGGATTCCTCTGTCATTGCCCATCCGGACAGACGAATGATCGATTCCATTCTGTAAGATATGAGCCGTACAGCACTGGCAGGGAGCCCGGGTTACTCCCGGGAATCTGTGCTGTGCGGTTTTCTTAATTTTACTTCGTCATACAGCAAAGAAGCAAAGGGGGATGCTGGATGCTTGCATTAGAGAGACGAAACCTGATCCTGGAGAAACTCCAGGAGGAGAAGCGGGTAGTGGTCAGTGAGCTGAGTCAGCTCTATGATGTGTCTGAGGAAACAATCAGACGCGATCTGGAGAAGCTGGAAAAAGACGGACTGGCAACCAAAAGCTACGGGGGCGCTGTGATCAATGAGAACATCAATATCGACATGCCCTTTAATGTGAGAAAGAACCGAAACGTGGTAGGCAAACAGAAGATCGCTGAGATTGTTGCATCAATGATACAGGACGGAGAACATATTTTCCTGGATGCAAGCACCACGGCAGTATTCATTGCAAAGGCGATCAAAAACAGAGAGAGAATGACTGTAATCACAAACTCGATTGAGATTATAATTGAGCTTTCGGATGTTTCCGACTGGAATATCATATCTACCGGAGGCAGTTTAAAGGAAGGCTACCTGGCGCTTGTCGGTCCTAAGACAGAGGCAGCTATCAGTTCCTACTATGTGGACAAGGCGATTATTTCCTGCAAAGCACTGGACACGGATAAGGGGATCATGGATTCTGTGGAGCTTTTCTCTGCAGCAAAGCAGGCGATGATGAACTCAGCGAGACAGAAAATTTTAGCAGTGGACAGCAGCAAACTGGATACGACGGCTTTTTCAAAACTGGCAGATATCCGCATGATAGATGCGGTTGTGCTGGATGTAAAGCCCCCGCAGCGCTGGCTGAATTATTTTGAAGAGTGCGGAGTGAAATGTTATTATCCGTAAAAGGAGACAGATAAAATATGAAAACCTTTGAGATGAAAACCGTAATTCATTTCGGAGACAATGCTCTGGAGCGATTGGAACATATCCCATATAAGAGAGTTCTGGTCATCACGGATCCGTTCGTGGTACAGAGCAGAATGGTAGATCTGATTACGGCACCGCTTGCAAGAGGCGGTATTGAGTATGAAGTATTCTGCGATGTAGTCCCGGATGCTCCGGTTGATAAGATTGCAGTGGGCGTGAAGAAGTTTCTGGAGTACAAGCCGGAGGCAATCGTAGCGGTAGGCGGAGGATCAGCAATCGATTCCTCCAAGGCAATCCGTGAATTTGCCATAAATATCAATAACTATGGAAAAGTGGGATTAATTGCAATTCCTACAACCAGCGGTACAGGTTCTGAGATAACATCCTTTGCGGTGGTTAATGACACAGAGGCTAAGGTAAAATATCCGCTGGTATCCGACTCTCTGACCGCAGATGAGGCAATCCTGGATGCAGAGCTTGTAAAGAGTGTTCCGCCGTCGATCACCGCGGACACAGGAATGGATGTATTTACACATGCGCTGGAATCATACGTAAGTATGAATCACAATGAATTTTCATCTGCGCTTTCTGAGAAAGCAATTGAGATCTGTGGCGTATTTCTGCTGAGAGCATATCTGGACGGCAGTGATATGCATGCGCGGCAGAAGATGCATGTGGCATCCTGCCTTGCCGGACTTGCATTCAATGCAGCCGGATTGGGAATCACACACAGTATGGCACACCAGCTCGGAGCGATGTTCCACATCCCGCACGGGCGTGCAAATGCAATGCTGCTGCCGCACATTGTGGAATTTAATGCTAATATCAATAAGCACAGCAAGAGCCAGAAGGAATATCTTCCGTCCGTGAAGAGATACTCCAATATCTCTCACATTCTGGGGCTGAGCAACTACAACAAGGTCATGAGCGTACGCTCGCTGGTAAACTGGATTCAGTTTATGCAGAAAGAGATGAACATTCCGCTGACAATTCAGGAAATCGGAACAATCACTCCGGATGCATATTTTTCAGCAATCGATAAGATGGCGGACGCGGCGCTGGCAGATGCCTGCACGGCAACTAATCCCCGGGTTCCTTCCAAAGAGGACATCATTAAGATTTATACAAAGCTGTGGTCCTTCTGATGAGGGCGGAAAAGAGGCGCGGGGAAATCACACCGTGCCTCTTTCTGTAAAATCCGGATGACTAATATAAAGGAAAATAAAAATATGAAAAGGTCAAAACGAATTGAAAGTTTGGACAGACGCCCGGTCAATATGGACGGATTTATTGACGAGTGGCCGGAGATGGGATTTGTGGCGATGAAAAGCCCCTACGATCCCAAGCCGTCCATAAAGATTGAAAATGGTGTCATCACAGAGCTGGACGGAAAAAAACGAGAGGACTTTGATTTTATCGACCAGTTTATTGCTGACTATGCAATACGTATTGAACGGGCGGAAAGCTCCATGGCGATGGAGTCGCTGGACATCGCGAGGATGATTGTGGATATACACGTATCGAGAAAGGAGATTCTTGAGGTTGTATCCGGAATTACTCCGGCGAAGATGGCTGAGGTCATTAACTACTTAAACGTCGTGGAGATGATGATGGGTATGCAGAAGATGCGTGCCCGCAAAGTACCGGGCAACCAGGCTCATATTACAAACTTAAAGGATGATCCGGTACAGATTGCGGCGGATGCCGCTGAAGGTGCGCTCCGCGGATTCAGCGAGGAGGAAACGACGACAGGTGTTGCACGGTATGCACCTTTTAACGCAATCGCTCTTCTGATCGGTTCCCAGGTGGGCAGAAAAGGCGTACTTACACAGTGTGCCGTTGAGGAGGCAACTGAGCTGGAGCTTGGTATCCGAGGCCTGACCACATACGCTGAGACACTGTCTGTATATGGTACTGAGAAAGTATTCATTGACGGAGACGATACGCCGTATTCCAAGGCATTTTTGAATTCTGCCTACGCGTCCAGAGGACTGAAGGTGCGATTTACTTCCGGTTCCGGTTCTGAGGTACTGATGGGAAGCAGTGAACAGAAATCTATGCTGTATCTTGAGTGCCGCTGTCTGTATGTGACGAAGGGAGCGGGTTCACAGGGAATCCAGAACGGATCTGTAAGCTGTATCGGCGTAACTGCAAGCGTGCCGGCCGGTATTCGCGAGGTCATTGGTGAAAACCTGGTTGCAGCGCTTCTGGGACTGGAATGCGCTTCTTCAAACGATCAGAGTTTTTCCAACTCCGATATGCGCCGTACGGCCAGAACAATGCTGCAGTTTATGCCGGGAACGGATTTCATCTTCTCGGGTTACGCTGCAGAGCCCAATTATGACAATATGTTTGCCGGCTCGAATTTTGATGCTGAGGACTTCGACGACTACAACGTACTGCAGAGAGATATGCAGGTGGACGGCGGTCTGAAGCCTGTAACGGAAGAAGAGGTTATCCGTGTACGACGTACTGCAGGAAAAGCAGTTCAGGCGGTATTCAAATATCTGGGGCTTACAGAGGTGACGGATGAGCAGGTAGAGGCAGTGACGTATGCGCATGGCAGCAAGGATACGTTAAAGAGAGACGTTGCTGCAGACCTGATGGCAGCGGATGATATGATGAAACGCGGAATCACGGGAGTCGATGTTGTAAAGGCACTTGCAGAGAGCGGATATGAGGAGCTTGCAGAGAGCATCTTAAATATGCTCAAGCAGCGTGTAATCGGAGATTACATGCATACGGCAGCGATTCTGGATGAAAACTTCCAGGTAATGTCAGGGGTGAATACACCGAATGACTACATGGGACCGGGAACCGGATATCGCGTGGACGGAAAACGCTGGGAGGAGATCAAGGCGATCCCGCACAGAATCAATGTAAATGAGTTTTAGGAGGCTGTCGGTATGGAGATAAACGAACAATTAATTCAGGCGGTCACAAAAGCCGTTCTGGAACAGTTAAAACAGCAGAAGAGTGTACCGGTCAGCGAAGCGCCGCTTGCGGGCAGGACGCGGATGCGCCCGAAACATTCGTATGCGGGTTATCCGAAGGCGGTAAAGAGTACAGATCCCAAGGAGATTGTCATCGGTGTAGGCGCAGCATTTCAGGAAGAAATCCGCGCAACCATTACAGGTATTCCGCTTTCCGATGTGATCCAGAATGTTCGTGCCGGTATCGAGGAGGAGGGCATGCACTCCAGAGTGGTAAAAGTGCTTGATACTTCCGATGTCTGCTTCATGGCACTTGAGTGCGCCAAGTTTTCAGGATCCGGTATAGGTATAGGCATTCAGTCCAAGGGAACGACTGTTATCCATCAGAGGGATCTTTACCCGCTGTCGAACCTGGAGCTCTTTCCGCAGGCTCCGCTGATGACACTGGACACCTACCGCAAGATCGGCAGAAATGCGGCAAAATACGTTAAGGGTGAAAAGGTAACTCCGATCGAGTGTACCAATGACCCTATGGTGCGCGCAAAATTCCAGGTAAAGGCAGCTCTGATGCATATTGTAGAGACAGAGCAGCTTGACCCGGAGATGGGAATGATTGAGTGGGAGGCGAAGCAATGAGCAGATATCCGTTAGGACAGTACGAATCCGATTCCATCACCTCCAGAACGGGGAAAAAGCTCTCTGAGATTACCCTTGAGGAAGTAAAGAAGGGTAATGTACAGGCAGACGATATCAAGATTTCAAAAGAAATGTTAAGACGCCAGGGAGAAGTTGCAGCTGAGAATGACAACCCTGCGATGGCTGGAAATTTTGATCGGGCCGCAGAGCTTGTGGATGTGCCGGATGACGTAATCTTAAACATGTACAATAAACTAAGACCAAACCGCTCCACGAAAAAGGAGCTGGTTGAAATGGCACGGGAGCTTCTGGAGAAGTACCATGCGCCGCACTGTGCGAAGCTGGTGCTTGAGGCTGCCGAGACGTATGAGAGAAGGGGAATACTTCTGTGAAATTAATTGCAGGCGTTGATATCGGAAATTCTACAACTGAAGTATGCATCGGGGAGGAGAGAGCGGATGGAACAATAGGATTCCTCGGCGGTGCCTCCCGGCTGACTACGGGCACAAAGGGCACGATGCCTAATGGCATGGGCGTAAAGGCTGCTCTCACGGAAGCGATGGAGACCATCGGGCGTCCGGTATCCGACCTGTCCCTGATCCGCTTGAATGAGGCGGCGCCTGTCATAGGGGATACAGCGATGGAGACGATCACAGAGACAATCATTACAGAGTCTTCCATGATCGGACATAATCCATCGACTCCCGCAGGCGCCGGACAGGCGGTGGGAACGCTTTTATTTCTTGAAAATATCAGCACTGGAAAACCTGGGGTACCGTATATTGTGGCAGCAGCCAGCAAATTCTCTTATGAGGAAGTCGCTGCACGGCTGAACAGATACATTCCCGAGCTTAACATCGTCGGTGTCATTCTGCAGGCTGATGAGGCTGTGCTTGTGGAAAACCGTTTGTCAGTGAGCATCCCGATTGTGGATGAGGTGCGCCGTATCGCACAGGTACCGGAGGGAAAGCTTGCTGCTATAGAGGTAGCGCTTCCGGGCACAAGTGTCAGGATGCTATCAAATCCCTATGGTATTGCAACGCTTCTGGGACTGAATGCTGAGGAGACACGTGCAGTTACGCCGATCGCAAAAAGCCTGATCGGAAAGCGCAGTGCGGTTGTTATCCGTACGCCTTACGGCAACATCCGCAAGAATGTGCTCCCCGCCGGAGAACTGTATTTTCATGGGGAATCTGAGGAAGCTATTGACATTGACGCAGGAGCTGATAAAATAATGTCAGCACTGGAAGCTGCCGGAGAGATCAGAAATATCGACGGACAGCCAGATACAAACGTCGGAAATATGCTCAAAAATATCCGCAGCCAGATGAGCCGCGTTGCTTCAGACGAGAGCGGGGATATTCGTATTACGGATCTGCTCGCGGTCGACACGCTTGCACCTGTGGAGATTTCCGGTTCTCTTGCCGGAGAGACGTGCATGGAGAAGGCTGTCGGAATTGCGGCTATGGTGAGAACACAGGCGCTGCCGATGCAGCAGATTGCAGCATCATTGACGCAGGAACTCGGCGTACGTTCACATGTAGCGGGAGTCGAGGCGGTGATGGCATCGCTCGGAGCGCTCACTACACCCGGAACACAGCTTCCGCTGGCTATTCTGGATATGGGAGGCGGATCGACGGACGCAGCACTGCTCGATGAGCAGGGACATGTACTGACGACGCACCAGGCGGGCGCAGGCGAACTTGTGACCATGCTGATTCAGACTGAACTGGGACTGGGAAGCCGCCTGACAGCTGAGCAGATCAAACGATACCCGCTCGGCAAGGTGGAGAGCCTGTTTCACATGAGACTGGAAAATGGTGCAATGCAGTTTTTTGAGGAATCTATTGATCCGAGATATTACGGAAATGTTGTGCTTCTGACTCCGGGAGAACTCTTAAAGATTGAGGAGGATATCCCCATGGAGCGCATCATGGATGTGCGCAGGGAGGCGAAGCGCAAGGTGTTTGTCAGAAATGCACTTCGCGCGCTGCAGAAGATAGCACCGGACCATGATCTAAGGAAGATACCGAATGTTGTGCTGGTAGGCGGATCGGCGGAGGATTTTGAGATTCCCGAGATGCTTATGGATGCTCTGTCAGAGTACCGGATAGTGTGCGGGCGGGGAAACATCCGCGGAACAGAAGGACCCAGAAATGCTGTGGCAACCGGACTTCTTCTATCCTATCTGGGAAGCGCAGAGCAGGAAGGCGGTGGCGGTGTATGGTCGTAAACAAGCCTTCAGTTCTGATTTATGCAGACCATGCGGATGAGGACTATCTGAAAGAAGTATGTGCCGGAATTGAGGAAGAGGGCGTACTTTATGAGGTAATCCCCGCGCAGGGTGAACTCGATGAGCTGGCGTACCGGGCCGCTGAGGAGTCGATGCTGGGAAGCGGCATCGGGATCTGTCAGAGAAGGCTTGCGATGCAGATGCGCCAACTGCCCAAGGGCAGAAATGTATTCGAATTGAATCAGCCCATGTTTTGGCAGTGCAGGGCGCTGGGCGCCAACAGTGCGAGAGCTGTCAAAAAAATGCCGTTTAAGGATATATACGGAGATGAGCAGCTATGAAAGTATACACAAAAAATGGAGACGCCGGGATTACCAGTCTGGTTCATACCCGAAATGTTTCAAAGTCAGATGACAGAATTCAGTTTGTGGGAACAACCGACGAGCTGAACAGCCAAATCGGGCTGGTTAAATCTCAGATGCCTGATGGACAGACAAGAGCATTTCTGGAAGAAATTCAGAATACGCTTATGACGATAATGGCAGGTGTGGCGGATCCGTTTAATCAGAAATATAAATTAAAAGAAGAGAGCGTATCCGTACTGGAACAGGAAATTGACAGGCTGGAAGGGCTGTTTAACCGCACGCAGGGATTTGTTCTTCCGGGAGAAAATCCGCTGTCTGCGCAGATTGATATAGCTCGTACTGTCGCCCGGCGTGCAGAGCGTGCGCTTGCGGCAGTCAGCATCAAGTTTGGGACGGATACAGGGGCGAAAAAGTATATGAACCGCCTGGCGGACTATCTGTACATACTTGCCCGCTATACCGACGATCAGGCAGCAGACAATAAAATGTCTGTGCAGAGTACGCCGGGAAGCGCGGAAGCGTCCCAGGTGAGTGAAGCTCTGGTACAGGAGGTATTAAAGCGCATGGGAATGCCGGGAAGAATTACGCTGGAAGCTGCAAAGCGACTGATTCAGAAAGTTGAGGAGGAAGCAGCGCGGCGCGGCAAAAAAGCAGTCATCGCTGTATGTAATCCGGAGGGAAATCCGGTTGCAGTTCATGTGATGGACGATGCATTTCTCGTCAGCTTCGATGTTGCGGTGAAGAAGGCATACACCTCAGTCGCGGTTAAAATGTCTACGATGGAGCTTTCAGCTTTAGCGCAGCCGGGACAGACGTTCTATGGCTTGGATAAGATGGATGGAGGAAAGATTGTAATCTTTGGCGGAGGCGTGCCGCTGAAGGTCAACGATACGATCATCGGCGGGCTTGGCATCAGCGGAGGAACCGCTGAGGAAGACCACAGTCTTGCTGAATATGCTCTGTCCGTACTGCATGAAATATTGTAAAGACTAGCCCGTCCGGGCGGAAACGATACGGACGGGCTTTTTGTGCGTCACCGGATACACAAAAAGACAGGGGGGATTTTTGTGTATCCTGCAGCGCAGAAAAACAGATGTGGTACATAAAATAGGAGGAATTATGAAGACATTATTTAAAAAAGTAATCAGGAAAGGAATCGTGGGAGTTCTCACAGTATCCATGCTGTTCCAGACAGCTTCGGCAGTCTGGGCGGATGAAGAGGATACGGATGGAGGAGAAATCATTGCAGAGGGCGGCGTAGAGCAGAAGCTCGAGGAGCTCTTTAAGATCTATCAGGACGGTTCTTATTTTTCTGTAGACGGGGAGGCATGCGGTCATTCTTCAGGCTCCACATGCAACAACTGTAAGATGGGAAATATCGCGGAAACAAATTTTCCTGAACTTGCCGCTCAGATGAACAGTGCATATAAGAACAGCTGGACATGTGTGGGATTTGCGCAGTTCGTATATTTCTATCTCTTCGGGCATGAGGTAGGCAAATGGGGAAATGCAGATGACTTCACAGATATCGGAACAGACCTTTCTGCTGCACAGCCGGGAGATCTGATTGTGTATTCCGGACATGAAGCAATTTATATTGGAGATAATCAGGTGTATGAGGCAAACTGGGGAGAGACCAATCAGGTTTCCATAGGGCACAGTGCCGAGAAAGACAGAGGCATCGAGGCAATTTATCACGCGAACAATTATGAGGAGATCGATGTCCCGCCGTATGACGGATGGGAGTGGGACAGCGAGGGATGGAAGTACCGTGATCAGAACGGCAACTGGTACACCAACGGCTGGTATGAAATCGGCGGCGAGAACTATTGCTTTGACGAGAACGGACACAGACGGTCAGGTTGGTATTCAGATCCTGACGGACAGTGGTACTGGCTGGATCCGGAGACCGGCATTCAGCAGTTTGCATGGATTCAGGATCCGGAAGACAATGCCTGGTACTGGCTTGACCCGGAGACCGGAGCAATGCAGCGCGGCTGGATCACAGATACAACAAACCAGTATAATAAGATTTATTATATGGACTCCAACGGAAGAATGCGTAAGGATCAGTGGATCTCCTACAACGGCAAGTACTATGTCCTTGCACCGGACGGAGCTGTAGGAATGAATGGATGGTGGAATGCGCCCGATGAAACAGAGTCCGGCTTCAGCGATTCGGTACAGTGGTTTGTACAGCCAAATACAGGAGAATTTATTAACAGCCCGGAATATTGGAGAGTAAATCCGAATTATTAAGCGTACAGAGAAAAGATAAGAGGATAAGATGCCAGGATATATATTACATTTGACGGCAGCGGAGATTTTTCTGCAAAGCCTTGAGAAAAAGGGCATACAGCCCGCCTGGACTAAGCTGGAAAAGTCGGATTTTCGCGCCGGGAATCTGATGCCGGACACGGTAAAGGAGAAGTCGGCATCCCATTTTCGCAGCAGAGAGACATCAGGTGATATCGTACAGTATCCGATTCTGCCGGAATTCCTGAAAAAATATGGAAGACTGCTGAACGATAAGAGCTGTCTTGGGTACTATTTTCATCTCTATGTCGACTATCGTTTTTTCTCGGAGTTCCTGGGAACGATTGTGAGATTTTGTGATCGGGAGGGAAGAGAAGAAAAGAGAAAGGAGAGAATCTGTACAGCGGAGATTTTAAAAAATAAAACCTACGTGATGCCGCAGGAATTTTTCTCAGAAGAATACTATTACGGTGACTACACGAAGATGAATACATGGCTGACAGATCATTACGGTCTTTCCTTTGAATTTCCCCGAATTCCGGATAATCCCGGGATAGAGGAAGTGGAATATGCGGATCTTGCCAGGATCTGCGAGGAACTGAAAGCTTATATGAAAGTGCCTCCGGAAGCAGCGTCTGAGCTGAAGGTATTTGATTTGGAAAAACTGACAGAATTCATTGAACAGATAGCGGATTGCGAAGAATTCAAGAGGCATCTGTCGGGGATTTCTGAAAATAATTCTTGTATTATATAAATTCCGGGAGTATAATAACAAAGAAAATTGAAGACAGGGGAGCTTGTAGACAGGCTGAGAGGAAGGTGTGAACTTCGACCCTTATACCTGATTTGGATAATGCCAACGTAGGGATTTATTAACAATTCTCGTATTTATGCGGGGAGCTGCCAGATCGGTTGCTCTCCGCTTTTTTTATGTGCGCCTGGCGGCGCACGTTTCTTAAGGGTGCAAGTCCCAAATCTGCCCGGTAGCGGGAAAGATATAGCCGAAGGCAAGGGTGTCCATCGTGAGGTGGAATCTGAAGGAAGCCGGATGTGGGG
>CALWBA010000208.1 GCA_944375815.1 uncultured Lachnospiraceae bacterium | reverse complement strand
CAAAACCGGAGGATAATCTGTTTATTGTCGGAGATGATGATCAGTCAATATATCGATTCCGCGGAGCAATGCCTGAGATTATGCTGAATTTTAAAAAGGATTATCCGCAGGCTGAGCAGGTGCTTCTGAATGTGAACTATCGCTGCAGCCGTCCCATTCTGCGTCAGGCTATGAAGGTAATAGCGAATAATGAGCAGCGTTTTAAAAAAGAGCTGACTGCAGCGAAGAAAGAGGGACCGCCCGTACATCTGCGAACGTTTGAGAACCCCGAAGAGGAAATTTCTCATGTGATGGAGGAACTTTCCCTTGCAAAAGAAAGAGGAGCTGATCTCTCGGGAACAGCGCTTTTATTCCGCACGAATATCGGCAGCCGCCCGGCGGTGGAGAAGCTGATGGAATACAATCTGCCGTTTCAGATGAGAGACAGCCTTCCGAATCTGTACGAACACTTTATTGCGCGGGATATCATGGCATACTTCCGGCTGGTCGGCGGAGGCCGGAACCGCTCGGATTTTCTTCAGGTTATGAATCGTCCGAACCGGTACATCTCCCGTGAGGCGCTGTATGAGCCGATGGTAAGCTTTGAGGCTCTGTACAGTTTTTATGAGGAGAAGGACTGGATGTGCGACCGGATTGAACAGCTTGAACGGGATCTGCACGTGATGAAGAATATGCAGCCTTTTGCAGCTGTAAACTATATCCGCTTTGCGGTGGGATATGAGGAGTATCTGCGTTCTTATGCCGAATACCGTCATATACGACCGGAGGAACTCTATGATATTTTAAATGAGGTACAGGACACGACGCGCGGTTTTAAAAGCTTTGATGCGTGGTTTGCCCATGTGGAGGAATATTCCAGACAGCTTAAGGAACAATCGCAGCAGCAGAAGCAAAAAGGGGACGGCATTACGGTATCAACGCTGCACAGCGTCAAGGGACTGGAGTATGATACCGTTTATATCCTCGATGTGAACGAAGGAACCATCCCGTATCACAAGGCTCAGCAGGAGAGCGAAATTGAGGAGGAACGGAGGATGTTTTATGTCGGTATGACGCGTGCCCGGACAAATCTGTACATCTATTCCGTGAAAGAGCGGCATGGAAAGAAGCAGGAGAGTTCGCGCTTTGTGGAGGAAATTTTAAATGGATGAGACTGTCGTACTGTATATCACGGAACTGTCGGATGCCGGAGAGAATCAGCGGGAGAGAGCACAGCGTCTTTCAGCAGCCGGGAGACATTTACTTGCATTTGGACTTGGCGATCTGTACGGCATCACATCCCTGCCGGTGATTTCAAAGAATGAAAACGGAAAGCCGTTTTTTAAGGATCATCCGGATATTCATTTTAATATCAGCCATTCCGGACTGACGGCTGTCTGTGCAATCGCGCATGTGACGGTGGGAGTCGATATTCAGGAGAAGAGCAGATGTCCTGACAGGATCATCCGCCGGTTCGGGGGAGAGGAGCTGTATAAAAGGTACGGAGATGCCGATAACCGGGAAGATTTCTTTCTGTCCTGGTGGACGCGAGAGGAAAGTTATGCCAAGTATCTGGGCAGTACGCTGGCCGTGTGTATAGGAGGAGAAAAGAAACACTGCAGCTTCTGGCAGACCAGGCTTCGAAACGGGTGTTTCTGTACCGTATGCACGGAACGGAAAATTGCTGTACAAATAAAAGAGTTATAAGTCCGCATACCAATCTGAGAGGTGGTATGCGGACTTTTTGGTTATAAAAAATATTCATGAACAGGAAAAAATGCACATATATTGACTGTAGAAACAGGAACCCCGCAAAGGGGTGTACTGCAGAAAAAAGGAAGCAGAGGTGAAACACATGAAAAACAGTGATATCTTCCGCCTGTTCGCGTCTCCGGTACGCCGACTTCTGGAGCAGACCGGACAGGATATGGACAAGGTACAGGAGATACGGATGCGCATTCAGCTTCCCGTAATGCTTAAAAGCCAGGGAAGAGAGTATATGCTGGACAGAAGCGGCAGACTGCTGCGGTCGGGGAATAATCCGTATCTTGTGACGGAGGCGGACATGCGTGAGACAATGGAGTACATAGGAAATTATTCTCTGTACGCCTATGAAGATGAGATACGGCAGGGATTTCTGACTGTACAGGGCGGACATCGGGTGGGGATTGCAGGAAGAGCAGTTGTAAACCGCGGAAGTGTTCAGTCTGTCCGGTGTATCTCATGTATCAATGTGAGGATCGCTCATCAGATTCCGGGATGTGCCGATCCCGTTCTCCCTTACATACGAAAACCGGGAAGCATCTGCCATACACTGCTTGTGTCACCGCCGGGCGGGGGAAAAACAACGCTGCTGCGTGATCTGATCAGACAGATATCAAACGGCGACGCACGGCACAGAGGGATGAATATCGGGGTTATCGACGAGCGTTCTGAGATTGCCGGATGCTATCAGGGGGTGCCGCAGAATGATGTCGGAATCCGCACAGATGTACTGGACTGCTGCCCGAAGGCAGAGGGTATGATGATGATGGTGAGATCCATGGCACCAGAAGTGCTGGCAGTGGATGAAATCGGAACCACTGGAGATATCGAAGCTCTCAAAACAGCCGTACATTGCGGCTGCCGTATGATCGCAACCGTTCACGGCGACTCCCTGCAGGATATCCGGCATAAGCCGCTGTTTGACAATCTTCTGAAGGAGAAGGTATTTGAACGTCTTGTTTTTCTGACTGCGCGCCAGGGGGCGGGAACAGTGGAGGAAATTTATGATGAGAGAGGAACCTGTCTGTACGATAGGAAGTACGAGGCGTGCTGAGGAACATATTCCTGTTTGCCGCGCTGCTTTCCTGCGCGGGATTGGGCTTCCTGCGCGCAGGGGAGGACGTCCGCCGCCTGGCGCAGCTTTTGATGCTGAACCGGACGGCCCGCATGCTCATGCAGGAGATAGCAGCGGCAAGAGCACCGCTGCCCGAGGCTTTTCTGCGGGCAGCCCAAAGAGTGGAAGAGCCGTTTGCATCGTGGCTGACAGCAATGGCGGGAGAACTTGACGCGTACGACAGGCAGACATTTGCTGCAGTATTCAGGGACAAGACACGGCAGTATCTTGCCGGGACGCAGCTTACAGCACAGGATCTGCGGGAATGGGAGGAGGCGGGCGTGATGCTCGGCTATCCGGATATCCAGGTACAGACAGGGGCACTCGACCTGTATCTGACAGAGAACGAGAGAACGATTGCGGCACTTCGGGAAGAATTGCCCAGGCGCAGAAAGCTCTTTCGCAGCATGGGTATTCTGGGGGGAGTTTTTCTTGTGATCCTGTTCTGGTGAGAAAAAAACGGGAGGGCGGCGGATGGAAGTCAGTATCATTTTCAAAATAGGGGCAGTGGGAATTCTGGTGTCTGTGCTCAGCCAGGTGTTAAAGCACAGCGGGAGAGAGGAGCAGGCGTTTCTCACAAGCCTTGCAGGGCTGATCATCGTGCTCTTCTGGGTGCTGCCGTATATAAATGAGCTGTTCGAAACGATTCAGCAGCTTTTTCTGTTCTGAGAGGAGGGATGGCGTTTGGAAATCCTCAGGGTTGCCGCACTGGCAGCAGCGGGTGTTACCCTTGCTGTCTTTTTAAAGCAGATACGTCCGGAATATGCGTTGTATATAAGCCTTGCAACGTGTGTGGTGAT
>CALWBA010000207.1 GCA_944375815.1 uncultured Lachnospiraceae bacterium | reverse complement strand
GATTGTATGTCTCATGTGTTCTTCTCCTCCCTATTAGAATTTCAGTCCAGCTTCTCTAGCTGCATCTGCTAAAGCCTGGATCTTGCCCTGGTAGATAAAACCGCCGCGGTCGAATACAACCTCTGTGATTCCAGCTTCCAGTGCCTTTTTACCGATTACAGTTCCGAGGTAAGCTGCTGCTGCAACATCATTTGTATGCTCTAATTCAGCTTTTACATCCTTCTGAAGAGTAGAAGCAGATACTAAAGTATGACCTACTGTATCGTCGATAATCTGTGCATACATATGGTTATTACTTCTGAATACAGCCAGACGCGGTCTCTGGGCTGTTCCAGCAATATGATTACGCAGTCTTCTGTGCTTTTTCGTGCGGACGTCCGCTCTTGATACTTTACTAATCATTTTCACACTCTCCTTAATTATTTCTTACCGGTCTTACCAACCTTACGTCTGATAACCTCATCAGCATACTTGATACCTTTGCCCTTATACGGTTCAGGTCTTCTCTTATCTCTGATTTCAGCTGCAAACTGTCCAACTTTCTCTTTGTCGATTCCCTTAACGATGATCTTGTTGCCGTCTACTACAGTCTCAAGACCTGCCGGATCTTCCATCTCTACCGGATGGGAGTATCCCAGGTTCAGAACGAGCTTCTTGCCCTGCTTAGCTGCTCTGTAACCTACGCCGTTTACTTCGAGTGCTTTTTCATAACCAGTGTTTACACCGATCACCATGTTGGAGATCAGAGTTCTGGTCAGTCCATGTAAAGATTTCATTTTCTTTAAGTCGTTCGGTCTGGTAACAACTACCTTTCCGTCCTCAACTTTGATTTCCATTTCAACCGGAAGAGTTCTCTCAAGTGTACCCTTCGGTCCCTTTACAACCACATGGTTGTTCTCTTTTACTTCCACAGTAACGCCTGCCGGAATTTCCACCGGATGTCTGCCGATTCGTGACATAAAAGTGTCCTCCTTACTTAAATTTTCGGAGAGGACTTGTGTGTCCTCTCTGTTTTCAGTTTTCTAATGAATATATAATAAGGCTGCTGCCTGATTACCAAACAAATGCAAGAACCTCGCCGCCGACCTGAAGCTTACGTGCCTCTTTGTCAGTGATTACGCCCTGGTTTGTAGACAGGATTGCAATACCCAGTCCGCCAAGAACCTTCGGAAGGTTTTCCTTGTTAGCATAAATACGCAGACCCGGTTTGGAAATTCTCTTCAGGCCTGTGATGATCTTCTCGTTCTTATCTGCACCGTACTTTAAGAAGATACGGATTGTCTTGAAGCTGCCTTCCTCGATCAGGTCATACTTTGTGATATAACCCTCGTTTACAAGGATATTAGCAATAGCAATTTTCATTTTAGATGCCGGAACATCTACTGTATCATGTTTTGCAGTATTCGCATTACGGATTCTTGTAAGCATGTCTGCAATCGGATCGGTCATTGTCATGAAAGTTTCCTCCTTATAATTTTCTCAGACTTTTCATGTTCATCGGGTATACGTTCCTCCCCGAAATGGGGAGCGAACGCCATATATAAAACTTCGTGCCTGCGGCAGTCGGTCTGATTACCAGCTTGCTTTCTTAACGCCCGGAATCTGTCCTTTGTATGCTAATTCACGGAAGCAGATACGGCAGATACCGTATTTTCTTAAATAAGCATGCGGACGACCGCAGATACGGCAGCGGTTGTATTCTCTTGTGGAGAATTTCTGCTTACGCTGCTGTTTGATTTTCATTGCTGTCTTAGCCATGAATTTTCCCTCCTATTACTTTGCAAATGGCATATTGAATAATGTCAATAATTCACGAGCTTCTTCGTCGGTCTTGGCTGTGGTAACGAAAATGATATCCATACCTCTTACCTTGTCGACTTTGTCATATTCGATTTCCGGGAAAATTAACTGCTCTTTAATTCCCAGCGCATAGTTTCCTCTGCCGTCGAACGCATTCGGGTTCACGCCGCGGAAGTCACGTACACGCGGAAGAGCCAGGTTGATCAGGCGGTCAGCGAACTCATACATCTTCTCGCCTCTTAAAGTAACTTTACATCCGATCGGCATGCCCTCACGGATCTTGAAGTTTGCTACAGAACTTTTAGCCTTTGTAGTAACAACTTTCTGTCCTGTGATCGCCTCCATATCGCTGACAGCTGCGTCAAGGAGTTTTGCATTCTCCTTAGCCTCTCCAACGCCCATGTTGATAACGATCTTCGCAAGCTTCGGAACTTCCATAATGTTCTTGTATCCAAACTTTTTAATCATAGCGTCTACGATTTCGCTATTGTACATCTCTTTCAGTCTGCTCACTGTTTAGGGCCTCCTCTCTTTATTTATCAATAACTTCGCCTGTTGTCTTTGCAACGCGTACCTTCTTGCCATCTACTACCTGGAATCCGATTCTGGTAGCTTTGCCGTTCAGAACATACATAACGTTGGACATATCAATAGGAGCCTCTTTATTGATGATTCCGCCCTGCTGGTTTGCCATAGAAGGTTTTGCATGTTTTGTAATCATGTTGATTCCCTCTACAATGACACGGTTGTTCTTGATGTCTACAGAGAGTACCTTACCCTCTTTGCCTTTATCTTTACCAGCGATAACCTTAACGGTATCGCCTTTTTTAATCTTCATTGCTGACATGAGCTACCTCCTTATAACACTTCCGGAGCTAAGGAAACAATCTTCATAAACTGTTTCTCACGAAGCTCTCTTGCTACTGGCCCAAAAATACGGGTACCTCTTGGTGTCTTGTCATCTTTGATGATAACTGCAGCATTCTCATCGAATTTAATATAAGAACCGTCTTTACGACGAGCACCTTTTACGGAACGAACTACAACAGCTTTTACAACGTCGCCTTTTTTTACAACCCCGCCTGGTGTTGCATCTTTGACAGAAGCAACGATGATGTCGCCGATGTTCGCATATCTTCTTGTTGAACCGCCCATAACACGGATGCAGAGAATCTCTTTTGCACCGGTATTGTCGGCAACTTTCAGTCTACTTTCCTGCTGAATCATGCTGGGATTCCTCCTTCAGAAATTTTCACAAATCTATCAAAAATTATTTTACTTTCTCAACGATCTCAACCAGTCTCCATCTCTTGTCCTTGGACAGCGGTCTAGTCTCCATAACCTTAACTGTATCGCCGATGCTGCACTGGTTCTGCTCGTCATGAGCTTTTAATTTATATGTTCTCTTTACGATTTTCTTGTAAAGAGGATGCTTTACATGGTCTTCGATCGCAACAACGATTGTCTTGTCCATCTTGTTGCTTACAACTTTACCAACACGCGTTTTTCTAAGATTTCTTTCCACGACCTAAATGCCTCCTGTACTTAGTTCGCTGCGTTTGCTTTCTGCGCAATCACAGTCTGGATTCTGGCAATATTTCTGCGAACCTCTTTGATTCTGCTCGTATTGTCTAATTGATTCGTTGCATTCTGGAATCTCAGGTTGAAGAGTTCCTTCTTAGCAGCTACTAATTCTTCATTTAATTCTGCAGCTGATTTTGTCTTTAAATCTTCTACATAGTTCTTAATTTTCACTGTTATCACCGCCTTCTAATTCTGCACGAGAAACGATTTTACATTTACAAGGTAACTTATGCATAGCAAGACGTAATGCTTCACGGGCAACCTCTTCAGAAACGCCTGCGATTTCGAACATTACACGGCCCGGCTTTACTACTGCAACCCAGTACTCCAGTGTTCCTTTTCCGGAACCCATACGGGTCTCAGCCGGCTTTGCTGTTACAGGTTTGTCCGGGAAAATCTTAATCCAAACTTTACCACCACGTTTGATGTAACGGGTCATGGCAACACGGGCTGCCTCAATCTGGTTGGAACGAATCCAGCACGGCTCTGTAGCCACCAGACCAAAATCACCGTAGTTGATCTTATTGCCTCTTAAGGCTTTTCCTCTCATAGAACCACGGAACTGTTTACGACGTTTAACTCTCTTCGGCATTAACATAATTATTTATCGCTCCCTTCCTTAGCTCCTTTAGTCGGAAGTACCTCGCCATTGTAGACCCAAGCCTTTACGCCAACTTTGCCGTAGGTGGTGTCTGCCTCAGCGAATCCGTAATCAATATCTGCTCTTAATGTCTGCAGCGGAATTGTACCCTCGCTGTAGAACTCTGTACGCGCCATATCTGCGCCGCCCAGACGACCGGATACGGAAGTCTTGATTCCCTTTGCGCCAGCCTTCATGGTTCTGGACATTGTGGACTTCATAGCGCGACGGAAAGAGATACGGTTCTCTAACTGTAATGCGATATTCTCAGCAACTAACTGAGCATCTCTGTCCGGTCTCTTAACCTCTTTGATATCTACGATCAGCTTTTTGCTTGTATATTTCTGAAGCTCAGCTTTTACTTTCTCGATCTCAGAACCGCCCTTACCGATTACAACGCCCGGTTTTGCGGTGTGGATGATAACTTTTACTCTGTCAGATGCTCTTTCGATCTCGATCTTGGAAACACCTGCGCTGTATAATTTCTTTTTCAGGAATGTTCTGATGTTGTAGTCTTCCACCAGGTAATCTGCGAAGTCGCCTTCTGCATACCACTTGGAATCCCAGTCTTTAATAACACCGACTCTTAAGCCATGTGGATTAACTTTCTGTCCCATGATACTCCTCCTTATCTTTCATCTAACACGATTGAGATGTGGCTTGTTCTCTTCTCAATTCTGTAAGCTCTGCCCTGTGCTCTCGGCTGGATTCTCTTCATTGTCGGTGCTTTGTTTGCATAGCATTCTGCAATGTAAAGTTTCTCTACATCCATACCGTTGTTGTTCTCAGCGTTTGCAATCGCTGACTCAAGCAGTTTCTTAATCACGCTGGAAGCGTATCTTGGGTTATATGTTAAGATACCCAGTGCCGTAGCTACATCTTTTCCACGAATTACATCCAGTACATAGCAAGCTTTCTGTACGGATACTCTTGCGTAGGATAACTTAGCAGACGGTCTCGTATCTTTATTCGCATTTCTTGCTCTTTTAATCTGACTTCTATGTCCCTTAGCCATGATAAAAAGGCCTCCTTTCGATCTGATTGATTATCCTGTTTAACGAACTCCTGATTTCTTCTCGTCTTTACCATGTCCTCTGTAGGTTCTGGTAGCTACAAACTCACCGAGTTTGTGTCCAACCATATCCTCTGTAACGTATACCGGAACATGTTTTCTTCCGTCATGAACAGCGATTGTGTGTCCTACGAATGACGGGAAGATTGTAGAACGACGTGACCAGGTCTTAATCACACTTTTATCTCCTGCAGCATTTAAAGCATCTACCTTTTTCAGTAAGCTTGCATCTGCAAATGGTCCTTTTTTCAGTGAACGAGCCATTCCTTTACCTCCTTATTTAGCTAACGCTTTGCCATCTCTTCTTCTTACGATCAACTTATTAGACTGCTTGTTTTTCTTTCTGGTCTTTAAGCCAAGAGCCGGTTTGCCCCACGGTGTACACGGACCCGGACGTCCAATACCAGTCTTGCCTTCACCACCACCATGCGGATGGTCATTCGGGTTCATAACAGAACCGCGTACAGTCGGGCGAATACCCATGTGACGCTTACGTCCTGCTTTACCGATGTTGATCAGGCTGTGCTCGCCATTTCCTACTACGCCGACAGATGCGCGGCATACTAACGGAACCATTCTCATCTCGCCAGACGGAAGACGCAGTGTAGCGTATTTTCCTTCTTTAGCCATTAACTGAGCGCCGTTTCCTGCGGAACGAACTAACTGTCCGCCCTTACCCGGATACAGCTCTACGTTGTGAATCATTGTACCAACCGGAATCTCGGACAGCGGCAGGCAGTTACCCGGTCTTACCTCGGCGTTTACACCGCTCATAACCTTCATGCCTACTTTTAATCCTTCCGGAGCCAGAATATAAGCTTTCTCGCCGTCTGCATAGCAGATCAGTGCGATGTTTGCTGTTCTGTTCGGATCGTACTCGATCGCTGTTACAGTTGCCGGAATATCATCTTTTCTTCTCTTGAAGTCGATGATTCTGTATTTTCTTCTGCTTCCGCCTCCGCGGTGTCTTACTGTGATTTTACCCTGGTTGTTGCGTCCAGAGTTCTTTTTCAGAGATACGACCAGAGATTTCTCAGGAGTAGTCTTTGTAATCTCGCTGAAATCAGAGCCAGTCATATGTCTTCTGGATGGTGTATATGGGTTATAGGTTTTGATTCCCATTGTTGTTTCTCCTTTCGAATATTAGTCATCATGCTTTCCAGCATATAGTCTTCTCCCCGCCGCAGAAGCGGCGCATTGGAGAGCCGGGATTAAAGTCCCTCGAAGATCTCGATATCCTTGCTGTCCTCAGTCAGAGCAACGATTGCTTTCTTTGTCTTCGCGGTCTTTCCAAATGTCATTCCGCGGCGTTTTGTCTTTCCGTCCATGTTCATGGTGTTGACGCTTTTTACTTTTGTTCCCTCGAACATTTTCTCAACAGCCTCTTTGATCATGGTCTTGTTTGCTTCCGGATGAACCAGGAATGTATATTTCTTCTCACCCATCGCGTTCATGGATTTCTCTGTAACGATCGGTTTCAGGATCACATCATAATACTGTACGTTTGCCATTATGCGTATACCTCCTCGATTGCTGCAACAGAAGCTTTTGTTACGATTACTGTATTGTACTTCATAACATCGTAGGTGTTGATTGTGCTCGGAACAGCAGTTACAACATCCGGGATGTTTCTGGTGGACAGGATCACGTTCTGATCATTGTCTGCCAGTACGACTAAAGCTTTGTTTACGTTCAGGTTGTCTAATACCTTCTGCATATCTTTTGTCTTGATAGCATCCAGTTTTA
This sequence comes from uncultured Lachnospiraceae bacterium, assembly GCA_944375815.1. Taxonomy (GTDB): domain Bacteria; phylum Bacillota; class Clostridia; order Lachnospirales; family Lachnospiraceae; genus Egerieimonas_A. Next base: position 10,218 of record CALWBA010000207.1, on the reverse strand, counting down.
ACTCATCTAATACAATCAGCTTATTCTCCTGTACTCTGGATGTCAGAGCGGATTTTAAAGCTGCTCTTCTCTCTTTTTTGTTCATTTTGAAAGAGTAGTCACGCGGTACCGGAGCGAATACCACACCGCCGCCTGTCCACTGCGGAGCTCTTGTTGAACCCTGTCTTGCATGACCAGTTCCTTTCTGTCTCCACGGTTTTCTTCCGCCGCCGCTTACTTCAGAACGGGTCTTAGCCTTCTGAGTACCCTGACGATTATTTGCCAGCTGGCGTACAACTGCTAAATGAACCAGATGCTCGTTGATCTCAACGCCGAACACTGCATCGTTTAACTCCATTGTGCCAACTTCTTTGCCTTCCATATTAAAAACAGATACGTTTGCCATCTGTGTGTTCCTCCTTTCCTATAAAAGCTTATTTTATAGTTTTCACTGTTTCTTTGATTGTGATTAAAGATTTCTTCGGTCCCGGTACGGATCCCTTAACAAGGATCAGGTTGTTCTCTGTGTCAACCTTAACGATCTCAAGATTCTGTACGGTAACCTGTACATGTCCCATCTGTCCCGGCATCTTTTTGCCCTTGAATACCTTGCTCGGATCGGATGCCGCGCCGTTAGAACCTGCATGACGGTGATATTTGGAACCATGTCCCATCGGTCCTCTGGACTGACCGTGTCTCTTGATGGCGCCCTGGAAACCTTTACCTTTGGAGATTGCTGTAGCATCGATCTTGTCGCCTGCTGCAAAGATATCTGCCTTGATTTCCTGTCCTAATGTGTATTCCTCTGCATTCTCAAATTTGAACTCTTTTAAGAATCTCTTGCAGGATACACCAGCTTTTTCAAACTGACCTTTCATTGGCTTGTTGACCAGGTTCTCTCTCTTGTCAACGAAACCAACCTGAACTGCGCTGTAGCCCTCGTTCTCTTCTGTCTTAACCTGAGTTACTACACAAGGACCAGCCTGCAGTACAGTTACGGGAGTTAAAACTCCGTCTTCGTTGAAGATTTGAGTCATTCCGACTTTTGTAGCTAAGATTGCTTTCTTCATTCCTTTTACCTCCTGTTTCTTCTACAGCGGAGCGCTTTCTGCGCTCATCCTAGAACAGCCGATATAAGTGGAACACTATGCCCTCAGGGATGTTGATTCCTTTGAATGCTTTGCGTTGCTTCTATATCAAACCCAATAGGATTGTTGCCTTACTTATTTGTTTTTCATCTTGATATCAATGTATACACCAGCCGGCATCTCAAGACGGGACAGAGCGTCAACGGTCTTCTGGGTCGGTGTGATGATATCGATCAGTCTTTTATGAGTTCTCTGCTCGAACTGCTCTCTGGAGTCTTTATATTTGTGAACCGCTCTTAAGATGGTTACTACCTCTTTCTTAGTCGGCAGCGGAACCGGACCGCTCACTACTGCTCCATTCTTTTTTACAGTTTCGATGATCTTTTTTGCGGACGCATCTACTAACTGATGGTCATACGCTTTTAATGTGATTATCATTACTTGACTTGCCATAAAAAAAGTCGCCTCCTTATTCGTACTTTTCGAGCACGACAAGCGGTGACTGTACACTTCGCCGTGTGTGTCCTCAGACAACTCCACGGTATTCCGCACCAAGCGGAAATCTATTCATGCTGTATACAGTGACTTGTCGCCAGTTTCTTAACTTGACATTCGCTCCACGGAAAACCTGCGATATGCGCAGCAACCTCACGCTTCATAGCTATCATGTCACAACAACTAGCAGTATACACGATTATTCCGTGGATTTCAAGACATTTTTTACAAAAAATGCATTTTTTTCAATCCATCGCATTTTCCTGCTTTTTGTCCGGGTTTTTCGTGCAAAAAGCACGAAACGGGAGCGTTTCCGCTCCCGCTGCTTCCTATTATAGTACTTTTACAGAATGTCCGAATAGTCGAGGAAGGTCACACCCGTATCCTCGTCCTTCTTTACTTCCGGCTTATCGCCCGCCTGCTCTGCCTTCTCAAGCAGTTCCTCAGCGGAATATACCGGGATTGCAAGTTCTACCGGCTTATTCTGAACCGGCTCATCAATTACAGCTGCTGCCTCCTGGACTGCTGCCGCCATCTGTTCAGTCGCCTCCGTCTGCGGTGCATTACCCATACCGCTTAATTCTTTGCTTAACTGTTCTGCAATATCGACTGTATCTCCGCCTGCCATCAGACTGCCCTCCGGTTCTGCCGACATTTCCGGCTCCGAATCCGGAACTTTTTTCCTGGGACGCTCAGGCTGCCGTGATCTTACCGGCATTTCTTCCTCGTCATCCTCTTCCTCATCGATGAAGCCCTTTGCCCGCTTCTTCTCTTCCTTGCGGCGCTGTTTCTCTTTGCGCTTTTCCTGCTTCTTCATCGCTTTCAGCTCCCGCTTCGTCGGCTCTTCGTCCTCGTCCCGGTAAATATCATAGCCCGGCATATCTGCGTCTTCATCCCGTTTCCATACTTCTGCGAGTATAAACAGAATTATAATAAACACAACGCCCAGTCCGATAATAATCATGCCCTCAGTTGTCTGAAGCGCCAGAGCAGCATAGCCGATATACGGCACGGTGAGCACTACCTTATTCGCACTCTCACTTAATTCCACCTGTTTTGCTTCTCCGCCCGTCTCATTTACATCTGTAACAGTGAAGCTTCCAGCGCTTTCGCCCTGTGTATCCAGGCGATAAATATGGAGGGAATTGTTTCCCTTCTCAAGGATCTTATCCCCGAGGGACAGCTCGGAAACTTCCGTTGGCTTCGCGTATGTAACAGAGCCCAGAGCTAAATTTGTGTCCATCGTTTCGTCATCTACGATCGCTGTCGTAATGCCCGCAACCGGCGGTATCAAAAGCGACGCTGCCACAAGAATCGCACCCAAAAGGATGATGTTGACTACTACTTTCAAAAACCTCGACATAAGTAACGCTCCTTGTTAATTAATAATTCTCTTCCTCTTTCTGCTGAGCAAGCCGGATGATTCTCCAACCCGCTGTCGTGTTTATTTTATCATTTTAATTTGCGTCTGTATAGTTAAATCTCAGAATTTCTGAATTTTTTCTGCAGCATCCGCCTCTCCTCTTGCATCGTCTCCTGTTCTGTTTTATACTGGTGCCCATGGAGGAATACTTAATATGGATATAACAATCAAGACAATCGAGGATCTGTCGCTCAATGCCTGGCCGTCGCATCAGATTCAGGTTTATGACGGCTGGCTGCTTCGCTTTTCCTATTTTTATACACACCGCACAAACAGCGTGGAGCAGATCGGAGCTTCTCTGCTGCCCCTGTCGGAAAAGATCCCCTATTGCGAGGACATTTACAGAAAATGGGGCACCCCGGCAATTTTTAAAATTTCTCCGCTGCTTGATCCGTCATTTGACCGAATGCTGGAAAAGAGGGGATACATTATAGAACACGAAACTGAAGTCATGGCTATGGATCTTTCCGATTTCCATGATTACGAATCTCCGGCTGCTGTTTCCATCCGCAATACCATACCGCAGAGCTGGATCGAAGGACTTTTTTCCCTCAAAGGAACAACAAATATTATGCACCGCCAGGTCGTGCCGTCCATGTACCGCGCCATTCCCAAAGACACAATCTGTGCCAGTATCCGGGACAATGATAAGATCATTGCCACAGGGCTTGGCATACTGGACAGAGAATACGTCGGGCTGTACGCAATTCATGTACACCCGGACTACCGGCGTCGGCATTATGCACGTGCAGTTTGCTGTTCTATCCTGCGCGAAGCACTCAGCCAGGGCGCATCGCGTGCCTATCTGCAAGTCGTTAAAGGCAATGCCCCGGCACGCCGGCTGTACGAGTCGCTTGGATATCGTTTCTTATATGAATACTGGTTCCGCACGAGATACTTTTGCTGAGGAGGTATAATCTATGGAATTTCTTCGCTTCTTATCCCAATACAGACTGCCGCCGCTCGATGTACTTTTTCAGTTCATCACCGTTCTGGCTCAGGAGACTGTCATTGTCGCTGTTATCTGCTGGCTGTACTGGTGCACTGATAAACGTCTTGCCTATACGCTGGGATTTTCTTTTTTTGCCTCAGGACTGTGCGTACAGGGTCTGAAGATTACCTTCCGCATCCCCAGACCCTGGGTGCTGGATCCTGACTTTAAGCCTGTCGCCTCTGCCCTCAGCGGCGCCACAGGATATTCGTTCCCCAGCGGACACACACAGAGTGCGACTTCTCTTTTGTCAACACTTTGTTTTTCCACTCACAGAAAACGACTGCGTATTTTGTGCATAGCAGGATTTCTCGCCGTAGGATTTTCCCGCATGTATCTGGGAGTTCATACGCCCAAAGATGTCTGCGTCTCTATGGCCGTAACTCTTGTTCTCTCCGCACTCTCTTATGCGCTGTTTGGACGGATTGCCGATGACCATTCCAAGGATCTGATTGTATCGATCATTCTCACCGCAGTCTCTGCGGGACTGCTTGTATACGCTCAGTCACTGCATTCGAGCGGAGTCATAGAACTTGAGTATGCCATGGATTGCTTTAAGTCAGGCGGTGCAGGACTGGCGTTTGCTGTCGGTTTCTACCTCGAACGGCGTTTTGTAAATTTTTCCCTTACTAGAGGGTTTAAAACACGTATCCTGCGATTCGCGGCAGGTATGGCTGTCACACTCGTGCTGCAGATTGGATTGCGGTTCCTGTTTCCGGGTACGCTTTTCTTTGGGGCACTTCGATATTTTCTTCTTGTATTCTGGATTCTTGTATTGTATCCGTGTATTTTCATGAGACTTTTTTCTCAGAAGCTGTCTTAAAGAAGAAGCTGCGTCAGCAAACACTGACGCAGCTTCTTCTTCGCTCTTTTTACTTACTTGTGAGATACTTTTCAATGCTTGTCATTGCTTCTTCTTCATCATTTCCCTCAGCAACGACCGTAATCTTCTCTCCCGTATCAAGTCCCAGGGTCATCATTCCCATAATGCTCTTGGCATTTACTTTCTTTTCTCCGCTTTCCACAAAGATCTGGCTTTCGAACTGGCTTGCCACCTGTACCAGCATGGCTACTGGTCTGGCTTCCAGACCGTTTGAAATCTGAATCTGAATTGGTTTCTTAATCATAATAAATCTTCCTCCTTGTTACCTCTAAGCTCTTCCGCAATAGCTGACAACTTTCTAAGTCTGTGGTTCACGCCGGATTTTCCCATGGGCGGCGTCAGCATTGCACCCAGTTCTTTCAGTGTTGCCTCCGGATAGGCAAGCCGAAGCCTGGCCATCTCCTCGAGCCCATCTGACAGTCCAGAAAAGCCCATCTTCTCTTTTAAAAACTTGATGTCTTCTATCTGCTTCACAGCTGCACTGACCGTCTTGTTGAGATTCGCCGTCTCACAGTTTACTTTACGGTTCACGCTGTTACGCATCTCTTTTAGTATGCGGATATTCTCGAGATTCATCATGGAAATATTCGCCTCCATAAGGGCGAGAATCTCCGAAATGCGATCTCCTTCCTTTATATATACCACATAATATCGCTTGCGCAGGACTACCTTGGCATCTAATCCAAAGGTATTCATAATCTCCTTAAGCTGCTGCGCTTTCTGTTCAGACACACACACAATCTCAAAATGGTAGGAGCGCTGCGGATCGCTGATGGATCCTGACGCCAGAAATGCTCCCCGAATAAATGCCCTTCGGCAGCATTCTTTCTGTACAACCAGATTGTGTACCAGAGACATCGTTTCCTCAATCTCCAGATTTGCGTTCAGAAGCTTGGTCGCCTGCAGGATTCGAACTGTATCTTCATGCCCGCTGACACCTACAAGGTATAAGAGGCGGTTCTCATACTTACGATTGCGCCTCACCCCTGCTTCAGCTTCTATATTAAATGTTTTTCTCAGTAAAGTAAAGAACTTTCTGGCAACAGAAATATTTTCTGTATGAATCCGTATCGAAAACCGATCTGCTCCGGATATGGAAATCTGTCCGCACATGGTAATAATTGCGGTTATTTCCGCTATCCTGCAGTGTCTTGCCTCCGAAATCTGATAAGATAGCTCCTCTTTTACATCACCGGAAAAAGACATGCCTTCACCCGCTTTAACCTTTCTTGCGCGCCGCATCCTTTACAATATCTCTGTGCTCAATACGGACTCCATATTCTGTGTCACGTGACAGCCTGCGATACAGTTCGTTGGCAATCGTCACAGAACGATGCTTTCCGCCCGTGCAGCCGATGCTGATCACCAGCTGATACTTACCTTCCGCAATGTAATTCGGAATCAAAAAGCGGATCATATCTTCCAGCTTGTCGGAAAACTCCACAGCGGGAGCACTCCCCATCACAAATTCCTGAATCTCCCGGTCATTTCCGGTCAGCGGACGAAGTTCCTCCACATAGTAAGGATTGGGCAGAAACCGCACATCAAATACAAGATCCGAGTCTCCCGGAATTCCATACTTGAATCCAAAGGACAGTACCGTAATCATAAGATTTCGGAACTTCTGGTTATTTACAAAAATATGATCAAGTTCAGCCTTCAGTTCTCTTGTCAGAAGCTGACTTGTATCAATGATATAATTCGCCTGGCGCTTTAAAAACTCCATCTGTTCGCGCTCACAGTGAATTCCTTTCTCCAGCCGTTCTCTTCCGGCAAGCGGATGGCTTCTTCTTGTCTCTTTATAACGCTTGACCAAAACGTCGTCCGAAGCATCCAGGAACAGAATCTCGTATTCGATTCCCTCCGCTGTCATCTGCTCCAGCTTTTCATGAAGCTCATGCAGCGACTGTCCGCTTCTGATGTCAATTCCAAGTGCTGCCTTCTGAACCTCTCCCGCACTGTTTCCGATCATCAGATGGGCAAACTTGTCGATAAGCGGGATGGGCAGGTTATCAACGCAAAAATATTCCGCGTCCTCGAGCATCTTGAGTGCTGTACTCTTTCCGGCTCCGGACATGCCCGTAACTATGACAAAACGCATATGCTTTCCTCTCTTATGTTGTAAATCAGAATTCGCCCAGGAAACGCACCTCCGGTTCAAGCTTTACGCCGAACTGTTCTTCGACTTTTTTCTGCACCTCATGGATGAGCCCGATCACATCCGCTGCAGTTGCATTTCCTGTATTGATTACAAATCCGCAGTGTTTTTCAGAAACCTGCGCACCTCCTACCTGGAAGCCGCGGAGTCCCGCATCCATTATGAGTTTTCCTGCAAAGTATCCTTCCGGGCGCTTGAATGTACTTCCAGCGCTGGGGTATTCAAGCGGCTGCTTTGACCTTCTCTTTTCACTCAGTTCTTCCATATGGTTACGAATCTGTGTCTGGTCTCCAGTCTCCAGCTCAATTTCAGCTTCCAGCACAGTATAGGATTCACTCTTGATAATACTGGTTCGATATCCCAGTTTTAATTCCTCCACGGGCAGCGTGAGAATCTGTCCGTCTTCGGTGAGCACCGTAGCAGACTTTATCACATCCTTCATCTCTCCGCCATACGCTCCCGCATTCATCGTAACGGCACCGCCGAGTGTTCCGGGTATTCCGGATGCAAACTCAAATCCCGCAAGGGAGCATCTTAAAGCCTGCACCGCTATCTGCGAAAGCAGAGCACCCGCCTGTGCATGAATGATATTGTCCCGGCACTCCACTGCATTGAAATTCTTATAGATCTGAATCACAGCGCCGCGGTAGCCGCTGTCACTCACCAATAGATTACTTCCATTTCCTATTATAAACCATGGAATCTGCTCCTCCCGGCACACACTGATAACCTCCCGGATTTCCTCAGGTGTATGCGGACATATATAATAATCCGCCGGACCGCCGATGCGGAAGGTTGTATGCTTCTTCATCGGCTCGTCAATCCACACATTGTCTGCACCGACGATGCCGCAGAAACGGCTGCTTATTTCTTTACTCATAACTCTCCTTCATTTTGGGGGATTACAATATCCTCCTGATCTTTGCCTTATCTTTCTTCTCCGCCTGTCCCAGCAGATCTCTTACGACCTCTCCGGCAATCAAGAGTCCTGCAACGCTGGGAACAAACGAAATGCTGCCCGGTACCGGGCGTCCCGTATTGCCCTTTGTCTCCTGCAGATCCTGATTCCGTATAGGGATTTCTTTGGAGTAGAGCACCTTTACCTTACGAATTCTGCGCTTTTTAAGCTCTGTGCGTATAACCTTGGCCAGCGGACACACACTCGTCTTTGAAATATCAGTAATTTCAAACCTGCCGGCATCCAGCTTATTTCCCGTGCCCATACACGATAAAATAGGAACATCAGCCTCCTTGGCCTTCTCAATCAGCAGAAGCTTTGACGATACCGTATCAATAGCGTCCACGATGTAATCATATGATGTAAAATCGAAGAGATTCTCTGTATCTTTGTTAAAAAACGTCTCATAGGTATGCACGACAATATCCGGGTCTATATCCCGGATACGTTCCTTTGCCACCTGTGTCTTTGCAAGTCCGATCGTGGAACGCAGAGCGATCAGCTGCCTGTTTAAATTTGTGACGGATACTTTGTCATTATCCACCAGCACCAGACTCCCAATCCCGCAGCGTGCCAATGCCTCTACCGTGTAGGACCCTACACCGCCGATTCCAAATACTGCCACTCTGGCGGCACGCAGAATACGCATGCCTTCTTCCCCCACCAAAAGCTCTGTTCTGGAATAATTATGCAGCATGAATCATTTTTCCCTTTCTCTATTCTTCCGGCAGGTCACTGTACCTGCCGTCACATTACTTGTCATTATACTATCTCATATGGCAAAGTGCAAGAAAAAGCGGCAGGGCAGAGAGAAAATTATTTCCTACGCTTCTTTCCTTGTCTTAGTCTTCATCTCATACATCTTCCGGTCAACCTGATTCAGCAGCTCGTCCGCATCCGGAAACGGAGGGCTGCACATAATTTTTCCTATACTGGCAGAATTATACGGGCAGGGCGCGCCTTTCTCCCAGGCAGGACATGTTCTGAGTTCCTCAATCAGCTGCTGCGGTATGCTTCCCTGGCAGATTACCACAAATTCATCGCCTCCGTACCGATAAGCCTGTCCGTATCCCCGGAAGATCTCCGCACATATCTCTGCAAAATGTTTCAGATACTGATCTCCGATAATATGTCCGTATGTATCATTGATTTCTTTAAACCGATTCAGATCTATGAACAGAATCGAAAACTCTCTTTTCCCTCTGCGCATATGCTCAAGATCAGCGAACAGCTTTGTACGGTTCGCAATCCCAGTCAGTGCGTCATACTCCGAAATCCGTTCCAGTTCCTGAATCCGCGCGGAATCAGAGATCATTCGATAGATCATCTGGTATGACAGATAGGTAATGCCTATCAGCAGCACATATGCTGCTATTTGGGGCCAGTTACCCGGTCCCTCCAGAAAAATCATATGCAGTACTGTAAGCATAATAAAGTGCAGAAAACAGCTGAAATTAAAATATCTCCCGCATCCCGCATCATACTTTCTCAGAGTCTGCAGTATGAACATATATTTAGGAACTCCTTTTTTATAAAAAGGATACAGAGTAGCGAGAAACACTGCGCTCTGAAAAACCAGCGCTATCACGGTTCGATGCTCATAAGAAAGCAGTCTTGATATCTGTATGGAGAAAAAAGAAATACTTATGGTGTATGTCCAGCACATGCACATGACGAGGAGGAGTCTGGAAATTTTTTCCTTATACAGAAATACATACGGAACAAGAAAAAGGAATCCAAACACCATCAGTTTTCCGTCTCCTGTCATATCAAAGAACGCTGCAATTCCCAGATATATTACGGCAGTGCTCACCGCCAGGACAGCTGCTGTGACACTCCGGCTGTATTTTCTCCGGCAGCATAGTTCAAATGTAATAATGTTGATGCACAGTACCTCTACAGCAGAAAGAAAAATACTAAGATCCATGCATTTTACCGTCCTTTTCTGATTATATATTATAAGGTACATTTTTATTTTACTACCATTTACATCAGGGTGCAAGGTTGGGCGCTCCTGAAAAATCTTCCAAATTTTATTGGATTTTTTCAAAAAACCTATTGACAAAATTGTTTTAATTTTATATAATAACCAAGCAGTCTGAAAGACAGCACAATTTAAAAATGGAATCTTAGCTCAGCTGGGAGAGCATCTGCCTTACAAGCAGAGGGTCATAGGTTCGAGCCCTATAGGTTCCATTGCGGCGAGATAGCTCAGTTGGCTAGAGCATACGGTTCATACCCGT
>CALWBA010000206.1 GCA_944375815.1 uncultured Lachnospiraceae bacterium | reverse complement strand
CATTATAGCGCTTCCTTATATTTCTGTCTATCTGTTAACTTACAATCCTGGAATAGCTTCTTGCTGTCAGTCCGTAGATCATTGCGTAAATTGCTGCAAAAATCACATAGGTCAGTGCGCAGCCCTTCATAAACAGGCCCGTGTTCGACAGGTTCATCATTGCCATGACTTTTCTGAGCAGCGGGAATGCAAATGCAATGTGAATCCCCGCCATCACTAACGGCAGATAGAAAACCGTGAGAACCTGACTCTTAATAGAACTTCGTATCTCCTGTCTGCTCAGGCCGACTTTCTGCATGATTGCAAAGCGTTCTCTGTCTTCGTATCCCTCGGAAACCTGTTTATAATATATGATCAGAACAGTTGCCATCAGGAATACAGAACCCAGAATCATGCCAATAAAGAACAGACTTCCGTAGAGAGAATAAAAACTCTCCTCTGCGCCGGCTCTGCCTTCGATATAGCCGTTCAGCGACATCCATTCCGGATTCCGGGAGGAACCCTCATCGCCGGTTATTTCCGCCTGTACAGCTTTCATAAACGCAGACTGTATGTCCTTATCTGAATCTGTATCGAACTGGCAGGTATACCGTATGAGTCCATCCGTACTCTGCGTATCCGTATCGGGTCCCAGCAGCAGAGATGTAAGTGTCTTTACCGCATCGATATCTTTCACCACAAGCACAAACGAATCAGCCACCGCATCCGCGGTTCCCATGGAAATATCCATATGCTTCAGCTTCTGTACAATCTGATATTCCTGGCCGCTGACCGTAAAGCTGCCGCCTTCCAGGCTTCCTCCGATCTCATAGACTGCCGCTTCTTTGTCGTTCAGTTCCTTCACATCAGCTCCCATATTTCTTGCCTCCTGTGCAGGAATAATCTCCACAGATACCATATGATTGCTTAAAAGAGAAACATTCCCGGTATCCAGTTCATTCTCCGTATAGAGCTTTCCGTCTTTGTATACAGTCATTGCCGGACTATAATGATATCTGCTCAGATTCTTCACAGTGATTCCGTATTCCTGAAGCTTCTGGTCAATGAGGCTGTCCATCTGCTGTTCAGCACCCTCATGATCTACATAAATCTGCATGGAAATATCCTTCGGATAACGATTTGCGATCAGATCATTCATTCCCAGATATAAGGATGCCGTCGTGGATATCATAACCAGAACCGCGCTGGACAATATACAGATATTCGCCAGACCGACAGCATTTTGTTTCATGCGGTAGATCATGCCGGATATGGAAATAAAGTGCTGTGTTTTATAGTAATAGGTCTTATTGCCGCGCAGAAGTTTCAGCACGAAAATGCTTCCGGCAGTAAACAGGCCATATGTTCCCAGAATTACCAGAACTGCAGCCACAAAGAAAACCGTAATAGATGACAGCGGATTATCAGTAGTGACCGCCAGATAATATCCCGCTGCCAGGCTGGCAAGAGACGCCAGCGCGAGAAGCGCTTTGGTCTTTGGTTCCCTCTCTCCGATCTGTCCTCCCCTGAGCAGTTCAATGGGATTTGACAGATGAATCTGGCGCAGCGTATTGAGATAGCTCAGCAGAAAGATCACACTGAACAGCAGCGCCGTATCTGCACATGCCCTGGATGAAAAGCTCCATTTCAGTGCGGCCTGCGTACCCAGAATCCGCATAAAAATCCAGAAGAACAGCTTTGAAAATACAATTCCCGTCACAAGTCCTGCTGACAGCGCAGCTGCTGCCACATATACGGTTTCCAGAAATACCGTAACTGAAATATGCCGCTTTTCCATTCCCAGGATATTAAATACACCAAATTCCTTTTTTCTGCGCTTTATCAGAAAACTATACGTATAAAACAGAAAGATTACAGAAAAAATTGCCAGAACGCTGCTTCCGACTGCCAGTACCGACCGAATCGCTTCTCCTCCGTAGACCTGGAGTACGTTCTCATTGTACGTCAGGGACTTCATGATATAAAACATTGCAATCGTCATGATGCAGGTAAACATATAGGGAATATATCCTGATCTGTTATTTACAATATTCTTCCCTGCCATTTTAAAATAAAAGCTCTTAGTCATGGATATCACCGCCCGTTGTCAGAATTGTAAGTGTCTGGGAAATCTTCTGATACATTTCCTCCCTTGTGCTCTCACCGCGGTAGATCTGATGAAATACCTGCCCGTGCTTGATGAACAGGACTCTGCCCGCATGGCATGCTGCCTGGACACTGTGAGTCACCATCAGAATCGTCTGACCTGAACGGTTGATCTCCCCGAACAGACTTAAAAGTTCCGCAGAAGCCCTCGAATCCAGTGCGCCGGTCGGCTCGTCAGCCAGGATCAGCTGGGGATTTGTAATCAGCGCCCGGGCAACTGCCGCCCGCTGTTTCTGCCCGCCGGACACCTCATACGGAAACTTCTTTAAAATTTCTCCGATTCCCAGCTTCTTTGCCAGAGGCATCAGCTTCTGGTTCATTTCCGCATACGATTTTCCTGAGAGCACAAGCGGCAGAAATATATTATCCATAAGGGAAAAGGTATCCAGCAGATTGAAATCCTGAAATACAAAGCCCAGATTCTCTCTGCGGAATGCAGATATCTCTTTTTCCCTGATGGACGAAAGGCTTTTCCCTCCGAGGATAACCTCTCCTGATGTCGGACGGTCGAGAGCTGCAAGGATATTCAGCAGTGTCGTCTTACCTGATCCGGATTCTCCCATAATTGCAACGAACTCACCCTTTTCAACGGAAAATGTCACATCTTTCAGAGCCTGCACCTGGTTTCCTCCGAACCTTGTGGTATATATTTTCCTGATATTGTGAACGTCTAAGATTTTCATTCTTCTTGCTCCCTTCGCTTGTTTATGCAGTAAGTATAAAAAAACAGGAGAAAAGCTGCCATAGATCTGGCTTACATTTCTCCTGTCTATCCTTACATTTTTGTAAGCTTAGTCGAACATCATATCATCCCGCCCGAAGTCAAGAACCACCTTCGTGCCTTTTCCCTGCACAGAGGAAATCTCAATCCTGTGGTTCAGACGGTCCGCAATCCTTTTTGAAAGATACAGTCCGATACCGGTGGCACGCTTATCCTTCCGACCGTTGTATCCCGTATAACCGCGCTCAAATACCCGCGGCAGATCTTCAGGCGCAATGCCGATACCTGTGTCCTCTATCACAAGTCGGCGTGGACTGCCGCTCTCCTGACAGATTGAAATCGTTCCCTGCTTTGTGTATTTCAGTGCATTGGAAAGGAGCTGTCCGATAATAAAGCTCACCCACTTCTCGTCTGTGAGCACGCGCACCGGCTGCAGACGAAAATCTATGCGCAGCTTCCTGCGGATAAACTGCGGCGCATACCGCCGCACCACTCCCCGCACAATCTTCTCCAGATCACAGTCCTGCAGCACATAGTCTGATGTCTGATCATCTGATCGCAGATACTGAAGCACCATATCTACATACTCTTCTATTTTAAACAGCTCTCCGGATGCTTCATCACACACCGGAAGATTCTCCTCTCCCAGCAGCAGCCTCATTGCGGCAATCGGCGTCTTGATCTGATGGCACCAGACTGTAAAATATTCCCTGTCCTCCAGGGCCTGCGCGCGGTATCTTTCCGCTTCTGCCGATCGTTCTTTTAAAATTGCGCGGATGCAGGAACGGTAGAGCACATCCTCCATGCTCTGCGGCACCTCTAAAGGCTCATTCAGGGCCGCCGCGCACCGGCACCAGGTCTCCAGCCTGCGCGTGCGCTTGCAATATCTCCAGAAATCAACGCCAAGAAAGATTGCTGCAAAATACAGGCACAGAAGCCACGAGTAACCGAGCGGCTCGAAGCTCTCTGTATACAGACAGTACACACATGAGAAAATTATCCACATAAGAAAAACAGCTGCAAAAATTCCCGCCCGGCTTCTCATGTACCATTTCACAATTGTCCCTGTTTTTATCTGCTCCATCTTATTCCACCGTGTATCCCAGACCTTTCTTTGTTGTGATAAACTGTACAAGTCCACTCCTCTCCACCTTACAGCGCAGTCTTGTGATGTTAACAGTCATGCTATACTCGTCCACCTACACGTCATCCTCCCAAACCCGCCACCACATCGCCTCAC
>CALWBA010000205.1 GCA_944375815.1 uncultured Lachnospiraceae bacterium | reverse complement strand
GCGTTAGAATTAGACTTGTTAATAATTATCATCGCAAGTTAATTTTAACACAAAAGAAGGACCTTGGGCTTATTTTTGACCCCTGGTCCTTCTTTATTTTTAGGCTATGCTTTTTTCACAGCCCCTTCATCCGCTGCCAGGCAGGCGGCATGCTCAATGCTTTCCGTTCAGTGTCCGCGGCATCATCCCCGTCACCGTAATGATACGGTCCGAATCCGCAATATAGCTGATATTGAACGAGCTTCCATCCTCCAGTGTCCAGCCTATCGCCATGCTTTTTTCTTCTATGATCTGATCAATCATTTCATCCGTATTCTTCGCCCAGAGTTCGCTGTTCAGATCAGTATCCGGAAGATATTTCTTTCCCCATCCGAGGACAGTCTCCAAAATCTCTCTGTCCGTCTCCTCTGTCTTTGAGAGAAACATAAGCCTGATCCCGATCAGATTATCCTCCATCTCAAAAGATACCTTACCTTCGCATCCTTCCGGCAGGCCTTCCACCGCATCGTCTGCGACAAATCTGGTATCCTCCTGAATGGAAATCATATCTTCCTTTATCGTCAGTTTGTCCATAATCTCTTTCTGCGTATCTCCCCAGGAGAGCACACCGGGTTTTATTCCTCCATCACACTGGAAATATGTATCCATGAAGGAATCCGGAGTCTCGCTTTTTCTGCCGCAGGCACAGACGCCAAAGACCGCACACAGAATCAGACACCATACAGCTATTCTTTTTTTCATACCCAAATCGCCTCCTTACTATTAATAAAATTTAAAATCATTCTGTCCTCCGGCAGAATCCCTGCCTGTTATCTTTATTTTATGTGTTCACCAAATGATTTTCAAGGGATCTTCAGAAAAAAAGACAGACATATCTGCCTGTCCGCAGCATGTCTGTCCTCATCTTTTTTATTTTGTAATTGTTCCGTCTAAATCCCACAGATCTTCCCAGCTCCTGGCGCCTTTCCATAAGAAAACCTGTCCTTTGATCAGGCGGCAGTTCTTATCCGCAAGGCGGATCCGCTCCATTTCCGCATCTGTCAGCGGGTCTTCTGCGGCGCACTGCAGATTGCTGATGTACTGCGGTTCCTTTACAGAAAACGGAATCGGAATCTGTCCTCTCTGAACTGCCCATTTCAGACAGATAACTGCAGGATGAACATGATGTGCCTCTGCAATCTCCACGATCTCCGGCATCTGGGTATCTGCCACATCCTCTGCCGTCCGATCGCGTTCCGGACGGGACGGAGAACCGATCGGGCAGTAACCGATAGGCTGGATTTCATGTTTCACAGCATAATCAAATAACTCCGGCTGCTGGAAGGACGGATGCAGTTCCATCTCCAGTGCCGCCGGCTGAATTTCACACAGTGGAAGTACAGCCTCCAGTTTGGGAATTGTCATATTTGACATACCAATGTGTTTAACAAGTCCCATGCGGACCAGCTCCTCGCACTGTCTCCAGGTTGTCATAAACTCTTCCACGGAAAACGGCTTGGAATCCGGATTTCTGGAATCTCCGTCACACCCGGGAGCATGATAATTCGGGAACGGCCAGTGAACAAAATACAGATCAATATAGGAAAGTCCCAGATCCTTCAGGCTCTGGCGGCAGGATTCCAGCACTTTTCCCTCTCCATGCATATCGTTCCATACCTTACTTGTGATAAACAGTTCCTCTCTTCTTACTACACCGTCATCAAAGAGATTCTTCAGAACTTCTCCGATCTGCGCCTCATTCTGATACACAGCCGCGCAGTCAATCAGGCGATAGCCGCACTGCACCGCTCCGTATACGGCATTCGCAACCTGATCAGCGGAATATTTATCCGACCCAAATGTTCCGAGGCCTACTGCGGGCATTTCTGCTCCGGTATACAGCCTTCTTTTGGGAATTATTTCAGGATTTACCCCTCTACCCATAACGCAGCTCCTCCTTTTTATCTCTCGTTCTGATCGCCGAATACTACAGCGACCTTTCCGCATTTTCCGCTCGCCATAAGCTGATATGCCTCTCCCGCCTTATCCATCGGAAATTCATCTGTGATCAGATCTTCCGGATGAATGTTCCATCTTACAAGGCGCTCCACAAGTTCTTCCATACGCCACAGACTTGTTACCCATGAGCCATATATGGTCTTCTGTCCATGAATAATATCAGGGCTTGGATTGAATGTACAGGTTCCGCCTTCACCGACAAAGACAATTTTTCCCCACTCACGGGTTGCACGAATAGCAAGCTGACGTCCTGAATCATTGGCACTCGCATCGACAGCGCGCTCCACACCCTTTCCGCCTGTAACCTCCAGAATCTTTTCCAGCGTATCTTCACCCGGTTTAAACACATGGTCAACCAGTCCCAGTTTTTTCGCCAGATCAATTCTGTAATCATTCATCTCAACACCGATAAGCTTATTTGCGCCCATTGCCTTTGCCAGCATCAGAGCCGCAAGTCCTACCGGACCTAATCCTGTCACGAGAACCGCATCGTTTCCGCAGACTCCGATCTTCTCAAGTCCCTCATAAACCGTACCGAAACCGCATGCCACCTGCGCACCGTCCTTATATGTAAGCTCATCCGGAAGTGCAATCAGATCTTTTTCCTCTGCCAGAATATACGGTGCCATGCCGCCGTTTCTCTGCCAGCCGTAAGCACGGCGGTACTTGCTCTTGCAGGAAATATAATATCCTCTGCGGCAGTCATTGCACACACCGCAGCCTGAAATATGGTAAACAATTACACGGTCGCCCTTCTTGAATCTTCTAAGTCCCTCGCCTTCTTCTACAATCACACCGCACGGCTCATGACCGGCTACCAGACCCGGAATATATCCCTCCGGTCCTTTTCCCACATGTTCACGGTAAATGCAGCGGATATCACTTCCGCAGATTGTCGTTGCCTTTGTCTGAATTAACACCTCTCCGTGTCCCGGCTTCGGGATTTCAAACTCTTTCAGTTCCACGGTACTGTTTCCCGGAAGCGTAGCTCCTACCATTGTCTTCGGAATCATTTTTACAGCCATATCGCATTCTCCTCCTGCTGTTGTTCTCACTCTTTTTGATGTCCTCATTATAATTCTATTTTTCTAAGAACTTTAGAGATTCTTGCGACAAAACCGCAGGTTTTATGTCGTATCAGCGCAGGTTTTGTGATATACTCTTCTCATATCATCTCAGGAGGTGAAAGAGATGCAAAAGCCCATCGGAAAATTTTATGACGACCTGGATATTTCCTTTCCGGTCGGAAATATGCTCTGCCGCGCACTCAAGCTGTCATACGAACAGTGTCAGCGGTCATTTCCCAGCCACAGTCACAGCCGCAACAGCTGGGAGCTGCACTATATTGTCTGCGGCAGAGGACGTATTACACTGAACCAAACGCCGTATGAAATCACTCCCAATACATTTTTTGTCACCGGTCCGCATGTAGAACACTCACAGGTTCCCGATCCTTCGGATCCCGTTACGGAATACTGCATCTATCTCAAATTCGAACCTGTAAGTGCATCTTTTACATCGAAAGAGAATCCGGACTTTCTGAATCTCTTTATACATACACCCGTTTTTCTCGGACAGGACACGCAGAATATCCGCGGTCTCATGCAGACCCTCTTTCGCGAGCTTGAAAGCCGCGGTACCGGTTATATGACTGTTGTGCGCACGCTGCTTCTGCAGCTTCTGGTGCAGAGTGCCCGGAATTTCGAAGGTTTTCATCACACCGGAAGCGCTGCGGCAACCTCTTCACTTTCAGATCGAAATTATCTGATTATTGAAGAATCCTTTCTGTACGACTACCAGGAACTGACGCTGGAATCACTGGCGCAGCGGCTGGGGCTCGGCACCCGTCAGACAGAACGGCTTCTGCGGGAACATTACGGGAAAACATTTCTTCAGAAGAAAACCGATTCCAAAATGTCCGCAGCGCTCATTCTGCTTTCAGACCCGGCCAAAAGCATTACAGAAATCTCCGCATCTCTCGGCTATTCTTCTGTCGAGCATTTTTCCGGAGCATTCAGAAAATACCACGGCATCTCGCCGCGCGCCTGGAGAAATGCAAAAAAGGACCAAGCCGCGGATGCGACTTAGTCCCGTATCAAAAACAGCGGATTCTCCCGCCAGAACGACGGGGGAATCCGCTTTCTTTTATGCTTCTTTTAAGAATGCCTCATAGCCCTTCTTTGCTTCATATACATCCGCCTTGCTTGTTACTTCCCACGGAGCGTGCATGCTCAGAACAGCTACGCCGCTGTCAATGACCTCCATTCCGTAGAGAGCAGCAATAAACGCGATCGTTCCGCCGCCGCCGGCATCTACCTTACCCAGCTCGGCAGTCTGGAACGCCACATTGCTGTCATCAAAAATACGGCGCAGGCAGCTTACATACTCTGCATTTGCATCATTGGATCCGCTCTTTCCGCGGGCTCCCGTATATTTATTAATGACAAGTCCTTTTCCGAAATATGCAGAATTCTTCTTTTCATATACATCTGCATACAGCGGATCATATGCGGCACTTACATCTGAAGAAAGCATACGGCAGTTTCTCAGTGTACGGCGAAGTTTCATATCAGAATACTCTCCCATAGCATCCAGCAGCTCTGCCACAGAGTTCTCAAAGAATCTGGACTGCATACCGGTAGCTCCTACACTTCCGATTTCCTCTTTATCTACCAGAAGGCAGCATGCCGTCTTCTTTGGTGCCTGCACATCAAGCATTGCAAGAAATGAGGTATATGCACACACTCTGTCATCCTGTCCATATGCTGCAATCATGCTTCTGTCAAGTCCGCACTCACGTGCTTTTCCAGCCGGAACAATCTCAAGCTCCGCAGAGAGGAAGTCCTCCTCCTCAATACCGTATTTTTCTTTTAATACAGCAAGAACCTGCTCTTTTACCGCGTCTTTCTCCGTATCCTTCAGCGGACGGCTTCCGATCAGAATATCCAGCGCCTCGCCGCGGACTGCTTCTGCCGCTGTCTCCTGCATCTGTTTTCCGCCGAGATGCGGAAGCAGGTCAGTTATGTACAGCACCGGATCATTCTCATCTTCACCAACAACAATATTTACGACCGTACCATCTTTTTTTGCCACAATTCCATGCATGGCAAGCGGCATTGCTACCCACTGATACTTTTTAACTCCGCCGTAGTAATGTGTATCCAGGTAAGCCAGTTCTGTATCCTCATACAGTGGATTCTGCTTGATATCCAGACGCGGGGAGTCAATGTGCGCGCAGAGAATATTCATTCCGCTTTCCATGTCCTGCTCTCCCACCTGGAACAGAATGATCGCTTTATTCATCTCAACTGCGTAAATCTTATCGCCCTTTTCGATTTTCTTTCCGCTCTTCTTAAATTCATCCAGAGAACGGTAACCTGCTGCCTCTGCCTCTTTTATAATCTGTGCAACGCATTCCCTCTCTGTCTTTCCGTTGTCCAGGAAACTTCTGTATGCTGCTGCAACAGCTTCCAGCTTCTCCTCTTCCTGAGCATCATAGGATTTCCATACGTTTTCTCTGTTCATGTTCCTTATGCCTCCTTATCTAAGTTCCAATACCGGTTTCTGTGACCGTCACTGCCAATATAGCATAACTGCAGAAAAATGCAAGATACTTTTTATGTATATACAAAAAAATCTCCTGAAAATTTCAGGAGATTGTGAAAGCTGCCTAGCGGATTTGAACCGCCGACCTCCGCCTTACCAAGGCGACGCTCTACCAGCTGAGCCAAGGCAGCTTATCGTATTTTTGTTAGCTCGCTGCTACGTTTATGTATTCTATCAAAACATTCCGGGAATGTCAACAACTTTTTTCAATTTTTTTATTTTTCTTTGCGCCCCCAAACGGAGGCGCAGAAATACTATTTTGTCTGTATCAGATACTTTATTTTTGTTCTGATTCTCTGCAGTGCATTATCGATGGATTTTGGAGACTTACCGAGAAGCCGGGCGATACGGACATAATCGGCACCGTCCAGGTACAGCGAAAGTACCTGATTTTCAAACTTACTCAGACGCGCCTCGATCTTCGCCCGGATAATGCGCACATTCTCCTGGTCGATCACCATCTCCTCCGGATTCTGCTCCACAGACATCCGCTCCTGGCTTTCCCACTCGCCGGCACTGAGAGACAGATAGGAATTCAGCGGCAGATGCTTCTTACGATTAGACACAGCGATTGCACTGTAGAGCTGTCGGTCAATGCACGTTCCGGCAAATGTCAGAAACGATGCAGACCGGTCGGGACTGTAGTCCTGCATTGCCTTAAACAGCCCAAGCATCCCCTCCTGAATCAAATCCTCTGTGTCCCCGCCGACCAGATAAAGCGTACGCGCTTTTTTTCGAACCAGGGACTTATATTTTTCCGCAAGGTATTCCGCCACCTCACGGTCTCCCTCCCGCATCATTCGGATCAGCTCTTCATCACTGTAACTCCCGTAATCCTTTTTCATCCTCAGCAGCCTCTTTGTCTTACTATTTCAAATGCAAGTACGCCCGCAGCTACGGATGCGTTCAGAGAATCTATATCACCCTTCATTGGAATGGATGCGATAAAATCACATTTTTCTCTGACAAGGCGGCTTACACCCTCTCCCTCGTTGCCGATCACAACCCCGATTGGTCCCTTCAGATCCAGATCATACATGGAGGTTCCTCCCATATCGGCGCAGACAAACCACAGCCCCTTTTCCTTTAATTCGTCTATCGTCTGTCCGAGATTGGTAACTTTTGCCACCGGAGTATAATTGATTGCTCCAGCGGATGCCTTCGCAACTGTAGCAGTCAGTCCTACAGCACGCCGTTTCGGAATAATAACTCCGTGCGCGCCCGCCAGATTGGCTGTTCGTATTATAGCGCCCAGATTGTGCGGATCTTCGATACCGTCCAGCAACAAAATAAACGGCGGATCACCTTTTTCACGTGCTTTAGCCAGAATATCTTCTACCTCTGCATACTCGTAGGATGCCGCAAATGCAATGACACCCTGGTGCTTTCCCGTATCGGACATCTTATCCAGTCTTTCCTTTTCCACAAAGTTTATGACCGTGTCGTGCTTTTTTGCCTCGCGCACAATTGTGCGGATCGGTCCGTCCTGGCACCCATTCAGTACAAACACTTTGTCCACTGCTCTTCCGGAGCGAAACGCCTCTATAACGGCGTTTCGTCCCTCTATCTTATTCTCCCTGATTTCTTCCATTCGTTTCTTTCTCCTTGTTCTCCGGCTCTATGCCGATCTTCATCAGGTCAATGATGCGTTTTAAGTCACCTTTCAGATAAAGGTAGCCGAACACCGCTTCAAAGCCCGTCGCGCGGCGATACTGCGCCATCGTGGCGTTCTTTGCCATTGTAAACGACTTTGCGTTTCTGCCCCGCTTATAGATATGTTCCCCCTCCTCAGTCAGATGGGGCAATATTTTATCCATCATATCCGACTGGGCAGGGGCCTTTACCAGGCTGCTCGCACGCTTGTGCAGCTTATTGACCTGAGCGTTGCCGTGCTTAACTAAAATTGTACGCACCAGCAGATCATAGATTGAGTCTCCGATATACGCCAATGTCAGCGGAGAGTACGTCTTTAAATCCACATCGGCAAGCGCAAACTGCTCTTTTAAATATTTTAAGCTCTCTTCCATTTTACACCCTCGCGCGTATCTTCCAGAATGATTCCCTTTGCAAGCAGTTCGTCACGGATTGCATCCGCCTGCGCGAAATCTCTCGCTTTTCTTGCCGCCTGACGCTTTGCAATCATCTCCTCGATCTCCGCATCCAGGTTCTCCTCTTTCTTATCTACAATCAGCCCCAGAATATCGGACAGCTCAACGATCTCGCCCTTCACTGCATCGACAAACGCTCTGGAAGAATTCTCATCCGCATTCGTGTTCGCAAAACGTACAAGTTCAAAAATCGCCGAAATCGCATCCGCGGTATTCAGGTCATCGTCCATAGCCTCTTCGAATTTTTCACGAAGCTGCTGTGCTGACTTTAACAATTCCTCCTCATTCTGTGTAAGCGCTTCTGTCTTCGGGTTCAGGCTCTTTAATTTGTCAACAGCCGTCACAATTCTCTCAAGTGCGCTCTTGGAGGATTCCATGATATCGGCACTGAAATTAAGCGGACTTCTGTAGTGTGCGCTCAGCATGAAGAAACGCAGCACCTGCAGATCGTACTTCTCGCCAATCTCCCGCACAGTACGGAAGTTTCCAAGGGATTTTGACATCGTGCGGTTATCAATATTTAAGAATGCATTATGCAGCCAGTAGCGTGCAAAAATTTTTCCGTTGCAGCACTCACTCTGTGCAATCTCATTTTCATGGTGGGGGAAGATCAGATCCTCGCCGCCGGCGTGAATGTCAATCTCCTCTCCCAGATATTTCTTTGACATCACGGAGCACTCGATATGCCAGCCGGGTCTGCCTTCGCTCCATGGGGATACCCAGAACGGCTCTCCTTCTTTTTTCGGCTTCCAGAGCACAAAATCCAGCGGATCCTCCTTCTGATCCTCTCCTGTGACTAACAGGGAGCGGCCGCCTGATCGCAGATCGTCCAGGTTCTTATGGGATAATTTTCCATACTCATTAAATTTACGCGTGCGGAAATATACGGTTCCATCCACGTTGTATGCATATCCCTTTTCAATCAGCGTAGTGATCATATCGATCATGCCGTCAATTTCCTGAGTGGCAAGCGGATGTGTTGTGGCAGGACGCACATTCATGTCCGCCATATCCTTTTTGCACTCTGCAATATAGCGCTGTGAAATCTCCTCCGCTGAGACGCCTTCCTCAATTGCCTTTGCTATAATCTTATCGTCCACATCGGTAAAATTCGAAACGTAATTTACCTCGTATCCTTTGTACTCCATGTATCTGCGCGCCGTATCAAATACAATCATCGGACGGGCATTTCCAATATGGATGTAATTGTACACGGTCGGTCCGCAGACATACATCCTCACCTTACCCTCTTCAAGCGGTACAAATTCTTCTTTTTTCTTCGTCAGCGTATTGTAAAACTTCATGTTATGATTCCTCCTGTTTATTTTCCTCCGCATCATTTGAGACCGCGGCAGCTATCTGTGTTTTGAGCATCCTGATCTGGCTCTCCATCTCCAGGACTTTATTGGTAAGCACCGTATTCTCGTGCTGCAGCACACGGATATTATCACGCACCGGGTCAGGCAGATGTACGTGATCCATACTCGTGCGCGGGATCTTCACATCCTTCTGGCGAACCACCCTTCCGGGAATACCGACTACGGTACAGTTCGGCGGTACTTCTTCAATGACCACAGATCCCGCACCTATCTTAGAGTTTTCCCCGATTGTGAATGAACCTATGATTTTAGCACCTGCACTGATCATGACATTGTCTTTGATCGTCGGATGGCGCTTTCCGGTCTCCTTGCCGTTTCCGCCCAGTGTTACACCCTGATACAGCGTTACATTATCGCCGATAATCGTTGTCTCCCCGATAATCACGCCGCTCCCATGATCTATGAACAGTCCTTTGCCGATTGTTGCACCCGGATGAATCTCGATTCCGGTCTTTCTGGCTGCTCTCTGAGAAATCCAGCGTGCGAGAAAGTAGTGTCCTTTCAGATACAGCTTATGTGCCCTGCGGTACTGGATCATTACCCGAAAGCTCGGATAAAGCAGAACCTCCAGAGGAGACTTGATCGCCGGATCCCGCTCCTGTATAACACTGAATTCTTCTTTGATATGCCTGATAAATCCCATATATCCTTCCTTTCTGTGCCATAGCCAATAAAAAAAGAGAACTTCCCCTGTTTGTATAAAGACGAAGTTCTCCGTGGTTCCACTTTACTTGAGGCAGCTTTTCTGCCCCCGCTCATTTGCCTGTAACGTCTGCACACGTACCGGAATACCGCTGCCGATGCAGCTTTCCTCCGGTCTACTCCCGGGCGCACTTTCTGAGGGCTCCCAATCCCGGACGCTCTCAGCCTGGCGGCGTCCGTTCTCTGTCATTGGATCTGCTCTCTTACTCTTCCCGTTCTCAGTATTTAGCGTATCTGGTTCTATACTATGCAAAAAATTGAATTTTGTCAATACCCGGCGCAATTATCCCTGTGTGCATCCTCCGCAGCCGCCGCAGCCTTTTCCCTGCATTCTGTCCTCCATGCCGTCAAGAGCATAGGAGATAGAGCATACTGCATGAGCAGAGATACCTTCCTGACTTCCGGTAAAGCCAAGCCCTTCCTCCGTCGTCGCCTTGATATTGACCTGATCCTCTGATAAATGCAGCGCATCCGCAACATTTCGAATCATTTCATCAATATACGGCAGAAGCTTCGGCTTCTGGGCAATGATTGTGGCATCAATATTGTTGATCACATACATTTTTTCCTCAAGCAGCTTTCCCACATGTTTTAACAGGGTAATACTGGATATCCCCTTATACTGCGGATCCG
The DNA here is from genome assembly GCA_944375815.1 of uncultured Lachnospiraceae bacterium. Classification (GTDB taxonomy): domain Bacteria; phylum Bacillota; class Clostridia; order Lachnospirales; family Lachnospiraceae; genus Egerieimonas_A. Next base: position 467 of record CALWBA010000205.1, on the reverse strand, counting down.
TATCCGGAAAGTGACGCCCGATATCCCTGAGTGCAGCTGCACCGAGCAGCGCATCCATAATCGCGTGCACCACCACATCAGCATCTGAGTGTCCCAGAAGTCCTCGGTCATGTTCGATCTTTACGCCTCCAAGGATCAGGTCTCTGCCCTCAACCAGCTTATGCACATCATATCCCATTCCTACTCTCATATCCGTTTCCTCCTGCTTTATTACAGCTACGGCTAGTATATCACATCGCACTGTCAGGCGTCAAAAAAATGATATTGATTTTTTTCAACAAAATGCTTGACAATTCGCGCCAGATTTTATATAATAGCAAAGCAGTCGCAAGACAGCAGATAAAAATGGAATCTTAGCTCAGCTGGGAGAGCATCTGCCTTACAAGCAGAGGGTCATAGGTTCGAGCCCTATAGGTTCCATTGCGGCGAGATAGCTCAGTTGGCTAGAGCATACGGTTCATACCCGT
>CALWBA010000204.1 GCA_944375815.1 uncultured Lachnospiraceae bacterium | reverse complement strand
TTGTAGTATACCGAGTTCCCTACAAGAAGAATTATAAAGAAAAATAAGCTTAGGAAAAACATTTTCATAACGTTTTGTGCCTGAGCGAAGCGAAAGGAATGGATATAAATATGAAAATCGCAGGAATTACAGCAGAATATAATCCGTTTCACAAAGGACATGCCTATCAGATTGACAGAACCCGGTGTGATGCAGGGGCACAGTATGTGATTGCCGTTATGAGCGGGGATTTTGTACAGAGAGGAGCTCCTGCCGTTTTTGACAAATATCTGCGCACTGAAGCAGCACTGATGAGCGGAGTGGATCTTGTACTTGAACTTCCAGCTGTATATGCATGTGCCAGCGCTGAGTTCTTCGCCTCCGGCGCGGTATCCCTGCTGGATTCGCTTGGGTGCGTGAATATTCTCTCTTTTGGAAGTGAGCTTGGAAAAATTGAGATGCTTCAGTCTGCCGCGGAGGTACTCACAGGAGAACCCGAGAAGTTTCGGGAAGCGCTGAAAGAAAATCTCAAAGCAGGCGATTCCTTTCCCAAAGCAAGGGCGGCCGCACTGAGGTCATATTTCGAGGGCTCCAATGAGGTTTCGGAACTTCTCAGGCAGCCTAACAATATCCTGGCTGTAGAATACTGCAGGGCACTTCTGCGTTTTCACAGCCCGATCACACCGTTTACCGTAAAGCGTGCCGGGAAAGGATATCATGAAGACGGACTTTCCGGGGAGTTTGCTTCAGCAAGCGGAATACGGAAGAAACTTTTTTCACGCGAAGATACGTTTTCCGGTTCTTGGGGCCAGGCGGAGCCTGATGCTTCATCCAGCGAGGTACTTGCACAGATTCCGGAAATGGCACAGTCCGTTTTTCTGCATGCATCTGCCCAGGGAATGCAAAATGCTGAGGATTATTCTCTCCTTCTTGCGTACCGCCTGCTGGAGCAGACACCGGAGTCGCTTTCTCTGTACGCTGACATTCCGCCGGCGTTGGCACACAGGATTTACAAAAACCGGTTTGCATGCCGGGATTTCGAATCATTCGTCTCACTTTTAAAGACGCGGGACATGACTTATACCGGCATATCCCGGGCACTGATGAGACTGCTGCTCGGAATCGATCACAGGCCTCCTCTCCTGTGTCCCTATGCCAGAATCCTGGGATTTCGCAGAGATGCAGCGCCGCTTTTGGCCGTGCTGAAAAAAAGCGCACGCATTCCCCTGATCTCCAAGGCAGCAGATGCAGGACAGATGCTGGCACCCGAAGCATACGACGTCTTCTCCATCGATGTCCGTGCCGCCAACCTGTATGAGACCGTGCGCTGTGCAAAAACCGGACAGGAATTCAGGCATGAATTACGGCGGCCAGTGGTGATCCGCTGAGCCGCCGTATGAAATTTACCAGAGTTTTTCTGAAGCCCAGCTTGCCGGATTGTCAATATCCACCAGACCATCTCCCGGACGGCAGAAGAGCCACGCGTTTTCATCGAACATCGCCCATCCGTTCATCTGTACGGATCCGTCATGCTGCAGATAGTAAAGTCCTGCCGGCATATTTATTGCAGGCTGTGCGTTTGCATTTGCCCAGACGTCATGAACCATTCTGCCGTTACTGTCCAGGTAATAATGTTTCCATCCCGTCTCATCTTTGATCCATCCCGTATCCATTTTCCCCGGTGTTCCGTTGGCTCCAATATGATACCAGACGGTTCCTACCTGGTTTCCATTATACGGATCTTCTTCCTGAACACTTACCCATCCGTTCATCACCTTCGCGCCGTCCTGATAAAAATGCCACTCTCCATCTTCCAGAACCCATCCTTCCTTTACCGTGCCGTCCGCACCCGCACCTGTTTCGGCATCAAAAAAGAGGACCGGATATTCCAGCGTGCGTCCGCCGGAAAGACCCGTTACCGTTACCTTGAAAGTATCGCCGGGCTGATAGGACAGATTGTTGGGCCGAAAGATTATACAGCCGGGCTGACCACATCCTTCATTGTTCACATAAAATTCTCCATCAGAACCAGATGCGGAAAAGTTCCATTCCTGACCGGTACGGTTCTGAATAAGATGTACCTGAACCTGAGATGTATTTTCATATGCTCCCGTGCTCACGCTCCACGGATATCCGGCATCAAAAAATTCCATCGGCATCACACGCGCAGGCCATGATACATCATAATAATCTTCAGATAAATCGCCGCTGTAGTCAAATGCGTATACCGCACTGTATGTTCCTTTCTCCCCCTGCACCATTCCAAAAGCTGTCTGTCCCATCTGCGGATTCAGAATCCATCTGCGGTGACCTACTACAGAAATGTTATAGTAATCATCATCCGCCATCCAGGAATTAATCAGTGTCCAGCTCAAAGAACAGTTTTTCCAGGATGCCCAGGCAATATTGGAACTGCTTGTTCCTGAAAATCCGAGCTGATACAGCGCATCGTCCATACCTGCCGGTTTTGCCGGCGTGTGAGACAGTTCGCCCAGCGCATAATTTACCAGCATTCCCGCCTGAACGAGCTCCGCGTAAGATGCGTTATATGTAACGTCATCCGGAATTCCCGCAATATATCGGATTGCATTCAGCGTATCCAGTGCATGCTGCTGCGTCTCCATAGACAGTCTTCCGGGAGCATACGGAGCAGATGTCGAGGGTTCTTCATCATAGGTCATCTCGTAACTGCCGTATACAGCATCTCCCAGTGTATTCAGATACTCCATAATTTCCTCCGGAGTTCTCTGCCTGGTTCCGCTCCATGCTTCACTGCCGGCTTTCAGGTTATAACTCACTGCCGTACTTTCCGCCTTTGGAGCTTCCCCCGTTTGGTCCTGTGCATATACAGGCAGAACACTTCCCGCTGCCATGATCCCCGTCATCAAAACTGCCAGCCACTTCCGTCCTTTTCTCATACACATTCCTCCTGTTCTTCTTTTTTTCTATTTTACTCCTTTTCTCAGCGCGGCACAACTTTAATCCGACTGATTATCCATTGTTTTTTCTGATTTTCCATGCCATCAGAACCGCTCTTATCAGAAAGACTGCAGATGCCAGGCAGGCAGGAATACACAATTCAAAGGCAGCGCACTTCCTGATGCTTCCGGAAGTGCGCTGCCTTAATAAATTGATATATTTAGTTCTTAAAGCTGTGAACCGGGGCGGGAATGCGTCCTGTACGATTGATAAATGCATCGCAGCTGAACTGGTTAACCGGCATGATCGGAGCATAGCCTAAAAGCCCTCCGAACTCAACAGTCTCTCCTACGCCCTTTCCGATAACCGGAATCAGACGGACTGCAGTTGTCTTCTGGTTGATCATTCCGATTGCCATCTCGTCAGCAATGATGCCCGCAATCGTCGTCGGCTTCGTATCGCCGGGAATAGCAATCATATCAAGTCCGACAGAACATACGCAGGTCATCGCCTCAAGTTTCTCCAGTGTCAGAGCTCCTGCATTTACTGCATCGATCATTCCCTGATCTTCACTGACCGGAATAAATGCACCGCTTAAGCCTCCAACATAGGAAGATGCCATAACGCCGCCTTTTTTCACCTGGTCATTCAAAAGCGCAAGTGCTGCCGTC
>CALWBA010000203.1 GCA_944375815.1 uncultured Lachnospiraceae bacterium | reverse complement strand
AGCGAAGGAATAAATACCATCGTTACACCGCTGATGATGCCCGGCACACTTAAGGGCAGCGTGATGCGCAGAAAACTCTGAACGGAATTTGCGCCCAGATCCTTTGCGGCATTGATGTAATCTTTGTCGATCTTTATGAGGACATTGTACAGCGGAAGTACCATATACGGCAGGAAGTTATATACCATGCCGAGCACAATGGCGTACGGTGTGTTGATGATCTCCAGCGCCGGCAGGTGCAGAAAACGCAGAACCATGTTTATGACCCCGTTCTTTTCAAGCAGTGTCTGCCAGGCCAGTGTGCGCAGCAGGAAATTCATCCACATCGGCAGAATAAAGATCAGCACGATAAAGCTTGTCTGGTTGACATTCCTGGAAGCAAGAATCATTGCCAGGGGATAGGCCAGAAGCAGGCAGATCAGTGTGCTTACTGCGGCCAGCAGAAGTGCCAGTCCGAGTGCCTTGACGGTCTCGGGAGCAGCAATCTGCGTGAGATTTTCAAGGGTAAACGTACCCTCTTCGGTCGTAAAAGCATACCAGACGATCAGCAGAAGCGGAATTACCGTAAAGCCTGCTGCCCATACCGCATAGGGGCCGCTCAGCCATTTTTTATGATTCTTCAAGGGATACCGCCTCCTCGTCTTCCGATTCCGGTTTGTGCATGATCTGAATATCGGAGGGCTCAACCCAGATACCCACCTCTTCGCCTACGGGCACCATATCTGTGCTGTGTACGGTCCATTCCACACCGTTTGCCATGACATCCATTTCATAATGAACGCCCTTAAAGATCAGCGAGGTCACGCGGCCGGTGATGATTCCCTTTTTGGGCTTAACAAGATCAATGTCCTCCGGGCGGATTACGACGTCGACCGGCTTGTTTCGGCCGAAGCCCTCATCGACACAGGCAAACTTGGCGCCGAAAATTTCAACGAGACGATCCTCGATCATCAGACCCGGGAAAATGTTGCTCTCTCCGATAAAGTCTGCCACAAAAGCGTTCTGCGGCTCGTTATAAATGTCTTCCGGCGTGCCGATCTGCTGAATATAGCCCTGATTCATGACTACAATAGTGTCAGACATGGTCAGTGCCTCCTCCTGGTCATGCGTGACATAGATGAATGTGATGCCGAGTTCGTTTTTCAGGCGGATCAATTCATACTGCATGTCCTGGCGCAGCTTTAAGTCAAGCGCACCGAGAGGTTCATCGAGCAGCAGCACCTTCGGCTCGTTGACAATCGCCCGGGCGATCGCTATACGCTGCTGCTGACCGCCGGATAAAAGTGAGGGTGAGCGGTTTTCAAATCCCTCGAGATTGACAAGCTTTAAGGCGTATTTGATTTTGTCGTTAATGTACTGGCGGCTCTTTCCCTTGATCTTGAGTCCGAACGCAATGTTTTCCGCGATGGACATGTGAGGAAAGAGTGCATACTTCTGAAATACGGTATTGAGCTGTCTCTTATAGGGCGGCAGCGTCGTGATATCCTGTCCGTTAAAGATAACCTGTCCCCGGTCCGGATTTTCAAATCCGCCGATGATACGCAGTGTCGTGGTCTTGCCGCAGCCGCTGGGACCCAAGAGTGTGAGAAATTCGTTTTCCCGGATATAAAGGTTCAGCTCGTCAAGCACGGTCTGACCGTCGTAAACCTTGGTAATGTCAACTAAATTAATCAGTTTATTACTCATCGCAAAGCACTCCTTTTCTTCGGATTTTCCTAAATTGCAGTCTGCCTCCCATTATACACGCAAATGGGTGCGTATTCAATCGAAAAATATAATCATGAACGGACGGGACGGGACATACAATAGGTAAGAAAGACAGGAAAGGAAGTGGGGGATATGAAAGGGTGGAAATATCTTGCTGTTTTTGCGGCGGCTGTCCTTTTTCTTCTGCAGCCGGCGAGCGTTTCCGCGGAAGAGCCAAAAGAGATTCAGGCGCGCGCGGCATGCCTGATGGATGGTGATTCCGGAAGGGTCTTATATGGAAAAGAGGAAGCTGTGCCGCTTCCGATGGCAAGTACCACGAAGATTATGACGTGTATCCTTGTGCTGGAGAAGGGAGATCTGACTGCGGTAACAGCTGCGTCCCAGAAGGCGGCATCGCAGCCCAAAGTCCATCTGGGCGTCACGAAGGGCGAGGGATTTCTGGTGCAGGATCTTCTGTACTCTCTGATGCTGGAATCGCACAACGACAGCGCGGTCATGCTTGCTGAGGCCACAGCCGGATCCGTGGAAAAATTTGCAGAATGGATGAATGAGAAAGCAGACGAGCTTGGCTGTGAGGATACGCATTTTGTCACACCAAACGGCCTGGACGGCTCAGACGCACAGGGAGACCATCACACGACTGCGGCGGATCTGGCACTGATTATGAAATACTGCATTCAGGATTCTCCCAAAAGTGCTGAGTTTCTTGAGATCACCCGGACACCCTCTTATACATTCTGGAATACGAAAAAGACCCGCGTATTCGAGTGCACCAACCACAATTCATTCCTGAACATGATGGACGGCGCGCTGTCGGGCAAGACAGGATTTACTTCAAAAGCCGGATACTGCTATGTGGGTGCTCTGCAGAAAGATGGAAGGACGTTTATCGTGACGCTGCTGTCCGGGAATAAAAAAGAAGAGAAGTGGGCGGACACAACAAAGCTTATGAATTATGGTCTTGCCAACTACAGTTACCGGGATGTATTTCGGGAGGGAGAGCTAAGCACCTGTATCCCGGTAGAGGACGGGCAGTATGACGGTGCGCTCGGCAGCGGTACGCAGACGGCAGAATGTGTTGTCGACAGCGGCGGCTCGCAGGGGCTGGAGGTGCTGATGCGTCAGGACGAAGCGGTAACCACGAAATTTACTGTTCCCGAAAAACTTACGGCTCCTGTTGAGAAGGGAGAGACTGTGGGGACGAAAACTTATTATCTGAACGGCAAAGAGCTTGCGTCTTACCATATAATCACACAGGAATCGGTAAAGAAAATCGACTTTCCGTGGTGCCTTCGCAGGGTTATGCAGGAGCTGGCGCCATTCTGACGGAAGGATATTATAGAAAAGCTCCGAACTTCATAATATATGAAATCCGGAGCTTTTCGGATGCTGAAATCACTCGTATTTTTCGGCGTTTTCAGCTGCCTCTTTCGTTATATGAACCGTGCCGAACGGATGCTGAGGCGGTGCATAAACAGAAAAAAGCTTTAACGGGGTTTTACCCGTATTGACAATATTGTGCCATGTTCCCGCAGGAATTATAACGGCGCAGTGACGATCCGCTCTTTGCCGACGGTTCAGGAAGGTTTTGCTTTTCCCCATCATGACAAGGGCGCATCCGTCTTCAATACATATAAACTGGTCTACATCCGGGTGCATTTCAAGTCCGATATCTCCGCAGACAGGAATGCTCATCAGTGTAACCTGCAGATGTTTACCGGTCCATAGTGCGGTTCTGTAATTGGAATTCTGTCTGGCAAGACAGTCCATGTTTGCAATAAGCGGTTCTTCTCCCCAATCCTTTGTACCGGAAGTCCGGCAGCCATGGTTGCCTCTGTTCATAAGACACACCTCTGAAACCATACTTTCCATTTTAATATATGTTCAAAATACAGTGGTGGTTCAGATAATT
>CALWBA010000202.1 GCA_944375815.1 uncultured Lachnospiraceae bacterium | reverse complement strand
GCCTGACCGCACGGCTTCTGTAGATCCAGCAGCCGTCCTCAAAATGCAGATACAGACTTCTGTAATCCAGATTAAACGTTCCCACCGCAGCGATCTCATCGTCACAGACAAAGCATTTGGAGTGAATAAAGCCCGGCGTATATTCATAAATCCGCACACCGGCCTCCAGAAGCTGCTCATAATACGACTGAGTCAGCAGAAACACCAGTTTCTTGTCGGGAATGCGGGGCGTCATGATCCGCACATCAATACCGCTGCGAGCCGCCAGGCACAGCGCAGTCATGGTCTCATTGTCCAAAATCAGATACGGGGTAAAAATATAGACATACTTTTTAGCGCTTCCGATGATATTCAGATATACGTTCTCACCTACAGTCTCGTCGTCAAGCGGTGTATCGCTGTAAGGCTGCACGAATCCGTCGCTCGGAAAGACTTCCTTATGGTAACGGTAAGGACGATAGTCATCAAAGTCCTCATACGGAAGGCGTGTTATGGCACACCACATCTGCAGAAACATGACTGTAAAGCTCCACGCCGCCTCTCCGCGGCATAAGAGCCCGGAATCCTTCCAGTGACCGAAGCGCTCTTTCTGATTGATATATTCGTCGGCGAGATTCACTCCGCCGGTAAATGCCGTGCGACCGTCGATAACCGTAATCTTTCTGTGATCCCGGTTGTTGATAATAATATTTAAAAGAGGGCGGAACGGATTGAATGCTGCGCACTTAATGCCCTTTTCCTGCAGCTTTTTATAGAATCTGTGGGGCAGTGTCGTCAGGCATCCCACATCATCATAAATCAGACGGACATCCACTCCTTCTTTGACTTTCTGCTCCAGAACACTGAGCACTTTATCCCAGAGATATCCGTTCGCAATAATAAAATATTCCATGAAAATGAAGTGCTCCGCCTTCTGCAGTTCCTCTAAATAAACCTCAAACCAGTCTTCCCCGACTGAAAAATATTCCGTCGTGGTATTCTGATAAACAGGGTATCCTGCACAGTCTTTGATATAGCGGGACTGCTTTGCTGCAAGCGGATTGAGAAATTCCAGCCGCTCCTGAACCCGCTCGTCCTGCTTCAGGATCTCTCCCTTGCCCTCATAAATGCGCTCAAGCTCTTTCTGCATCTTTCTGGCGATCCTGGACTTACCGGTCAGCAGATAAAATGTGACGCCGAAGATCGGAAATATAAGAATCACAATCGTCCAGATCAGCTTATAGGCCGGATTGATCCTCTTATTTACAAGCCAGAGCACCACCAGGATGCTGAGGATTGTCAGAAATGTATCCAGAATCTTGAAATTCTCCACCATCAGTGTTGCAAACAGCACGACCCACGCAATCTGCAGAATCAGCAGCATGGCAACAACAAATATACGATTGGAAAGTACTTTTAAAATTTTTTTCATAGACTCCTCAACAAAAACTCCCTGGCTGACAGCCAGGGAGTTTTACTGTGCACATTAATTATATTTACGCTTTCTTGCTGCTTCGGATTTTTTCTTACGGCGTACGCTCGGTTTCTCGTAATGTTCTCTTTTACGGATTTCCTGCTGAATGCCCGCTTTTGCGCAGCTACGTTTAAAACGACGTAAAGCGCTATCCAAAGTCTCGTTCTCTTTTACGATTACATTTGACATAGTCTCACACCTAACCTCCCTCCAGCTGTAAATTGTGCTAAATACAACTGTCTGGGTATTTTTATTGCACTGATAGTAATTATAACATAAATTTTCTATCCGTCAACAGGTTTTTTCGTTTTCGAGAAAAATGTTTTCAAAAAAGGCCTTATTTGATCTGTCCTTCAAGCACTTCCGCTGCTTTTGCGACCGCATCCGCTACTTTTTCCGGATTCTTTCCGCCTGCCTGTGCCATGTTCGGGCGACCGCCGCCGCCGCCGCCGACTACGGCTGCGAGCGCTTTGACAAGGTTGCCCGCATGAGCACCCTGCTTCATGGCACCGTCAGTTGCCATTGCAAGAAGGCTGACTTTTCCGCCGGCTGCACTTGCAAGCACTACAACGCCCTCGCCGAGCTTGTCTTTGAGCTGGTCGCCCAGATCGCGCAGACCGTTCATGTCTACATCCGGTACAGAGGCAGCCAGAAGCTTCACGCCTTTTACCTCAACAACCTGATCCATAACATTTCCAAGAGACTCCTGCGCCATCTTGCTCTTTAAGGACTCATTTTCGCTCTGCAGGGACTTCACTTCTGCAAGCAGATGGGAAATCTTCTCCTCGATCTCTGCCGGGCTGGTCTTGAGTGCCTTTGCGGCGTCGGAAAGTTTCTTCTCTGTCTCCTGATAGTATGCGATTACATTATTTCCTGTCAGCGCCTCAATTCTTCGCACACCGGCTGCAATACCTGACTCGGAGACGATCTTAAACAGCATGATCTGACTTGTATTTGTCACATGGGTACCGCCGCAGAGTTCTTTTGAGAAATCGCCCATGGATACAACACGCACTTCTTCGCCGTACTTCTCGCCGAAGAGCGCCATTGCTCCTGACTTCTTCGCATCCTCAATGCCCATGATCTGTGTCTCTACAGGAAGGGATGCCTGGATCTCACGGTTTACAAGTTCCTCAACTTTGCTTAATTCCTCCTGTGTCATAGCCTGGAAGTGAGCGAAGTCGAAACGAAGTCTCGTCGGGGTTACGAGAGAACCTTTCTGCTCTACATGGCTTCCCAGTACGGTCTTTAATGCTTTCTGCAGCAGGTGAGTCGCGCTGTGATTCTTCGCAGTGCCCATTCTTCCCTGCACATCCACTTTCAGTGTTACGTTCTCGCCGCTCTTGATCATTCCGGATTTCATCACTCCTACATGACCAACCTTGCCGCCGCGCAGCTTGATGGTATCCTCAACTTCGAAGATGCCGTTTGCGCCCTCAATCACACCGGTATCGCCCTGCTGACCGCCCATGGTAGCATAGAACGGAGTCTGGTTTACGAATACGGTTCCCTTCTGTCCCTCCATCAGGGCATCGGAAATTTCGCTCTCTGTTGTCAGCACCGTCACATCAGATGTAAAGGTCAGATTGTCGTATCCGACAAATTCTGTTGTCACAGACGGATCAATCTCATCGTAAACGGTCGCGTCCGCACCCATATAGTTTGTCGTTTCACGGCTTTCTCTCGCACGGGTACGCTGTTCCTCCATCGCAGCCGTAAAGCCTTCCTCATCGATGCCGTATCCCTTCTCCTCAAGGATCTCTTTCGTCAGATCCAGCGGGAATCCATAGGTATCGTACAGCTTAAACGCATCTGCTCCGCTTAAGACTTTGCCGCCCTCTGCCTTTAATTTCTCCGCAAGATCTCCCA
>CALWBA010000201.1 GCA_944375815.1 uncultured Lachnospiraceae bacterium | reverse complement strand
ACAGCTTCCTTCAGATTCCACCTCGCGGTGGACACCCTTGCTGTTCAGCTATACACTTCCTCGTTGCCTAGGCGTGTTCGGGACTTTCACCCGTTAGAGCGCGCCCATGGCGCGCAAACAAAAAGAGGCGCCCATAACGGACACCTCTCTATCTACATCGGCTCACTTTCGGTCTTCTTCTGAAAGCTTCAGAAACGGATACAATTCCTCGTAGGATTCAATTTCCGCATCTGATATCGGAAGATTGGGAATCAGTCCCGTGCAGTCTGTCGCTGAACAGGAATTCATATACGACATTTCCTCCGGTGACCAGCGCTGCTCAAATTCAGATAAATTATGTTTCTTTCCCATTGCCTCACACTCCTTTTTGATAGTGTGTCCGCAACGGACTTGCTTTATGCAGCTTACTTTACCATTTCAGCAATGTAGCTCCCCAGGTCAGACCGGCACCAAATCCTGAGAGTACAACGTACTCTCCGCGCTTCAGCAGCCCCTCTCTGGATACCTCATCAAGCAGAATCGGAAGACTGGCTGCTGAGGTGTTGCCGTACTTCTGCAGATTCATCGGAAATTTGGCAATATCCACCTTCAGCCGTTTTGCCACAGACTGAAGGATGCGTTCATTTGCCTGATGCATAAGGAAGAGGCTCACATCATTTATATCCACACCGCCCTTATCTACCACCTCATGAATGCACTCCGGTACGCGTGTCACCGCAAATTTAAATACTGCCTGACCGTTCATTTTGATATAGGAAAGCTGCTGCTCCCTCTTTGATACAGGATTCTCAATCTCACGGTTCTCACATACCAGCGCATCTCCCAGGCTGCCGTCCGCATGCTGTGAAATACATATGACACCGCCCTCCTCGGACGGCTCCACTACTGCAGCTCCCGCACCGTCACCAAAGAGTACGCAGGTGCTGCGGTCGGTCCAGTCGATCAGGCGTGAAATCGCCTCTACTCCCACGATCAGTGCTTTTTTATAAATGCCGGCAAGAAAATATGCATGTACAGTATGCAGAGCATACACAAAACCGGCGCATGCTACGTTCATATCAAATGCCGCTGCCGTGTTCGGAATACCGAGCTCTTTCTGTACGCTGCAAGCGGTATTGGGAAAGAAGTTATCCACGGAGCAGGTCGCTACGATAATCAGGTCTATCTCTTCCGGATGTGCTCCGGCATTCTCCATGGCACGTCTTGCAGCTTCACTTGCCATGGACACGCCGCTCTCTTTGCCTGCGAGATGACGGGTTCGAATCCCCGTTCTCGATGCAATCCACTCATCACTCGTCTCCACAAGGGCGGACATATCATCATTCGTCAGAACAGCTTCAGGCAGAGCACTGCCTGTGCCAATAATTCTTGTCATCATCATCTGCATATACTCCATATAAAAAAATTATTTTGAATTTCAAACTATCCTTCTCGAAGTATATGCTTTTTCGGTTCGTTTGTCAAGATTCCCGTCTGCAAAACACACGCCTTTGTCTGTTTTTCCTCAAAAATCGGTATTTGATATATGAAAGCGTATACGGCTCACCTTTTTTAGCGAGCATCTTCAGCAGGAAATGAAGCTGAGCATCTGTTTTCTTATTGATGAACCAAAGTCTTTTTTTATTTCTCATATAATATTCCAGCGGGGAAGCATCCGTATACTTATCCCCGAGGTATACTCTGGAGGCACAGATCCGATCCATAACCATCTCTGCTACATATCGCCGAGGCATCTCCATACCTGTAATGATCGTATCACAGTCAATGCCGTAATCAATCCAATATTCAAAATGATGGCGGTTTCTTCCCTTGTGGTGCAGCCATGAAAGGGACACTCCTGTATCCTCCCGCTCCGCATTGTTCGGACTTCTGTCCCCCTGATAATACCGGCATCCTACCAGAAACTCGGTGGGGGAATATTTGGAAAGATCATGCAGCAGTCCCTGTCTGTAAAGCCCAATGCGAAAGCAGTACACCATTACCATCAGCTTATGCTTCGTAATTGTTTTAAAATGCTGCCAGGCCTTCATTCTCCTACTCTCCTATCAGAATCACAATTGTTCTTGCCGGAACCTCGATGCTTTTCGTATTCGGTGAAAGCTTCTCAGCCTCCTCGGCTGGACGGAAGCTTTGCTCTTCCTCTGTGTTTACCGCACAGCGCCATGACTGTTTCTCGCCAAGCGACGGCAGCGCAAACGGAAGCGGCTCCCAGTACATGTTGTAGGCGACATAGATAATCTCATCCTTCTCACCCTGATATGCTCCGTTATACATCACGCCGATCGCACGCTGACGGTAGGTAAAATCCGGAAACCATGCTTTTTCTCCATGATAAGATAAATCCGGAATACCCTTGGAACGATAGTCCGAGATATGCAGCTCCTGAGTTCCGTGCAGAATCGGATGCTCTCTTCGAAAAGCCGCTGCATCTTTAACAAAAGCGAATAACTGCTGATTCCATTTACTTTTGTTCCAGTCATTCCAGCCTATGGGGTTATCCTGACAATACGCGTTGTTATTGCCGCTCTGCGTATTGCCCAGCTCGTCGCCGCTGTAAATCAGCGGTGTTCCCTGCGAAAGCATCAGGAACAGAAATGCATTTTTTAACTGCTTCATGCGCAGTTTCCGAACTGCTGCTTTTCTGCTCTCTCCCTCTGCTCCGCAGTTCCATGTAAAGTTCATATCGCTTCCGTCGCGGTTCTCTTCGCCGTTCTCCTCATTGTGCTTGCTCTCATAGGAAACCATATCATACATTGTAAATCCGTCGTGCTCGGCCATATAATTGATCACGCCGCATGCTGCAGGATTTCTCCGTATCCGGGCAGCCGCTTCCTCAAGCATTCCCTCATCGCCTTTCAGATATCGGCGCATCGTATTCTGAAACGCCAGGTTATACTCTGCGAGATTTCGGCTTTTCGGCTTTTTGCCCTGATAGATGTGATCCGTATCGAATCCAATACCGAAAAGCTTCGTGCGGCGCAGCAGCGGATCTCCTGCCGCGAGCTGCAGCGGAGCACCCTCTCCCATGAGGTGAAATCCGTCGATCCGGTATACTTTCTGCCAGTAGTGCAGCACATCCATCGCGTACAGCGGGTATATTTCTGCCGGAAAGTAAAACTCCACAATACATTCCAAGTGATTTTTGTGCAGTTCATCTACAAGAGACGCAAACTCCTGCACAGGATTCCCGGAGGCACAATAGGATGCTTTAGGTGCAAAATAACAGCCCTTCTCATAGCCCCAGAAGTTAATTTTCTCCTGTACTTCGGCAGCCGCAGGGTACTTTTCCTTTCTGGTGTGCACCGGATTGGGGATCTCTTCAAATTCATACGGAGGCATCAGCTCCACAGCAGTCACACCCAGCTCCTTCAGATACGAAATCTTTTCTTTCAGTCCCTCAAAAGTTCCCTTTTTGCGCACTTTGGAATTCCTGCCCATCGTAAAACCGCGCACATGCAGCTTATAAATCAGGGAATCCTCATACGGAATCTCAAGCGGAACTGTCTCCATCTTCGGCGGTACACATAACGCGCAGCGAACTGTGTGAGGATTTTCCTCATCCCATGGAGCACCAAACTTCTCTCTTCCGACAATCGCCGCAGCACACGCGTCCTGCATAATCACGCCGTCGATCTGATAATTATATTCATATTTCTCAGGACTTACACCCTCAACAAATACTGCTCCTATTTCTCCGGTCATCATATCTGACGTAATAGGAATCTCCTGATACACCTCTTTTTTCCCCTTCCGGTACAGAAGAAGACTTGCCGTACTTCCCTCAGGGACCGCTGCGGCAAAATTATATCCCCCGTTTCCTGCCGCCGCTCCCAGCGGTGAAGGACTTCCCGGTCCGGTTTTTAACAATCTCACACTTTTCACCTTTTGTACCTGCCTTTCCTTGCATATCGTACTTCTACAGCTCTATATTCAGCTCTACCGGGCAATGGTCGGAACCCAGCACCTGTGTGTGGATTTGAGCATCTCTGAGGCGTTCTTTGAGCGCCTCGGACACACAGAAATAATCGATGCGCCATCCCGCATTCTTCTCTCTTGCTTTGAAGCGGTATGACCACCAGGAATAAATCTGCTCCTTTTCCGGATAGAAATAGCGGAATGTATCAATAAAGCCTGCCGCCTTGACCGCACGGAACTTCTCTCTCTCCTCATCGGTAAATCCGGCATTCCTGCGGTTTGTCTTGGGATTCTTCAGGTCAATTTCCTCAGCTGCAACATTTAAGTCGCCGCAGAAGATTACCGGCTTATTCTCTTCCAGTTTCTTCAGGTAGATCAAGAAGGCGTCTTCCCACTGCATCCTCCACGGCAGCCGTGCCAGCTCATTCTGTGAATTCGGCGTGTACACCGTGACCACATAATACTCCGGATACTCCAGCGTAATAACTCGTCCCTCATGGTCAAACTCGTCTATTCCGATGCCGTAACTGACAGTCAATGGCTTTTCCTTTGTAAAAATCGCAGTTCCGGAATACCCCTTTTTCTCTGCGTAATTCCAAAACTGATAATATCCCTCAAAAGAGAGGTTGATCTGCCCCTCCTGCAGTTTCGTCTCCTGAATACAAAAAATATCTGCGTCCGCGGATCTGAAATACTCCTCAAAGCCTTTGGTAACACACGCACGCAGACCGTTGACATTCCATGAAATTAATTTCTTCTGTGCCATCCATTGTCCCTTTCTCTCTAAATCTTCTAACTCATGTGTACAGTATATCATAATATTCAGACTTTGAAAATCTATTCCGCTAAATTTTATCCTATAGGTCTACAATTTGAAACCATTCCAGCCGCTCGTCCGCAGGGCCGTGGAAAGGATGTCCTTCCCTGCGGTAACGTTCCATATAATCCCAGATCTGCTGTGTTACGATTTCCCCCGGATAGATCAGCGGGATTCCCGGAGGGTATGGGCATAACATTTCAGCGGCAATTTTCCCAACTGCATCCTTCCACGGCACAGAGCGTTTTGTCCGAAAATACGCCTCCCGCGGCGTAAGCTCCATGGGCGGAATTCCGGGAAGCGGCAGCGGACGAATACATGTTCGTCCTGTATCTCCCTCCTCTGCAATGACTGAAAGAGCTTTCACAAGGCGGTCGATATCCTCATTTGTATTCGCATATGTCAGAACTGCAAGCACATTTTCATAGTCAGCAAGTTCTGTGCTCACGCCGAATCGCTCAAAGAGGAGCTCCTGCAGCTCAAATCCGCTGATGCCGAGCTCTTTTGCGGAAAAAGTCAGCCTCGTAATATCAAGTTCAGAGAATATCTCTTTCTCTTCTCCCTGCTCTATACAGGAAATCCCCTTAAGCTTTCTTATTGAGGCTCTGGCGCGTTCTGCCAGATCTGCTGCCCGATTTATCATTTCACTTCCATGCAGGGCAAGCTCATACCGCGCTGCATCCAGAGATGCCATCAGAAGATACGACGGACTGGTACTCTGCACGAGCTGCAGATTGGCCCTCACACGTCCTTCATCCGCAAGAGTACTTCCTATGTGGAGCATGGAACTTTGTGTGAGCGATCCTGTAACCTTATGGATGCTCTGTGCACACAGATCAGCCCCCAGCTGCAGTGCCCCCTTGGGAAGCTTATCCGAAAAATAAAGATGCGCGCCGTGCGCCTCATCCACAAGCAGCATTGCTCCATGCGTGTGACAGATCTGAGCGAGTGCTTTCAGATCACTGCACACGCCGTAGTATGTCGGACTCACAAGCAGCAGCCCCCGAATATCCGGCTCCTTCTCAAAAGCGCGGTAAACAGTCTCCGGTTTCAGGCTGCCCCAGATGCCCCGGTTATCAGAATACTCCGGCATTACATAAACCGGGCGTGCTCCGCTCAGTATCATTCCCATCATTACGGATTTGTGGACGTTTCTCGGCACCAGCAGCTTCTCGCCTTCTCCTGCACAGGAAAGCACCATGGCCTCATTTCCGCACGTCGTTCCATTCACGAGAAAAAAACTCTTTCTGGCGCCAAACACTTCCGCCGCAAGCTGCTGTGCCTTCAGTATTGCTCCCTGCGGGTGATGCAGATCATCAAGCCCCGATGCTTCTGTAAGGTCATAGGAAAAAATTTCTTTTCCCACGCGATCTGTCCATCGGGTACTGATTCCGCGCTCCATCCTGTGTCCCGGAATATTAAAATATGCAGGGTTCTTTTCTGTAAACGCTTCAATTGCTTCGAGAATCGGTGTCTGATTCTGATTCATATGTCTCCTTTCCGCTGCGTGAAAAAAGACCGCGTGATAATATCCGCGGTCTTTTTATTTATACGTATGATTTAGTCTACCATAGTTGTCCAGCCGTATTTATCCTCGATCTTACCCCACTGGATTCCAGTCAGGCAATCGTACAGTTTCTGGGTCAGATCTCCGATTTTAAAGTCGTTGACTGTGATTTCCTCACCGCGGTAGCGCAGTGCCCCTACCGGTGAAATAACAGCCGCTGTTCCGGTTCCGAATACCTCTTCCAGCCTGCCGTCGCGTCCGGCCTGCATCAGATCATCAATAGAAAGGCGGGTCTCATTTACTTTATATCCCCAGTCCTTAAGAATATGGATAATAGAATCTCTGGTCACACCCGGAAGTACGGTTCCCTCAATCGGAGCCGTATAGATCTCACCGTCAATCTTAAACATGATATTCATGGAGCCAACTTCTTCCACATACTTGCGCTCCGTACCATCCAGCCACAGTACCTGCGCGCATCCTTCCTTCTCAGCCTGTACCTGACCGATGATGGAACCGGCATAATTTCCTCCGCACTTTGCAAAGCCTGTACCGCCTTTAACAGCACGGACATACTGATCTTCTACCATGATTTTCACCGGATTAAGGCCTTCCTCATAATATGCGCCTACCGGAGACAGGATAATCATAAAGCAGTAGGAATTAGCCATATGTACGCCCAGGGAAACCTCTGTCGCGAACATGAACGGACGGATATACAGTGATGTATCCGGCTCGGACGGAACCCAGTCCTTCTCCACATTCACAAGTGCCTTAACCGCCTCTACGAACATATCCTCCGGAAACTGCGGCATGCACAGTCTGTCGTTGGACTTCATCATTCTGCGTGCGTTCATCTCCGGGCGGAACAGCTGAATCTTTCCATCTGCTCTTCTATATGCCTTCAGCCCCTCAAAAGTCTCCTGTGCATAGTGAAGAACCACGCCTGCAGGCATCATAGAGATTGCAGCATGCGGAACGATTCTCGCATCATGCCAGCCCTGTCCGGCATCGTAGTCCATGACGAACATATAGTCTGTAAAATACTTGCCGAATCCAAGAGCTTTCTGATCCGGCTTCTCTAAAAGTTGCTCTCGTTTTTCAAATCTGATTTCCATAATGTACTCCTCTCAGCGGCAGGCTCTCACGCCGTGTACTTTACTCTTTCACCGCATAAAATTAACTGCTCTTAGTATAAAACTGCATTTTCCATCCGTCAATAGGAAATCTCAAAAAGGTTGCTTTTCTTTTCCTTATCTGGTAAAGTAAAGCTACAGAGTAATATTCAAAAAAAGAAAAAGAGAGGTATCTACCCATGAGCGATTTCGACAAGAATGCATTCGAGTGCACAGGAAGCTGCGAGTCCTGCGGAAGCGACTGCGGCGAAGGCTTTCAGCCAGATCATCCGACTGTTACACTGACTCTGGACGATGACAGCGTTGTTGAGTGCGCAGTTCTTACTATTTTCCCTGCAAACGGCAAAGAGTACATTGCTTTACTGCCGCTTGATGAAAACGGAGAAAATCAGGACGGAGAGGTATATCTGTACCGCTACACCGAAAACGAAGGCGGACAGCCGATGCTCGAGAATATCGAGAGCGATGAGGAATATGACATCGCTGCAGACGCTTTCGATGAGATGCTTGACGCTGCACAGTTTGAGGAAATGGCCGGCGAAGACGAAGAAGAGTAATAAAAAATCCGTCTGCGCAAAGTGTTCGGAATACATTCCGGCACCGCGCAGGCGGACTTTTTTATAATATGGAAATCAGCTCTTCCACTTCCTCCATTCGTGTTGCCCAGCTCGTCACAAAACGCACAACTGTATGTGTGTCGTCATACTTTTCCCAGAAACTGAATACTGCAAGACGGCTCAGCCGCTCCATCTGTCCGTTCTCCAGGATTACAAATATCTGGTTTGTCGGAGAATCTATGAACAACTTATATCCCTTTTCACGAAGCGCTTCTTTCAGACGGTTTGCAGTCTGAATTGCATTTTTGCTGATCTTTTTATATAACTCATCCGTAAAGAGTACATCAAACTGAATCCCCAGAAGACGCCCTTTGGCAAGCAGCGCTCCCTGCTGCTTGATCATTGTCATAAAATGTTTCGGCGCCCCCTGCGGAAATACGACTGCCTCACCGCAGAGTGCCCCTGCCTTTGTTCCGCCGATATAGAAGACATCTGTCAGTCGGGCGATATCTTCAAGGGTCACATCAAAATCCCCTGCAAGTCCGTAGCCGAGGCGGGCTCCGTCTAAAAACAGCAAAATCTCATACTCCCGGCAGACCGTACTGATCGCTTCCAGCTCTGCTTTTGTGTAAAGCGTGCCATACTCCGTCGGATGTGAAATATACGCCATACCCGGAAATACCATGTGCTCCCGGTTTTCATCGCCATGAAATGTCTCAAGAAATTTTTTCAAATCCTCTGCAGACAGCTTCCCATCCTTCTGCGGCAGCGCCAGTACCTTGTGTCCCGTGTTTTTCACTGCACCTACCTAATGTCCTTGGATCTGTCCCGTAACCTGTGTGATACCACCT
>CALWBA010000200.1 GCA_944375815.1 uncultured Lachnospiraceae bacterium | reverse complement strand
CTGCTCCATAATCAGAAATTGGTACGGATCGGCGGCAGCTCACACGCTCCGCTTAAAATATCCTGAATATCACCGGAAATCTCCACATTAGCTGGAGTCAGGATAAAGATATAGCTGGAAACCTTCTGCAGACTTCCGTTAATGGAATAGCATGCACCGCAGGAGAAGTCTATGATTCTCTGTGCAACTTCCACGTCAAGTCCTTCAAGATTGAGCACTACAGTGCATCCTGCAAGCAGGGTATCTGCAATCTCTCTGGTGTCTTCCATAGATGCCGGCTTGGTTACATGAACTTCCATGGAGTTGCTTCCGGTACGCTTGCTGCGCATTGGAGTAATCTTGGAAGAGGTCTTGACTGTTCTGGAGGCAGAGGAAGACTTCTTTGGAGCTGCAGGCTCATTATCCTCATCCTCATCGTCTCTGTCCGCTGAGGACATCTTCTGGAAAAAGCGTTTCTTCGGCTTCTCCTCCTCGTAATCGTCCTCTATCTCATCATCATAAAAATCGTCATCATCATCATAATCATCGTTTAATTTGACCGCATCCAAAAACTTATCTAATACACTCATTTTTAATTCTCCTATTTCCTTATTGACTATTTTTCACGCGAATAGTCGCGCTCGCCGAAAATTCCCGTTCCCACGCGAACCAGGGTGGCCCCTTCTTCGACAGCAACCTCATAGTCATTGGTCATTCCCATACTGAGAACATTCATAGTAACATTATCAATATTTTTTGCCTCGATGTCAACACTTAATTTCTTTAATCGGCGAAAAATATCGCGGTTGTCCTCTGGATCAGAGACAAACGGCGCTATGGTCATCAGTCCGCAGAGAGACAGATGTGTAAGATGGGAAATCTTCTCAGCAAGCACGGGCGCTTCTTCAACAGATACGCCGAATTTGCTCTCCTCTCCCGCCACATTGACCTCAATGAGAACAGGGACTGTAACCCCCTTCTTGGCCGCCTGCTCCTCGATCGTCTCGGCGAGCCGCAGCGAATCCACGGAGTGAATCAGACATGCCTTGTCCACTATGTACTTTACCTTATTTCTCTGCAGATGTCCGATCAGATGCCACCGTATATCCTCAGGCAGCACTTCGTATTTCTCTGTCAGCTCCTGGACTTTATTTTCTCCAAAGTCTCTCTGACCGAATGAGTAGACCTCTTCGATCATAGATGCCGGTTTCGTCTTGCTGACTGCAATCAGCGTGACTTCCGAGCGGGACCTTCCGGCGCGTGCACATGCCGCGCGGATCCGCTCCTCCACCTGGCTGTAATTTTCCTGCAACATTTCAATGCCTCCTTTAATACAGGATCTCTTCTTCCCTTACTTTTGTACCATCTCTGACAATATAGTCATATTGGGAAGTACCAAAAGTGGTACCTTCCTCAACAATACAATACTCTTCATTCTGGCTGATAATGGAAATCTTCCGAAATACAGCATAGCCTTTATTTATACAGTAGACGCCCGCCTGAGACGCTGTGGCGGATATCGTATAACGGTTTGTTGAATTGGGCTGTATCAGCACATCGCCCTCGTTAAAGACGCTTTTCTCTACGTAATATACGCCTTCCTCCTCGTCTTCGGCGTAAAGGGTTGCCTCTACAAACTCTGTCGTAGTGTTGCCATCCTTATCCGTCGTCTCACGGAAGAATCCGGAATTATTATCGTCTCCCCCGCTCGTCTCATACTCCTTGGGCACTGTATAAAACTCCTTCTGGACAATAGACGATACCGGGATCTTCAGACCGCTCTGTGTGTTTACCACAAGCTCTACCTCAAGATATCGCTCATCCGCATAGCGTACCATCCCGTTTTCAAAGGTGATTTTGCCGACACGCTGATCTCCTATCTTCATCAATGTGAAACTTCCGACCTGCGTGGAGCCGTCTTTTAAGAACTTCACGCGAATCGTCGAGTTTGATGCCAGCGCCACTGTCTGCTTGTCTGTCAGAGGAATCAGAATGGACCATTCCTCACTCGTCACAAGCTTGTACACCGGATCTCCCGACTTCACTTCCTTCGTTGACTTTAAATTCTGAGGAGCATACGATTTTTTATTAAAGCAGTCTTCCGTAAGCATGTCCTCTGTAAGTCCTTCAAAGCCATCAGCCTTATACACAACCAGCCCGTCATCGGGTGATGTTACAATTGTGCGTCCGCCGGTTCCGGCTGTATCACTGCCTGATGATGGCACATAACCGGAATACTGCAGCAGATCTCCTTCCAGAGAATACTTGAAGTTATAAAGAGACTGAAAATCTGTACTGTCAAAACTTGCAGAGTAATTTGCCGCCTGGGAACGAATCTCTGCAAGATCTTCGCTTGTCAGTTCTCTGGTGCTTTCCTGATCCTGACTCGCACCGATGCCATATACTACGCCGCCCTTGTGCACTCTGGTGCTGTCTCCTACATAATAGCTGACATATCCGCTGCTTCCGGCAGTATACACCGTCTCCTCGCGAAGCGCCAGCGCGGTGAATGTCGGATTCTTTGAAAGCGTGCCTGCTGTAACCTGATACGACGAAATGTGAGTCGCTGTCAAGTACATAATAAAACTGATAATCATATATAGAAAAATCGCGCTGAATATAATCGTTCCGATATTCAGTGTGATTAGCTTCTTGACATGCGCAAGCCGCAGCCTCGGCAGGCGCCGCTTCTTCTTTTTTGTGTCTTTGGATGGCATGAAACCGTCTCCTTTTATTAATATACAAATTTGCACTCGTTAATATTCTACCATTTTATAAAGTAATACACAAGAAGTTATTGCAGAAATATTAAAAAAATGTGACGTTCCATGCATAATTTTCCGGAAATCCGGGAGAATAGAGTAATGAAATACATCAAGGCATCGCGAAGCGTTGCTGCAGCACATTTAGAATTCCTATGAAAC
>CALWBA010000199.1 GCA_944375815.1 uncultured Lachnospiraceae bacterium | reverse complement strand
TACTGTTTATAAGGATTTCGAATGTCCTTTAAGAATTACTTTTTCAGAACTTTCGAGGATGTGTTTTACTGTTCAGTTATCAAGGTTCCTGTCGTTTTGACAGCTTTGATATTTTATCATATCGTTTCGAGCTTGTCAAGAACTTTTTTCAACTTTTTTGTTTTTCGTGTTTATCGCTCTTTCGCGACAACTCTGATATCATATCATGTACTTTTCATTTTGTCAAGCACTTTTTCGCCGTAGCGTGTAAAAAAGTTGCCAGTGGCAAGTTTTTTACTATTTTCTTTTTACTTATCTCCGGAAGCGTTCCCCGCTCCGTGAGAGCTTTCATATAATACCATGTGTTTACTCGTTCGTCAACCCCTTTTTTACATATTTTTCTATTTTTTCTCGATTAACGCAAAAAACGGGAGTTCTGCGCCAGGCAGCCTCCCGTTTTTACCTGTTATGTTCCTGTTCACGAACCAATCAACGATAAAATCACATTCATCAGATAGTTCTTGCTGTACAGCCAGCTGAGCATCTCATTGCCCGAAATCTCCTTCAGGCAGATACTCCCCCACTCGGTTCCGGCAAAAACCGTTACCACAATGAAGAAAATCCAAATCCAGATTACCGCTCGTACAGCTCCAAGCGCAAGTCCTCCCGTCCGGTTCAGAAAATGGATACCCGGAAATTCTGTCAGAATATTTACCGCATACAGAATAATCCGCACCAGGATATTCGCAATCGCAAATGCAATCGCAAAAGACCCAAAGTTAATAACGCTCCTTGCCAGATAGCCTGAAAGATAGTCTCTGAAATTATCAACAGCAAGCTCCTGATACATTTCCAGTGTATTGTTCTGCGCAATACCATCCTTTAAGCTCTGCGGAAGCGGCAGACTCTCAATCAGCGCACTCTGCGTTTCGGCATCCTGCTCAGCTGTTTCATCCGTGAAACTCTCCTCCAGAATTCTGCCGCACTGTTCCTGAATCGTCTGTTCCAGAGATGTGTGTTCTCTGACAAAATCCGAAATATACGGATTCAGCCATACAGTCAGTACCAGTACCAACACCAGAAACACCATCGAAATCGCAGTCTGCAGAAGGCCTTTTCTGTAACCCTGTATCACCGATATTACCGCAAAAATCAAAAGTACAATAAATAGCCAGCTCATCTTCTGTCATCTCCTCCAGTTGTATCATTTAATGCAGTTTCAGCATATAGATACCGTTTTCTGTCACTTCCAGATATCGGTTACTTCCAATCTGGAACAGATTTTTTATCTGTCCCTCCTTCATATCTCCGCGAAACTTTTCAATTCCCTTAATACTGTACACACACATCTGGCTGCTGTTATACAGTACAATCTGATTTTCTCCCATGGAGACGTCCGTATACGAAAAGTCGCAATTTTCTTCCATAATCTTTCTTCCGCCTGTAGTATAAACTTCAATCGTATACAGAGATCCCTCTTCCTCACTCTGGAAAATCAGCCCGATATGCGAACCGTCATTCATCGTTGTGATGATATCTCTGGAAACCTTTACCGTCTTTTCTTCGCGCGGAGCCGTTCCGCCCTCGAACACGGTAAATCCGTCCTCACGGAATGCTACAAACTTTCCGCTGTCCAGATATGCAATCTGCGGTACCAGAATATTGTCATACTCATATTCTCCCACTTTATTGTCCATCTGATTCTTACCTGCAGACTCAAAATTGTAGAATGTAATCTTCGTATTCGGAGAACCGTCACTCATATACAGATACGAGACTCCCAGCACACTGCCGTCACTGGAGATATCTACATCCATCGGATATCCCGGACTGTCAATTCCCGTTTTGACTGTGGCAATTTCCTCGCCCGCTGCATTATAATAATTTATCCACGTATTTTCTCCGTCTTCCAGAACCGCAGCTACAGTCCCAACGGAAGATACCCTGGCTTTGAGAATCGGCAGTTTCGTGTTAATACTTCCAATCTCGCCATTGATATCGAAGACCTCTATGCTCGTCCCATTCTTATCATAGACCGCTACCATATCTCCGCATACATCTGCCTGCGGATTTACAATATCATAACTTCCGGTCCAGAGCGTCTCACCATCTGTGTCCATCAGAGCTGTATCATCCTGATTATATTTAAAGACATTTCCATCCAGCTCTACATATTCTGTAGATGTGATATCCTCCTGTTCACTGGAGTTAATGATCACATACTCTTTAAAGCTCCAGTGATCAAACGCGAATTTAATTCCCAGAGCCAGAGCAGCAACTATGGCAATCACAGCTCCTGTTTTCAAAGCCTGCTTTCGCCTGTGAGCAATCAGGCGCTGTTTATAAGATGTCACCTCATCGACAGGCTCCTTCTTTTTCCCGAAGAACTTCCCAGACGATGGCTTTATGCCGGATAATACTCCGGAGATTTTCCCCCTCAGCCTGCTCCATAATTCTTT
Source organism: uncultured Lachnospiraceae bacterium (assembly GCA_944375815.1). Lineage (GTDB taxonomy): Bacteria > Bacillota > Clostridia > Lachnospirales > Lachnospiraceae > Egerieimonas_A. The sequence continues at coordinate 13,643 of CALWBA010000199.1, read as the reverse complement.
TATTTTTTTCATTTCTCCTGTCCTCTGTTGTATTTTTACAGGGAAAAGGTCCCTTGTTTTGCCATTATAGCACATTCCCTTACGGTAGTAAAATTATTTGTCCCTCATATATAATGTCATTCGGAGAGATTCCGTTCAGCCGGCAGATCTCATCCACCATATCCATGCTGCCATAGTAGCGCTTGCTGATATCACTGAGCGTGTCCCCCTGCGATATTGTATAACTCTTTCTGAGCTGTGCACCGCTGGTCTGCGCCGTTGAACTGTCTTTTTCTTTTCCAGTTTCTTCCTGCGGATCATCCGTCTGCGGTTTGGCGGAAGGCGTCGGCGCAACATTCTCAAGAGGCGCTCCCGTTTCTGTCTCCTCCTGAGTATTATCCCCATTCTTCTCTGTATCTTCGGGAGCCGTACTCTGTATCTCCTCTTCCTGCTGTTTTGAGCTGTCTGTCTCTTCCTCAGGTGCAGGCTCTGTTTCTTCCGGTTCCTCCCTCTCGCCGATCACATTTTCAGTTCCGGCATCCACTGCCTCCCCGGGATCTGTCTGACCGAAGTTTCCCACCATTTCATTCAGCGCATCATACGCACCGAACTTGGCAGCTCCCACCGCCAGAATCGCCGCAGCCGCACAGACAGCTGCGCCATACATAAAAGGCCGCGGCAGACCTTCCGATTTTTTCTCCTGCTTATCTGCGATAATTTTTCGGAAGTCCACCACAGCCTTGTCTCTTACAAGTGTCTCATTTTCAACAGACTGATTTTTATTTTCGGCAATCATATACTCCTGCATAGGAGTATTTTTCTCATAATACACATAAAATCCGTTCTCTTTTTTCAGCTTTCCGCTGTCATAGACAAAAAAGCTTTCCTCTTTTTCATTCGGTTCCATCAGAAACAGAACCTTGTCATTTCCCGCAAAGTGATTTACATGCGTCCTGAGTATAACATCATTCACCTGCATGTCAAAGCCCGGAAGGCTCAAACACCAGCCCACAATATCCAGGGAGGGAAAATACTTTTCCATCTGTTCATGTACCTGACTCCATACCTCATCTGTGAGCGGAATATGCTGTGCATCCATTTCCAGATTCTGTATCGTCACTGCTCCCTGGATAAAAATATACGAGATACCGTCCGCCCATTTGTAATATCCCAGCAGCACCGATGCCTCACCTTTCGGCAAAAGCCCGGACGATACCTTTTTCAGGTGTGTATAGACATAATCTTCCATATAAATTTTGTGATTCCCCTGGCTGTCGCCAATTTGTCTGATGTTATTAGGAAGATGGAAAAAGCTCTCATTGCCTTTCGCTTCCTGCTTTTCCTCTTTGTAGATAATCTCTATCATCCTATCACCCCTTTTAGGCCTCACCTTATCACAACAGCAGCGCAGAATTTAGCATTTTGTGGAACCTGTCCCGCAAAACTTTTCGACAATACCGGCACGCATGTTTTCGCCGCCCTTTGAATATTCTATAGATAAACGGGAAAAACTGGAAACGAAAGGTCAGGTGATACAAAGTTTATGAACTCAACAGTGTACTATATAGACGAGAGAAAGCATTCTGCCAGCCAAGAGCTGGCTCATTTTCTCCGTATCTGCATTGCAAATGTGTGCCGCCCCTGGAACGAACTGGTTTTTCTCTGTATCGGCAGTGATCGGGTAACCGGGGACAGCCTCGGTCCCTTTATCGGATATCAGCTTGAGAAGCATGCTCCGCGCTCCTTCTCTGTATATGGAACATTGGAGGATCCGGTACATGCGCTGAATCTTGCAGAGGTGCTTGACAAGATAAAAAGGAAGCACCCCCGCGCACTCATTGTCGCGGTGGACGCTTCCCTGGGATCCAGAAAACATCTGGGCTTTATTTCTGTCGGGACAGGCTCTATCCGCCCCGGTGCGGGCGTCAAAAAAGAGCTTCCGGACATAGGAGATGTGTTCATTACAGGAATTGTCAATCTCTCCGGCAGTTTCGAGCATCTGCTCCTCTCCACAACACGGCTCTCCCTTGTGGTCAGCATGGCAGATGCGATCACTGCCGGAATACTTCAGATTTTTCCCGAACGCCTGCGCGGCACGCAGACGCGCCCCGTTCTGATCCCCCATACTCCCGAGCCCGAGGGCCGGCGCCTCTGCTGCGCAAACGACTGTGCCTGCGCCGCGCTGCGGGAGGAGGATTCCTCTTCCAAAGGTTCAGGAATCGCTTTCTGAAGTTCAGGAATACCAGCTGTCATTTTCTTCATGGCGCCGAGAATCGGCAGCAGAATCCAGCGCGCCTTCGGCAGGCGCGCATAATAATCAGCAATCTCCCTGGAGCTGCAGTATTTGTCTGTAAAGCAGATCACGTATGTCTCCCAATAACGCGGCGGAATCACCGTCACCGGCCACATATGTTTCAAAATCACTTCTTTTTCAACTTTATTCAGATCAAAATATCGCTTAGCCATATTGTATGCAGCTCTCGGATGCGTCATTGCATGAAAGTGGTCTCCTGTGCGCCTGCTGTGCCCGCGCCAGTCATACAAAAACAGATCATGAAGCATTCCGCCCCTCGCCGCAGAGCGCGCATCCAGCTTTAATTTTTTACAGATGTAATAATTATAATATGCAACGTTCAGACAGTGCTCGTAGCAGTCCGTATTGCAGTGCTGGAAATATTTTTTCATCTCCAGCACCTTCGGATGATAAATAATATCCGCTATGCAGTCAAAAAACTCTCTGTTTTTCTCTATCTGTTCCTGCCGCTTTTTCCTTGCTCTGGAATCTCCCCTTGCGGGTTCAGATATTTTCAGCATCGTATTCCCTCCTTTTTTCCGAACACGGAAAAAAAGGCTGCCGCAGTGAATGCAGCAGCCTTTTCCTGATTCTTATTTTACGTATTCTTTTACCTGCTCATAAATACCCTGTCCGTCAAGACGGTACTTCTTCAGCAGCTCCACTGCAGGTCCGGACTCTCCGAACACATCCTGGACACCGATTCTCTTTACTTTCACCGGATACTCCTCAGCAAGCACTTCGCATACGGCGCTTCCCAGACCGCCGATCACGGAATGTTCCTCGACGGTTACAACCTTTCCGGTCTTCTTTGCAGCAGCTACCACAAGTTCTCTGTCGATCGGCTTAATTGTGTGGATATTTACCACCATTGCGTCAATGCCGTCAGCAGCAAGCATCTCGGCAGCCTGCAGAGACTGATATACCTCCAGTCCTGTCGCAATGATTGTCACATCACCTCCCTCGCGCAGAACCTTGCCCTTGCCGATCTCAAATGTATAATTATCCGGATCATTAAATACCGGAACAGCAAGACGTCCGAAACGCAGATACACAGGGCCCGCATATTCGTATGCTGCACGCACTGCTGCTCTGGCTTCTGTGTCGTCAGCCGGATTGATAATCACCATTCCCGGAATGGAACGCATCAGAGCGATATCCTCATTGCACTGATGGGATGCTCCATCCTCTCCTACGGAAATACCCGCATGAGTAGCTCCGATCTTTACATTCAGTTTCGGATAACCGATAGAGTTGCGAATCTGCTCGAATGCACGTCCTGCAGCAAACATTGCAAAGGAACTTGCAAACGGCACCATACCTGCTGCGGCAAGTCCGGCTGCAACACCCATCATATTTCCCTCTGCGATTCCGCAGTCAATATGACGTTCCGGGAATGCCTTGCGGAACATGACGGTCTTGGTGGCATTTGCCAGATCGGCATCCAAAACTACGATATTATCGTGTTCTTTCCCCAGCTCTACAAGCGCACTGCCGTAGCTGTCGCGGGTAGCAATTTTCTTCGTCTCTGTCATAACTGTTCACCTGCTTTCTCGAGCTCCTGCATCGCCTGAGCATACTGTTCATCATTCGGCGCTTTTCCGTGCCAGTCCACATTATTCTCCATAAAGGAAACGCCCTTTCCTTTCAGTGTCTTAGCTATAATCGCCGTCGGCATGCCCTTTACAGTTCTCGCCTCCGCAAATGCGGCTGCAAGCTGGTCTAAATCATTTCCGTCTTCCACTTTAATTACATGGAAGTTAAACGCCTCGAACTTCTTATCAATCGGATACGGAGAGTTAACCTCTTCAATACTTCCGTCAATCTGCAGATTATTGTTATCCACGATCACTACAAGGTTGTCCAGCTTGCGGAAGCCAGCCAGCATGGAAGCTTCCCAGACCTGTCCCTCCTGAATCTCACCATCGCCCAGAAGTGTGTAAACGCGGTAGGAATGACCTCTTAACTTGGCCGCAAGTGCCATACCGACAGCCGCGGAAATTCCCTGTCCCAGTGATCCTGTGGACATATCCACACCCGGAATCTTTTTCATGTCAGGATGGCCCTGCAGATAAGAACCCGTATGGCGCAGTGTCTTTAAATCCTCAACCGGGAAGAATCCTCTCTGTGCAAGAGCGGAGTAAAGTCCCGGAGCAGTGTGTCCCTTGGACAGCACGAAACGGTCTCGATCCGCTTTCTTCGGGTCCTTCGGGTCAATATTTAACTCTTCAAAATACAAATATGCGAAAATCTCAGCAGCTGATAATGAGCCGCCCGGATGTCCCGCCTTTGCCGCGTGTGTCGAGGTCACAATTCCCTTGCGGATCTCGTTCGCGGTTCTCTGAAGTTCCAGTTTATTCATTCTTTTCTCCTTTCGATTGGCAACTGCTCGATATACAGTCCCACGCCCTGCCGGCAGCGGCAGAGCACTTCCCGCGGCATACTGATGCAGCCTCAGGCTGTATCAGTATGCCATATATTCTGAAGTGATGCAATATCTTTTTTTCATTCTCCAAAGACCGCTCTGTAATCTGCCTGGAACTTCTCAATTCCGGCATCTGTCAGAGGATGCTTTGTCATCTGCTCCAGCACTTTGTACTGAACAGTTGCTATATCAGCTCCGGCCAGAGCGCAGTCCGTTACATGGATCGGGTTGCGCACACTCGCCGCAATAATCTGTGTCTCAATACCAGCCACCTCAAAGATCTCTGCAATCTCCCGGATTAAATCCACACCCCTTACAGAGATGTCATCCAGTCTGCCCAGGAACGGCGACACGTATGTTGCGCCGGCACGCGCTGCCAGAAGCGCCTGGTTAGCTGTGAAAATCAGCGTTACGTTTGTCTTGATACCCTCCTTGGAAAGTGTGTGGCATGCCTTTAATCCCTCCGCTGTCATCGGAATCTTCACAACCATATTCGGATGAATAGCCGCAATCTCGCGTCCCTCACGGATCATCCCTTCCGCATCCGTTGTAGTCGCTTTTACTTCTCCGCTGATCGGTCCGTCAACAATGGAAGCAATCTCAGAGATAACCTCTTTAAAGTCCCTTCCTTCTTTTGCGATCAATGACGGGTTTGTCGTCACACCGCAGATAATCCCCATATCATTAGCCTTTTTAATATCCTCTACCTTTGCTGTGTCAATAAAGAATCTCATACCTTTTTCCTCCTGAAATGTAAACCGGAACTTCTTCTCTCCGGCAACTCTGTGATCTATGTTTTCAGTATAACACAATTCCTGCATCGGTCAACTGCTGCTATCTTTTATTAATGAAACTTTTAATTAATATTTTCATTATTATTAACAGCGTTTTCCGGAAATTTCCGTGATATATAGAGAAAAAAATCATATTATTAATAGTTTTATTACTAATATTATCAGCAGGGATTATTTATTTTTTTCCATTTTCGGATACCCTGTGCTTCCACGCACAATCAGGCGCGGCTCATACTCCACATGAAAAATACTGGTGGGTTTGTCCCCTGCGGAATACGACTTCTGAGAACGTATCTTGCGCAGGATAATCTCACAGGCATCCCGCCCCTTCTGCGGTACAAAATGTTCCACCGTAGTCAGTCCGATTGTCTGAAATCCGGAGAACAGCGTATTGTCGCATCCGACAACAGAAATGTCTCCCGGAATTCTGTACTTCTTTTCCAGAAGCGCATCCATCACTCCGAATGCCACCATATCATTAAGCGCTGCAATTGCGGTTACCGGCATCCCTTCATCCATAAGCTGCTGTGTCAGCTCATATCCCATGCGGTATTCAGAATCAATACTCGGGATCACCGTATCCCTGTCCGCTTCGGTCGCGCGCACCAGTACCCGGTCTTTCAGCCCGGCCTTGTCAAACTCCATCAGGAATCCCTCGACACGCTTCTGTCTCTGGTGCTGCCGCAGTGTCAGAGGAGGAGAGACAAATGCCACGTCCCGATGTCCGAGTTCCAGGAGATGGCGGGCCATCAGAATCCCCGGTTTGCGGTTATTAATGGCTACCGCATCGATTTCAAACTCGTCCTCACGGTTGCTGATCACCACCACAGGTATCTCCCGGGAAAGTTCTTCCACCTGCGCGCCGAAGCTCGGATTGCAGGCATAAATAATCCCCATCGGAGATACTTCCCTCATCATGCGCAGATAATCCTCCTCAATCTTCAGATCTCTCTGCGTGTTACAGACAAAAACACCGTATCCCTGCTCCTTTGCAGCGGATTCAATCCCCTGCAGCAGCATGACATAATATGGATTTGTCAGAGTAGGGCAAAAAACCACCAGAAGCTTTCTCGTTCTGCCCGAGCGCTTCGGGCGCTGCCGCGGGAGCTGATAACCCAGTCTCTCCGCAGTCTGTTCTACCTGTCTGATGGTTTCCTTTGAAAATGTTACGTTATATTTTTTATTGAGTATCATGGATACCGTCGCCTGGGAGACGCCCGCCTCCCTGGCAACATCCATGGACGTCACTTTTTTCTTCGCCATAGCATCCTTTTTGCAATGCGTCACAGCTCAACTCTGCCCTCGAGTGCACGCAGCAGCGTGACTTCATCAATATATTCCAGATCGCCTCCCACCGGTACTCCGCTGGCGATTCTCGTCACCTTGATTCCTGTGGGCTTGATCAGCTTGCTGATGTACATTGCAGTCGTCTCTCCTTCCAGACTGGAGTTCGTAGCAATGATAACCTCTTCAACGTCTCCCTGAAGCCTCTGCATCAGTTCCTTTAACTTGATGTCATTTGGTCCGATTCCCAGCATCGGGGAAATCGCGCCGTGCAGCACATGATAAACGCCGTCGAATTTCCCGGTTTTTTCATATGCAGCCAGGTCACGGCTGCTCTCCGCCACCATAATCACCTTGTGATCGCGCTTTACGTTCGCACAGATCGGACACACATCCTGATCGGTGAGCGTCTGACACACCTTACAGTAGCGGATATTCGCCTTCGCCCCGGTAATCGAATCAGCGAGCTGCTTCACCTGCTCCGCAGGCATATTTACAATGTGAAACGCAAGCCTCTGGGCGGATTTGGCACCCACGCCGGGGAGCCTGGAGAGCTGCTCTATCAGCTTCGTGATGTGGTTGCTGTAGTATTCCATATCAGAACGGGAAGCCTCCGCCGAGTCCGCCGATGCCTCCTGTCAGCTTTGACATCATAGCTGCAGATTCTTCCTCCATCTTGCGCAGCGCCTCATTTGTAGCAGCCATCACAAGATCCTCAAGCATCTCGATATCGTCCGGGTCAACAACCTCCTCGGAAAGTTTTACCTTCGTAACTTCCTTTTTACCGCTTACCGTAACCTCAACAGCACCGCCTCCGGCAGTTGCAGTGAATTCCTTCTCCTCGAACGCCTTCTGGTTCTCCTCCATCTGCTTCTGCATCTTCTGTGCCTGTTTCATCAGATTATTCATGTTGCCGGGCATACCCATGCCCGGAAATCCTCCACGCTTTGCCATTCCTTAACATTCCTCCATTTTTTCATCAAAAATCTTCCGGCGGCTCATCTTCTATCTCCACCGGCATATGAATTTCATTTTTCAGTATCTCATCCACGGATATCTCTGCAAGATGACTGTGAGTTCCCGAATCAGCGAGCACCATCTCAACCTCTACACTTTTGCCGATCAGTTCCTCAATGATCTGCTCCAGTTCCGCCTTCGCTTCCTCGTCCCGGGTGTACTTTGCCGCAAGCGGATTTGTAAACTCGACATAAAGTCTGGACTCCCCTGTATTGCCGTTATACTTCGGGACGGCAGTATTCAGGAACTGCTTAAACATTCCCTCTGCGGCTCCTACGATCGAGCGCCACTGGGATCTGACCTTCTTCAGATCTTCCGGCGCTGCCTTCTCGGGTGCCGGAGCTTTTGCGGCAGGCATCTGCACATCAGCCTGTACTCCTGCCGTGCTGTTCGGCTGCGCTGCCAAAGCCGCCGCGGGAATACCGTTTTCCATCTTCTCCTCAAGCACGCGCAGACGGTCCAGAATGGAATCCATGTTTGTCTCCATTGCCGGACGGCACAGCTTGATCAGCGCAATCTCTACAAGCACACGCTTCTGCGACGAATAACGGATCTGTCCGGCAAGCTCAGAAAACACACGAATATAGCGCATCAGCGTCTCCGGATCAACCATCCGGCTTTCCTCCTCCATGCTTCTGAGTGTCTCTGTCGAGACATCCAGCACATCCTCTGTACTGTCTGCACTTCCCACGAGCAGCAGATTACGCATATACCAGGTGAAATCCGAGACAAACTGCGCCATTTCTTTTCCGCGGTTCACAAGCTCCTCCAGAAGCTTGATGCATCCCACAACATCCTGCGCAAGCACACGGCGCAGAAGCTGGCTGAACACCTCGTTATCAACGGTTCCCAGCACATCCAGGACCTTATCATACGTAAGCTTCTGATCCATATAAAACGCAATGCACTGATCCAGAAGGCTCAGGGCATCACGCATGGAACCATCGCCCGCTTTGGCCACATAGCGCACCGCACGTTCCTCTGCTTCCACGCCCTCGGCATCCAGAAGTTCCTGCAGCCTGGCCGCAATCGTATCAATCGTGATTCTCCTGAAATCATAGCGCTGACAGCGCGACAGAATCGTAACCGGGATCTTATGCGCTTCCGTCGTTGCGAGAATGAAGATGACATAAGAAGGAGGTTCCTCCAGTGTTTTCAGCAGGGCGTTAAACGCTCCCGTTGAAAGCATATGAACCTCGTCGATAATGTACACCTTATACTTTCCGCGCGTTGGGCGGTACGCCACTTCCTCGCGGATCTCACGGATATTGTCGACGCCGTTGTTGGAAGCGGCGTCGATCTCTATCACATTCATGGACGTGCCCGCCTGAATGGCGCGGCACGTCTCACATTCATTGCACGGGCTTCCATCTACCGGATGCTCACAGTTGACCGCCTTTGCAAGGATCTTTGCCACTGTGGTCTTACCGGTTCCCCTCGTTCCGCAGAAGAGGTAGGCGTGCCCGATGCGGTTTGCCCGCATCTGATTCTTCAATGTTGTAACAATATGTTCCTGCCCCTTGACATCCTCAAACGTGTCGGGACGGAACTTCCGGTACAGAGCGGTATAACTCATGGAATCTCTCCTTTATCATCAGTCTCCGAAGCTGATTCCGATTCTCTTCGCGTCCTTGATCTCCTGTGCGTCCGGAGTAACAGTCTTTAACTTTCCTGCACACTCTTCCAGAGGCACCTTCTTGGTCTTGCCGTTTACCAGGCCGACCATATAGCCGTACTCACCGTTCAGGATCAGCTTAGCCGCCGCGGAGCCAAGACGCGTGGAAAGCACACGGTCATACGGACACGGGCTGCCGCCTCTCTGGGTGTGTCCCGGAACTGTCACGCGGATCTCCATTCCGGTTCTCTCCTCAATATCCTTGGCAATCTTGTAGGAAATAGACGGATAATTCTTCGCGTATTCTTCCTGTTTCTTCTTGAGTTCCTTCTTCGGAAGCTTTGCATCCTCCTTGGAGATTGCTCCCTCAGCCACTGCGAGAATCGTAAAGCCGCTTCCGCGCTGCTTTCTTTTATTGATCGCCTCTACAACCTTATCCAGATCATACGGAATCTCCGGAATCAGGATAACATCAGCACCGCTGGCAATGCCTGCGTACAGAGTCAGCCATCCGACTTTATGGCCCATAACCTCCACAATGAATACGCGGTTGTGTGAGGATGCCGTCGTATGGATGCAGTCGATTGCCTCCGTAGCGATATTTACTGCACTGTAAAAGCCAAAGGTCATATCCGTACCCCAGATATCATTATCAATTGTCTTCGGAAGATGGATGATATTCAGTCCTTCTTCACGAAGCAGGTTCGCTGTCTTCTGGGTTCCATTGCCGCCCAGAATCACGAGACAGTCCAGACGCAGTTTATAGTACGTCTGCTTCATCGCCTCTACCTTGTCGATACCCTTCTCATCCGGTACGCGCATTAACTTGAAAGGCTGGCGGGACGTTCCCAGGATGGTGCCTCCCCTCGTCAGAATACCGGAGAAATCTCTGGCCGTGAGCATCCGGTAATCGCCGTAGATAAGCCCCTTATATCCATTCATGAATCCATAGACTTCCAAATCCTCTATATTATTTGCCAGTCCTTTTACTACACCTCTCATGGTCGCGTTGAGCGCCTGGCAGTCTCCACCGCTAGTTAACAAACCAATTCGCTTCATTTGCTGCTAACCTTCCTTTCTTACTTTTAACCCCTGTACTTTTGTGGGTTATGACCTTTTGCTTCTCCATTATATCCTATTTTTTCTCCAATCACAACAAAAAATGTTGTCATGCGTGAGGGATATTCGTATATTCACTGATCTCTCTGCTGACTGTACAGAGATCTGACACGGAAAGATCCGACAGTCTCTCATGCCCGGTCACTCTGGCAAACATCTTAAGCTCCTCCAGAGAAACATTGAGGAAATTTGCCACTCTCTGCGCTCCGGCCGAACCGTTAAGCCGCGAGCGAAGCTCCGCGTCCTGAGTTGCAATGCCCACCGGACACATGCCCGTGCCGCATATCCTGTACTGCTGACATCCAAGCGCCATTAAGGCTGCCGTTGCAATCGCCACTGCATCCGCTCCCATTGCGATTGCCTTTGCGAAATCCGAAGATACACGCAGACCTCCGGTGATAATCAGGCTGATATCCGACCCTATAGAATCGAGATATTTTCTCGCGCGGTATAATGCATATACAGTCGGAACGCTGGACGACTCTCTCAGGAAGAGCGGTGACGATCCCGTGGCTCCTCCTCTGCCGTCGATCGTGATAAAATCGGGCTCGGCATATACCGCAAATTCCAGATCCTGCTCAATCCTTCCGGCAGCAAGCTTAATACCGATCGGTCTTCCGTCCGACGCGAACCGAAGCTGCTCTACCAGCTCCTTTAAGTCCTCTCTTGTCTCGATTCCCGGAAAACGCGCCGGTGCAATCACATCCTGCCCCATCGGCTTGTTTCTGATGCGGCTGATCTCCTCCGTGACTTTCTCACCCGGAAGATGGCCGCCCATGCCGGGTTTCGTGCCCTGACCGATCTTGATCTCAATCATATCCGCATTCTTCAGATTCTCGGGCGTCACACTATAACGGTTTCCCACATATTCAAAAATATACTTATCCGCCGCTGCCATCTCCTCAGGCAGGATTCCTCCTTCTCCTGAGCACATCGCGCTGCCTGCCATCGCCGTGCCCTCGGCAAGCGCTATCTTCGCCTCCCTGGAGAGCGCACCGAATGACATATGCGAGACATAGACAGGATTCTCCAGCACCATCGGCCTTTTTGCGTGCTTCCCGATTACAACTTTCGTATCCACCGGTGCGTTCTCATCCATCGGCATCGGGTTTAACTGGGCACCCAGAAACAGAATATCATCCCATGAAGGCATCGCCATCTTAGTTCCCATCGCGGCAGATACAGACTTGCCGGAAACCGCCATACGGTGAATCTCCGCCATCCAGCGGCTGGAAGGATCCGTCCGTGCGTAAGCTTCCGGATAATCCAGCTTCGTCTTCTGTTCGTGATGCTCCGGCTCCTGCTGCGGCTGCTCTTCATACAGTTCAAACGCCTTCATCGGCTGGTGACATACCGGACACTCTGTCAGACTGTCCAGCGGCGCATTCTGCGCCTGCTCATCATAAATAAATCCACACACGCTGCATTTGTACTTTGCCATATACTTCTCCTCTCCATATTTTTCTGAATTTATCTGCTGTTATTGTCTTATTATATCGCATTCCTGCAGGAATCACCACTGTTTTCGATTATTTTTATAAGTATTCTTTTATTACAGAATTTTCAAATTTTTGCCAGGTGCATTGACATAACCGACAATCCATTGTATAATAAAGGTCCGTGCAGCCGGGGAGATAGCGGTGCCCTGAACCTGCAATCCGCTACAGCAGGGGTGATACCAATCTGAGGGCTTTACATTGTGGAGCTGCCCTCTATAAGTGGCGTTGACGTTTGGGTCTTACGCAACAGGAATCTGCGAACCGTGTCAGGACAGGAATGTAGCAGCACTAAACAGAACCTCTTGTGTGCCGTAAGGGTGCCTGGGCCGAGTTAACTGTAGAGGTAACGTCTGGGATGGATCGTTCGAGGTGCGGTGCACGGAAAAAAAGAAGACAGGCTGAGGACTCCGATATCGGAATCTTCATCCCGTCTTCTTTTTTGTATTATCAGATATGAAATACATTCTGAACCAGAAGCATATAGCAGATCGTTCCGCCCGCAATGCTGAGAAGCGTATTGCGCCGCCACAGATGAAGCAGCACTACAGCCGCAACGGAAATCAGCTCCGCAATCCCGCTCGGGAACCGCGTCAGATGCATCGACCGCAGGCAGTAAATCACAAGCGTCGCCATCACTGCCGCCGGCAGGATATTGCCCAGATAGGCTGCCGCCGCCGGCATTTTCCGCCCTCTTCCAAAAAGAAGGAACGGTACGGCACGAATAAAGAACGTTATCAGTGCAGCAGTCAGAATAAGTACAACCGCATATTTCCAGTCAATCGGCATTTTTCTCACCCTCCAGCTTCCCTTCTATTTTTCTTCTGCATAAAAGCAGAATCGTCACTGTCACAACGAGAGACGGAAGAATAAAATTATCGGGTCCCAGAAGCAGCAAAAACGATATCCCCGATACCAGCCCCACAACCGCAGGAATATGCGTCTTCGCATCCAGCCACTGCTCCAGAAAAATCACCACAAACAGCGCTGTCATCGAAAAATCAATCCCTGTAGTGTCAAACGGAAGTATGCCTCCGACTGCTGCACCGATTACAGATCCCGCTACCCAGTACGCCTGGTCAAATAAAGCAATCAGAAACATCGCCTGCTTTTTGTCCGTCTTATCCTCCGGTCTTACAGAACAAAGCACGGAATACGTCTCATCCGTGAGGGAAAATATCATGTAAAAATACTGTCTTCCCATTGTCTTGAATTTTTCCACAAATGACAGCCCGTAAAAAATGTGGCGGCTGTTGATCAGAAGCGTCATCGCTGCCGTAAGCAGAACGGAAGCTCCTGATGAGAGAAGTGTCACAAGCACAAACTGCATGGAGCCCGCATAGACAATTAAACTTATGAGCAGAGACATCCACACCGGAAATCCTGCCTGCTGCATAAGGACACCAAATGCGATCCCCAGAAATATGTATCCAAACATCACCGGCAGCGATTTCATAAATGCATATCGAACTGTCGATTTCACAATTCCACCTCCTTGTTCTGTAATCAAGTAGGAGGGAGTGATTAACTCCCGTCCTCTCACAGCACCGGACATACGGTTCACGTATCCGGCGCTTTCAATAGTTGACGTGCACAGACTGATAAGCTGCGGCTAAATCAT
>CALWBA010000198.1 GCA_944375815.1 uncultured Lachnospiraceae bacterium | reverse complement strand
GGGAAAGCAGGGGCAGATCTATATGGTTGGAATTGACAGCTCTATGGAGACAATTACAATGCTGGAGGCGCATGTGGTAACGGGAATTATTATTCAGAAACCGTTTAACATGGGATATATTGCAATGGAGGATGCCGTGAAGCTGATCCAGGGCAAACCTGTAGAAAAACGTACGAATTCAGGAACAAAGCTGATCACAAGAAGCAATCTGAATGTAGAGGAAAATCAGAAGATACTCTTTCCGTTTGACAGTAAACAATAGCAGTTAGGAAAAAGGTTAAAAATTTACCTGCGTGTAAATTTTTAACCTTTTTTCAGAAGATTTTCCATTAATTTTCTGAAAGTGTCGGAATATAATAAAGACAAGCTGCGAGAGAACAATACAAAAAGAATGGAAGGTGAGGACGTGGGAGAAGTCATTTTGAAAATGAAAGGGATTGACAAATCCTTCCCGGGTGTCCACGCGCTCAAGAATGTGGAGCTGGAGCTTCGCAAAGGAGAGGTTCACGCACTGATGGGCGAGAACGGCGCGGGCAAATCTACGTTGATGAAGGTTCTGACCGGTATTTATTCCAAAGATGCGGGCAGTATCGTCTACGAGGGTAAGGAAGTAGAATTTACAAATCCCAGAGAGTCCCAGGATGCGGGCATCTCAATCGTACATCAGGAGCTCAATATGATGAATCATCTGACGGTTGCTCAGAACATCTTTATCGGAAGAGAGAAGATGAAGGGAAAGATTATCAACGACCGTGAGATGGAAAGAGAGGCTGCAAAGCTGTTCGAAAGACTGAAGATCAGTATTGATCCAAGCGAGACAATGGGCAGACTGACTGTAGGAAAACAGCAGATGTGCGAGATCGCAAAGGCAATTTCCAAGGATGCCAAGGTTATTGTATTTGACGAGCCGACCGCTGCACTGACGGATGCGGAGATCAACGATCTGTTTGAGATCATCAAAGATCTGAGAAGCAAGAACATCGGCATTATCTACATATCACACCGTATGGATGAGATTAAGCGAATCACAGACCGCGTAACAGTTATGCGTGACGGCGAATATGTGGGAACACTTATTACCGCCGAGTCCACAAAGGACGACATTATCAACATGATGGTAGGACGTGTTGTATACGAGGATCCAAAGGAAAAGAGCAGCGTACCTGCGGACGCCCCTGTTGTGCTGAAAGTGGAACACTTAAATGCTGGCAAGATGGTGCGCGATGTAAGCTTTGAACTTAGAAAAGGTGAAATCCTCGGTTTCTCCGGACTGATGGGCGCAGGCCGTACGGAAACGGCGAGAGCACTGTTCGGAGCTGATAAAAAAGAGAGCGGAGATATTTACATAAACGGCAAGAAAGTTGATATCAAAAGTCCGCAGGATGCAGTAAAATACGGCATAGGATATCTTTCTGAGGACAGAAAGCGATTCGGCTGCATCATAGGAAAGAGCGTAGCGGAAAATACGACATTGGCATGTCTGGAGAAATTCACGTCCGGCCTCTTTATTAACAAGAAAAAGGAACGGGAAGTTACGCAGAAGTATGTAAATGAGCTTAAGACAAAAACGCCTTCCGTAGATCAGATGGTGAGAAATCTCTCCGGAGGAAATCAGCAGAAGGTAGTTATTGCAAAATGGCTTGCGCGTGACTGCGATATTCTGATCTTTGACGAGCCCACGAGAGGCATAGATGTCGGCGCTAAGAGTGAAATTTACGCGCTGATGAACGAGCTGGTGAAGGAGGGCAAGTCGATCATCATGATCTCCTCAGAGCTGACGGAAGTCCTCCGTATGAGCGACCGCATTGTGGTGATGTGCGAAGGCAGAAAGACCGGCGAGATACCGATCGAGAAGGCGACGCAGGAGAGCATCATGCATGCGGCAACATTGAGAGAATAACGGGAGGAGAAAAGGTATGAAGGCAAAAAATTCACTGGGAACACAGAAGCTGGCTGCGGTCATTGCGCTGGTTGTTCTGTTCGTATTTTTCAGTATATTCGGAGAAGGATTTCTACAGTATTCTACAGTAGTCAGCATTTTTGACTCACTGTACTACATTGGATTTATGGCGATCGGTGTTACGTTCGTCATCATTACAGGCGGTATTGACCTGTCAATCGGAACCGTATGTATCTGCTGTGCGCTGATCGGCGGCACACTGTTTCAGAAGGGTGTTCCGATGGTGCTCTGTCTGATCATCATTCTGGTGATCGGTGCTTTATTCGGACTTGCAAATGGTCTGATGGTATCAGTCATGGGGCTTCCGGCATTCATTGCAACGCTTGGTACTATGATGATCACCAGAGGTCTTGGTTCCATCGTAACCAACACAGCATCTGTGACATTCCCGACAGGAAATGCAGAGGGCGCGTGGTATAAGAATATTTTTAAACTGCAGTCACAGAATCTGCCTGACTCCATGCTGGCAGGTATTCCGACAGGATTTATTCTTCTGATTATCCTTGCAGTTGTAATGGCAGTTTTCCTGAACAAGACACGCAGCGGACGTTACATCCTGGCTCTTGGAAGCAACAAAGAAGCAACGAGACTTTCCGGCGTAAACGTTGTAAAATGGGAAACACTTGCATTTGTAATCAGCGGACTGTTTGCAGCACTTGCAGGAATTTCCTATGCGGCAATTTATCCGACACTGATGCCTGGTACAGGAAACGGATTCGAGCTGGATGCAATCGCTGGTGTAGTAATCGGCGGTACATCTCTTTCCGGAGGCGTTGGTTCCATTTCCGGAACTCTGATTGGTGTATTTATCATGGCAGTATTAAAAACCGGACTTCCGTTCGTAGGACTGCAGCCGCATTATCAGCTGTTTATCACAGGTTTTGTACTGATCTTTGCAGTATTTATGGACGTGCTCAACAGAAGAAAGCGCGGATAATAACTCACAGAAACATAGCGGGCGTACCCGTTATATAAAGTATAAGGAGGTTTTATCACATGAAAAGAAAGGTATTAGCACTCATCTTAACAGGAGCAATGGCATTCTCAATGGCAGCTTGCGGTGAAAAAGAGGAGACGACAAGCACTACAACAGATAAGACAGAGAATACAGATAACACAGACGCAGCTGATGCAGCGGATGCAGATGACGCAGCAACAGATAATGAGGGCGGAAGCGGCGATTACAGCGGCATCAAGATTCAGGTTGTTGCAAAAGGATTCCAGCACGACTTCTGGAAAGCTGTTAAACTTGGTGCACAGCAGGCTGGTGAGGATCTTGGATTAAAAGAGAACCCGGCAGATAACTTTGTAGGACCGAAGTCAGAGACAGACGTTGCAGAGCAGGTAGAGCAGATTAAGAACGCAATCAACAAAAAACCGGATGCAATCTGCCTTGCAGCTCTTGATACCGCTGCATCTCTTGACCCGATCAACCAGGCAATGGCAGCCGGCATTCCGATTGTAGGATTTGACTCAGGTGTTCCGGATGCACCGGAAGGCGCAGTAGTTGCAAACGCAGCTACAGACAACTATGCAGCAGGAAGCATGGCAGCAGATGAGATGTATGAACTGATTAAGGATAAGATTACAGATCCTGCTGATACCGTAAGAATCGGTGTTATCTCACAGGAGGCAAACTCTCAGTCTATCGTAGACCGTACTCAGGGATTCCTTGACAGAATGGTAGAGCTCGTAGGAGAGGGCAAAATTGCAATCGAAGGACACGACAAGTTTAATCTCAAGGCTGACGGCGCAAAGGTTATCATGGAAGTTGGTATCCCGGCAAACGTTCAGGATGCAGAGTGTGTTACTGTAGCACAGAAGATCCTTGGCAAGAAAGATCTGGTTGCTGTATACGGTTCCAATGAGTTCGCAAATAAGAACATAATTACCGCTAACCAGAACCGGAATGTACTCGGCAAAGATAAAGTTATTGAAGTTGGAGTTGACTCCGGAAAGCTGCAGCTTGA
>CALWBA010000197.1 GCA_944375815.1 uncultured Lachnospiraceae bacterium | reverse complement strand
ACATGCTGCTCGATATAAATATGTACTACAATTCCGATATTTAAAAAACGCTTTGTCAGAATCTCCTCTTTCTGCGGGTCATCCGGAATGCTGATTACAATTTCATCAATGACATTCGCCGTCACATACTCCATCAGCTCATCTTCATGAATTTCGGTAATCGTACCGTCACGATCCGATATATGACCTCCCTGATTTCCTATTATGCAGACGGCTTTGATATAAAATGATGAAAATCCACTTGCGGAAAGCTTTTCCAGAATTGTATCCGCCTGGTTCTCACATGCAATGACGAGCACGTTGCTCGCGTATTCTATCCGGGAGAAACGCCAGCGCAGCAGCTTCTTCATCATTATTCGTTCTATGCAGATAAAGAGAGTACTCAGCACCCAGACTGCGGCAAGTATCCTGCGCGTATACAAAATTTCTGATTTTGTGAGAAAAAGATAGACCAGCTCAATTGCCCAGACGGTAGCCATCACTCTGAATACGCATCCTGTTTCCACCAGGTATCCGCGTCTGAGTATATTATTATATCCATCTTGAAAAAAAATGATACACAGCATCAGTATGGCAGAGAAAAACCCCACCTGGACACCGTTTAAGAGCAGTACATCCATGCTCTCCGCAGACAGATAAAAAGCAATAAAAACTGCCAGTTCGAGCGCTAATATGTCTCCCATAATAAATTCCAGATGTCTGGTTCTCTTTCTTTTCATATATCTGATTCCTCCCAGTAAACAGCCTCAGCGCCTGTCTCCTCTGCAAGCCTCTCTCCTTCGGTCCTGCCGAGCAGCATGCACGAGGTGCTTAAGGCATCGCCCAGAGCGGAACTCTCCGATACGATGGTTGCCTGCCATAATCCGTTTTCCACGGGGTATCCTGTATCCGGATCCAGGATATGGCTGTAAATCACACCGTCCTGTTCAAAATACCTCTCATAGACACCCGAGGACACTACAGACCTGTCCGTACACTCCAGCACGCGTGACGTTTCATTGCGGGCGGCAAAAGGCTTCTGGATACCGATTTTCCATGGACTTCCGTCCGGCTTGGCACCGATCGCCAGGATATTTCCCCCAAGGTCGATCATCCCGCTGCTTACTCCCTGTTCCTTCAGATATTCCTTGATCCTGTCCGCAGCATATCCTTTGACAAATGCTCCAAAGTCGAGCTGGATGTCCTCCCTGTCAAAGCTGATGATATTTCCTTCCAGATGGACTGCTGAACCATCTACATGCGCCAGAGCTTCCTCAATACTCTCCGCATCCGGGACGTGAGGATCCTCGGCCTTAAAATCCCAGAGTGCCAGCAGCGGTGCAACTGTAAAGTCCAGCTTTCCGCCCGTGAGTGTATACCACTGAATTCCCAGCTTCACTACCTCTGCCATATCGTCGGAGACTTCCATCTGCTGTGAGTCCCTGTGATTGATACGATACAGCTCACTTCCCTCAAGGGAAGGGCTGAATGTATTTTCCAGATCTGTGCAGATGGAAAATACTCCATCCAGAATCTCTTCTTCTTTCGTTCCGTAAATTGTGACTGTGACTGCCGTATCAAAGAAGAACCCCTGTCTTGTCAGGGGTTCTTCTTTTTTGGATACATACTGATACATGGCGGCACACGCTGCTGCCGCTGCAAGCAGCACTGCTGCAAGTATCAGTATCCGGACAGCACTGCGGTTATGTCCTGTCTTCATACTTTTTACTCATCCCTATAAAATACAGTTCCGCGGGCACGCTGACCTGCAGGCTCCGCAATTCGTACACTTCTCGTAATCAATGTGTGCCACATTGTCAGTCACATGAATTGCGTCGTTAGGGCATGTCTTCTCGCATTTCTTGCAGCCGATGCATCCTACAGAACAGGAGTCCATCACTGTCTTGCCTTTATCTTTTGAGCTGCATGCCACAGTTACATTCTGGGAATAAGGAATAAGCTCGATTAAGTGACGCGGACACTTGGAGACACAGGCGCCGCATGCTTTACATGCTTCTTTGTCCACCACTGCGATACCGTTTACAATATGAATGGCATCAAACGGGCACGCCTTTACACACTCTCCATAACCAAGGCAGCCGTAGCGGCATGCTTTAGGACCGCCTCCCGGGATAAATGCCATCATCTCGCAGTCCTCAACGCCATTGTACGTGAAATTCTCCTTCGCCTTTTCACAATCTCCGGAACACTTCACGTATGCTCTCATACGAACGCCTTCTTCAACCTCTTCACCCATGATCGCTCCGATTGCCTTTGCCACTGTCGCTCCTCCGACAGGACAGGCATTCACAGGCGCTTTTCCTGAAGCGATTGCCGCAGCCAGACCGTCGCAGCCCGGATATCCGCAGCCGCCGCAGTTATTTCCCGGAAGCTGCTCCCTTACGAGTACTTCCCGCTCATCCGTTTCCACCGCGAATTTCTTTCCCGCCACGCCCAGGAGAAGTCCGATGATCAGACCGGTTCCGCCCACAACTAAAGCGGATGCAACGATTAAACCTATCATTTACGTTTCCTCCTTATATCAGACCGGAAAATCCAAAGAATGCGATGGACATCAGTCCTGCTGTCAGAAGAACAATAGGCATTCCCTGAAATGGTTTCGGTATGTCATTATATTCAATCTTTTCTCGAAGTCCTGCCATCAGGATGATCGAGATCGTAAAACCGACTGCTGTCGCAAATCCGTTTACAGTTCCCTCAAGTACATTGTACTCCTTCTGTACATTGATGATCGCAATACCGAGTACAGCACAGTTCGTTGTAATCAGCGGCAGATAGACGCCGAGGCTCTTATACAGTGCGGGCATCATTTTCTTTAAAACCATCTCCACAAGCTGTACCAGAGCGGCGATTACGAGAATGAATACGATTGTCTGCAGATATACAAGATCCGTTGGTACTAAGATAAAGCTGTATACCAGGCTTGTCACAAAGGAGGACAGCGTCAGCACGAAGATAACGGCACCTCCCATACCGGCAGCAGTCTCGATTTTCTTGGATACGCCGAGAAACGGACATAATCCGAGGAACTGGCTTAACACCACGTTGTTGACGATTGCCGAGCCAATCGCGATGATTAACAATTCTTTCACGTTACTACCCCCTTATTTGTCCGAATTCAGCAGCTTGCCGCCGCAGGCGCTGTTGGTGCAGGATGCACAGCCGGAGCCGCACCCTGTTTCTGCCTTTGGATCCTTCTTCATCTTAAGCTTGTTCTGAAGTGCTACCAGCATCGCAAGCACAAAGAATGCTCCGGGCGCAAGAATAAAGATTGTAATCGATTCATAGGAAGACGGCATAATCTGAAAGCCGAAGATCTGTCCGGCACCCAGAATCTCACGGAAAATACCGATGCTTGTAAGTCCGAGAGTGAATCCAAGTCCCATGCCGATACCGTCAAAGATGGACGGGATCACTTTATTCTTGGAAGCATACGCCTCCGCTCTTCCCAGAATGATACAGTTAACTACGATCAGAGGAATATAAATTCCCAGCGATGCATACAGCGCCGGTATGAATCCTTCCAGAAGGAACTGTACAATCGTTACGAAGGAGGCTACGACTACGATAAATGCCGGCATACGCACGCCGTCGGGGATTACTTTTCTGAGCAGCGAAATAATCATGTTGGACATTGTGAGCACGACCATCGTCGTAAGTCCCATTCCAAGCCCGTTCATTGCCGACGTCGTGACAGCCAGTGTGGGACACATTCCCAGCATCATGACAAAAGTCGGATTTTCTTTAATCAGACCATTGAAGAGACGCTCGGCAGGTGTATTCGGTTTCATCACTCAATTCCTCCCTTCATTGCTTCGCGGAATGCGCACAGACCGGCATTGACGCCGTTTGTCATTGCGTTTGTAGTGATTGTGGCGCCGCTTAAAGCGTCAATCTCATCATCCGCTGCTGCGCCGGTCTTGGTATATCGGAGCACTTCGGCATTCTTTCCGACGAACTGACTCTTAAATTCATCCGTATCCGCCTTCATACCCAGACCGGGGGTTTCACCGATGGACAGGATGGAAATTCCGTTCAGCGTTCCGTCCTCTGAGACACCCATTGTAAACTGGATATCTCCGCCGTATCCCTCTGAGGTCGTTACAGTCACAACAAAGCCCAGCTGGCTCCCGTCAGCACCGATGGCCTTAACCATCTTATCGATCTCCTGTGCTTCAAATCCGTTCTCGTCAAGCACACTGCGCATGGTCTCATCGCCTGCGTCTATATAGTCCTCAAAGCTCTCCGCATCCGGAAATACTTCCTGATACGCTTCCATCTGTGTCTTCTCCTGCTGTTTTGCAATCGGCTCCTTTGTGATCCCGTATACCAGTCCCAAAAGAAGTCCGGAGACTACCGTGATCGCTGTCAGGGCAAGTGCGTCTTTGATCAGTTTATTCATGCCGCTTCCCTCCTTTGCCGAATGCTTTCGGTACAGTCACACGCTCAATCAGCGGTACAAGCAGGTTGGAGAAGATAATCGCGTAGGATACTCCCTCCGCTGAGCCGCCGAACACACGGAAAATACCGGTCAGAATTCCGAGAATCACTCCATAGACAATCTGTCCGCTCCGTGTAACGGGTGCCGTCACATAGTCAGTAGCCATAAACCACGCGCCAAGCATAAGTCCTCCGCCGCAGAGCTCTGCTGCCAGATACATCGGATCAATGCCATGGCCGCCGAAAATCACATAAAATACAGCAAAGCTTCCAATATATGTAAGCGGGATGCGAAGACTTATAATCTTCATTGCTACAAGGAAGATACCTCCGATCAGAAGAGCAATCGCTGAGGTCTCACCGATTGTGCCCCGGATATTTCCCACAAACATATCCAGAAGCATGGTGCCGTCCACAGCAGTCCCTGACTTGATCTGTGCCAGTAATGTAGCACTCGATACGGCATCCGATCCGGACGCTGC
This sequence comes from uncultured Lachnospiraceae bacterium, assembly GCA_944375815.1. Taxonomy (GTDB): domain Bacteria; phylum Bacillota; class Clostridia; order Lachnospirales; family Lachnospiraceae; genus Egerieimonas_A. The sequence continues at coordinate 7,262 of CALWBA010000197.1, read as the reverse complement.
ATCCAGAATATGCTTCTGCGCGTACGAGGATACGGAGAAGTCCGTCATAATGCCTGTAAAGGACAGAAGCAGGAAGCATCTCGCTGCAAGCGCCGGGTTCATGATGTTCTGTCCCAGTCCGCCGAAGAGCTGCTTCACGATCAGAATCGCAAATACACCTCCCAGGATCGGGATCCACCATGGAGCCTCGGGCGGAAGGTTCAGTGCCAGCAGAAGTCCGGTTACAACAGCACTGAAATCCGTTATCGTCAGCTTTTTGTGCATCAGTATTTCATAAATACCCTCAGTCAGAACACAGGTGACAATCGAAATGACTGTCAGCAGAAATGCATTCAGACCAAAATTAAAGATTCCGAACACAGTTGCCGGAAGTAATGCAATCACTACCATCAGCATGATCTGGTTCGTGGTTACCCGCGACCGGTCATGCGGATTGGAGGATACTCGCAGTTTTTCCATTCTTATTTCCTCCTATTTCTTCCGGTGCGCAAGTGCGATCTTGCGCATGGACTTAATCGCCTGAGTCAGCGGGCGGCGCGCCGGGCAGATATAACTGCAGCAGCCGCATTCACAGCACTCCAGACCGTTATACTTAAGGAAATTCTCCTCATCATGATGCTCGGCAAAAACAGCCAGCTTTCCGGGAAGCACTCTGCCCGGACAGACATCTGCGCAGCGTCCGCAGTTAATGCAGGCACTGGGCTCTGTCTGACTTACTATGTCCTCTTTCATACAGAGCACTGCGGAAGATGTCTTCGTTACCGGAATGTTCAGATCATATAAGGCAAATCCCATCATCGGGCCTCCGGAAATGATCTTCTGCGGTTCCACGTCAAATCCTCCTGCCTCATCAATAAGCTCCGCGTAGTTCGTACCTGTGCAGACACAGAAATTCTGCGGATTGCGGATCGCATCTCCGGTGACTGTCACAATGCGGTGCATCAGAGGCTGACCAAGAGCCACTGCCTTATATATCGCCACAACCGTGTCTACATTGTCAAGCACACAGCCGGCATCAGCCGGAAGCATGGAGGAATTTATCTTCCTTCCCGTGGCAGCATAGATCATCATGCGTTCTGCTCCCTGCGGGTACTTTGTCTTCACGACCTTTACTTCTATCCTGCTCTCTCCCTGACATGCCTGGCGAAGCTTCTCAGCACAGTCCTGCTTATTGTCTTCCACGCATATATATCCCTTTGCGTTATCAAACAGGCGCAGCATGATCTTAAGTCCTCCCACGATCAGCTCCGGCTCCTCCAGCATCCTGCGGTAGTCACTTGTCAGATACGGCTCGCACTCCGCTCCGTTTACGAGCACATAGTCGATCTTGTCAGGCTCTTTCGGCGCAAGCTTGACATGTGTGGGGAATCCGGCTCCGCCCATTCCGACAACGCCTCCCTCACGGATGCGGGTCAGAATCTCCTCCTTGGAGAGTTTCTCCGGATCCGCAGGATGATACTCCACAGATTCATAGGCGCCGTCATTCTCCACAACAATACACGATGCCATTGTTCCTACATTGGTGAGCCTGTCCTCAATTCCCTTGACAGTTCCGGAGACGGATGCATGAATCGGCGCCGACACGAAACCTCCTGCCTCTGCGATTACCTGACCGGCCAATACATGATCTCCTTTTTTCACTACAGGCTTTGCGGGCGCCCCGATATGCTGGGACAGTGGATATACAAGCAGTCCTTTGGGAAGAAGCCTGCGGACCGGCTTATCCTTGGAAAGCGCTTTCCCGTCATATGGATGTATTCCGCCCTTAAATGTTAAAAGCCCCATATGTAGTCCTCCTTTCCTTTTAGTCGCATATGATATACCCGGCACCGTCGCGCCGGGTATCGCACAGCCGCAGGCAAATTCAAAATTCTATCTGTTTTTTTTGCCTGATTTCATTTATAATTATATACAATTTCAAAAAGGAGTGCAATTCTAATGATTGTTAATAAAAAATCAATTTCTATGCAGACATTATACATACCAGCGGAATTTCGCAGCGACATCCCCACCCTTTTCTTCGATATAGAGACCACCGGACTGTACTGGAAGCACTCATATCTCTATGAGATCGGTGTCGCGGCACTGGAAGGTGATGCCTTCTTACTGACACAGTATCTGGCCGAAAAGCCTTCGGAAGAGGAGATGCTTTTACAGGAGTTTGCCGCTGTATCTGCCTCTTATGAGCGTCTCGTACACTACAATGGGGACAGCTTTGATCTGCCGTATCTGGCACATAAGTATGCTTTTTACGAGATGGAAAACTGTCTGAAGCGACTGGAAAGCATCGATCTGTACCGCAGAATCCGCCCCCTGAAAAATTTGATAAACATTTCACAACTGAAGCAGAAAGATGTCGAAATTTTTTTAAATTTTTACCGGGAAGATCCTTTCTCCGGAGGGGAACTCGTCAAAATTTACCAGGACTATCTGCTCACTGCCGATGAACATCTGCTGCAGTGTCTTCTTCTGCACAACGCCGAAGACCTGGAGGGGATGCTGCATATTCTTCCGATCCTGGAATATCTGCGTGTATTTGCAGGTGAAGTAACACTTGCCGGCGCTCATCTCGATGCAGACAGAAACCTTCATCTGAGTTTTACATATCCGGGCTATACGATTCCTCAGCCGCTTGAAACGTCATATGAATCCTATCATCTCCGTCTGGGAGAAAAAGGAGGGGAACTTACGGTACATGCGCAGAAAGGGGTGAGAAAACTGTTTTATCCCAACTGCAGAGACTATTTCTATCTGCCGCTGGAAGACTGTGCCATTCATAAAAGTGTCGGAATCTATGTGGATAAAGAATACAGGCAGCAGGCAAAGGCGTCAAACTGTTATCAGAAAGTAGAGGGGGTTTTTCTGCCCCAGCCTTCTAAAATACTCTCACCCGTATTGAAGAAAGATCATCGTGACAAGACGTACTGGACGCCTGCCACGGAAGAACTGCTGAAAGATACTGAAAAACTGAAGGAATATATGCTGGCAGTGCTGAAAGGGGCCGGCGCACTGAATAACTAGTGCGCCAGCCCCTTAACTGAATCAGGATCTATATCTCTGATTATTTTATTCTCTTTATTCTTCTTCCTCAGAAGCCTTCTCCAGAACTTTCATGCTCAGGCTGATCTTCTTGTCTTCCTCATTGAAGTCTACAACCTTAGCAGTGATCTCCTGTCCTACTTTGAGTGCATCTGCCGGCTTCTCAACGTGCTCTCTGGAAATCTGAGATACGTGAAGCAGTGCATCTACGCCCGGCTCCAGCTCAACGAATGCGCCGAAGTCTGTCATACGTGCAACTTTACCTGTTACTACGGTACCGATCGCATACTTCTCAGAAGCGTTCAGCCACGGATTCTGCTCCGGGAACTTAAGGCTTAATGCGATCTTGTCGCCGTTGATATCTTTAATCAGAACTGTAAGCTTCTCGCCTACCTTGAAGACTTTCTTCGGATTCTCTACTCTGCCCCAGGACATCTCAGAGATATGCAGCAGTCCGTCTGCTCCGCCCAGGTCGATGAAAGCACCAAAGTCTGTAACATTCTTGATTACACCCTCTACAGTGTCGCCTGCATGGATTCTTGTGAACAGCTCTTCCTGCAGTTTTGCTTTCTCAGCGGCGATCAGCTGCTTTCTGTCACCGATGATTCTTCTTCTTCTCGGATTGAACTCAGTGATTACAAACTCGATCTCCTGATCTGCATACTTTGTTAAATCCTTCTCATATACGTCGGATACCAGGCTGGCCGGGATAAAGATTCTGGCCTCGTCGATCACTACGCTTAAACCGCCGTTTAATACCTGTGTTACTTTTGCCTTGAGTACTTCTTTATTCTCGAAAGCTTCCTCTAATCTCTTGTTGCCTTTCTCGGCAGCCAGTCTCTTATAGGTCAGGAGTACCTGTCCCTCACCGTCGTTTACCTTCAGAACCTTAACTTCCATCTTGTCGCCCGGTTTTACTACGGTTGTCAGATCGAGGTTTGCCTCGTTGGTATATTCATTGCGTGTAAGAATACCATCTGCCTTGTAGCCAATATTTAAGATGATTTCATCTTCTTTGACGTCGATGACAGTACCCTCGACTACTTCTCCGTTTCTGATTGTTTTAAATGATTCATCCAGCATTTGTTCAAAACTTAATTCTGACATGTTTTTGAACCTCCTCAATTATTTTATTTGGGGTAGACGCCCCTGCTGTAATACCTACGTGACCAATAGATTGAAAAGGCTTTGAATCCAAATCAACGAGTGTCTGTATATAGTAAGTATTTTTACATTCTTTCCTGCAAATCTCGTAAAGCTTCTGCGTATTCGAGCTACTCCTGCCACCGATGACAATCATAGCGTCCACCTGTTTTGCAATACTGCGGGCTTCGCGCTGGCGCTCTTCCGTAGCGTTGCAGATTGTATTTAAAACACTAATATCATAACTCTTTTTGAGAAAAATTTCAACTAATTCTTGAAATTTGTTGTAGTTAAATGTCGTCTGTGACACGATGCACACCTTACTGCCCTCAGAAAGAGTGAATTTTTCGGCTTCTTCAGGGGTTGAAATGACGGTCACACTGCCCTCGCACCAGCCCTTGATTCCCTCCACTTCCGGATGTCCTTCATTCCCGATGATGACTATATGGCGGCCTGCCCGGCTCTCCCGCTCTGCAATTCTGTGAATCTTTTTTACAAACGGACACGTTGCATCCACACAGCGAAGTCCCAGACGTTCAATCTCATCATAAATTGCTTTCTCTACGCCGTGGGACCGGATAATCACCGTACCTTCTTTGAGCTGTCTCAGCTCCCCGGGACCGTTGATTACACGCACACCTCGTTTCTCAAGATCTTCGACCACGGTCTCATTGTGTATGATCGGTCCATATGTGTAGACCGGACCTCCGCAGTTTTCCGCCTGCTCATAGACGGTATCCACGGCACGCCGCACGCCGAAACAAAACCCGGCTGTCTTTGCAGTCGTCACTTTCATGGCACTACCTCCTGTCCTCTAGCGGCATCCGGCATTGCGGCAGATTGAGAGAATTGCGTCTGTGACCTCATCGATCGTCATTTCTGAGGAATCCACCAGATGTGCATCTGCCGCCTGGCACAGAGGTGAGATTTCCCGGTGCATATCGCGGTAGTCGCGCTCATTGATATCCGCCTCTATCTCATCAATATTTCCCTCTATACCTTTCTGCTTCAGTTCCAGGCAGCGGCGCTCGGCACGGGTTCGAGAACTGGCAGTCAGGTAAATCTTGGCCTGTGCAGCCGGCAGTACGCTGGTGCCTATATCCCTTCCATCCATCACGACGTTTTCGCGCCCTGCAAGATCTTTCTGAAGCTGGGTAAGTTTCTCCCTCACACATCCGTACACGGAAGTCCGGGACGCAGTATTGCCGACTTCCTCTCTGCGGAGTTCTCCGGTCACATTTTCCCCGTTCAGGATAATCTGCTGCTCGCCGTTTTCATAGCGGATGTCGATATCCGCCCCTTTACACGCCTGCGCAACCGCATCGGCATCTTTCGGATCGATTCCCTGTTTCAGGATATGCAGCGCCATCGCGCGGTACATCGCCCCGGTATCCACATAAATGTAGCCCAGTGCGCGGGCAACCTGTCTGGCGATTGTACTTTTTCCGGCTCCTGCCGGACCGTCTATCGCAATGTTGTAAGTCATATATGATTTTTCCTCCTTGTATTTTTTCAAAACGCATGTGCCGCCGCATATGCGGTCGACCAGGCGATCTGGAGGTTGTAGCCTCCGGTTACGGCATCTACATCGAGAACCTCTCCGGCAAAGAACAGACCGCTTACACGTTTGGACTGCATGGTCTTGGGATCTATCTCGCGGACAGAGACGCCGCCTCGGGTGATAATCGCTTCTTTATATTCACCGGTTCCCGTAATCGTAAACGGAAATGTCTTGATCAGGTGTACAAAGCTCTGCCGTTCCTGGCGGGAGATCTCATTTACTTTTTTCTCTTCCGGAATCCCGGACAGCTCAATCATTACAGGCGTCAGCTTTGCGGGGAAAAGTCCCTGCAGCGAATTTTTGAACTGTCTGTTTTTTGCCTCTTCAAACATGCGCAGCAGACGGGCATCCAGCTGTTCTTCACTCAAAGCCGGCTTCAGATCGATCTGCGCCCTGAGAGGATTTTTTTCAAGCCGTTTTCCGGCATAAGCGCTTGCGGAAAGTGCAAGCGGACCGCTGATTCCGCAATGTGTAAAAAGCATTTCACCGAACTCGTCAAATACTTTCTTCCTGCCGTCCAAAACGGTGAGCTGCACATTTTTAAGCGCCAGCCCCTGAAGTCTTGGGATATAATCTTCCTCCGTGACCAGAGGCACCAGAGAAGGCGCAGGTTCTTTTACCGTGTGCCCTGTCTCTTCAGCAAAACGGTATCCGTCCCCGGTTGCTCCGGTTGTCGGATAACTGATACCGCCTGTCGCAACCAGAATCCTGTCTCCCGGGATGTTTGCCCCGTTCTCCAGAATAACACCCGTGACCGCACCGTCATGCACACAGACGGAAACAACTTTGCTTTTCAGATGAATTTTCACGCCGAGCGCTTTCATCCGGCGTTCCATGGCCAGGATAATATCCGAGGAATGATCCGATGCGGGAAAAGCTCTCCCTCCGCGCTCTGTCTTGGTACGCACACCCAGATCCTCAAAGAAGCGGATGGCCTGCTGACTGTCAAAGCCGTAGAATGCACTGTAAAGGAATTTGGGATTTGTGACTACATTTTTAAACAGATCCTCGACCGGGCAGTCGTTTGTAAAATTACATCTTCCCTTTCCTGTGATAAAAAGCTTCTTTCCCAGCTTTTCATTCTGCTCAAAAACGTGTACCTCATGTCCTGCCTCCGCGGCAAAAATAGATGCCATCATGCCGGCGGCTCCTCCGCCGATCATCAGTACTTTGCTCATGGCTTGCCTCCCTCCCCGGGGAATTTTATTTTGATTCTCTCATCAATATAGTTGATCTCATCGCTGCTGTAGACCTGATATTCATCCCAGATCTTCTCCATGCTCTCAAGCGTTCTCATAACCTCGCTCTGCTTACGCATACACAGTGCGACGACAAGCGCGTTGATGACACTCAAAGGAGCCACCAGAGAGTCCACAATGGAGGCCATATCACTTCGCGCAATAAGGTTGCAGGAAGAATAGAGATTCATCGGGGAGTGAATGCTGTCCGTAATCGCTATGACCTTAGCCTTTCTATTATTGGCAAATTCCATTGCTTTTAACGTGCGCATGGAATAACG